>JACDGM010000090.1 GCA_013815325.1 Chthoniobacterales bacterium
CATGGACCTCAAAGAGCTTCGCGAACTTTACTCGGCCGCTCCATTCCAACCATTCGAGATGGTATTAACGAATGGAGCGAGAGTTTATGTCGGTCATCCCGAGTTCATGATGTTCTCGTCGAACTATCGCACCGTCTACGCCGCAGACGCTCACGATGGTTCCACAAAACGCATCGACATCAAGATGATCATCGCCTTGGACGAAGTGAAGAACGGGGTGCGCTCGCGCAAGCGCAAGCGGTGAGCACCTACTGCGATTCGCCTTTCAATTATCAACGTCGCCTTTCCCGCGAAGTGATGGTGGGGAAGGTCGGCGTCGGCGGTGCGAATCCAATCCGCGTCCAGTCGATGATCACGTGCGATACGATGGACACGGAGGCGTCGATCGCGCAAACGATCGAGCTCGCGCAAGTCGGTTGCGAGATCGTTCGCATCACCGCGCCGACCGTCAAAGACGCGGCCAACCTGCAGCATATCGTTAGGGGATTACGCGCCCGCGGCTGCGAGGTGCCGATTGTCGCCGACATCCATTTCAAGCCGGAGGCAGCCTTGGAAGCGGCGAAGTGGGTCGAGAAAGTTCGAATCAATCCAGGCAATTACGCGGACTCGAAAAAGTTCAAGATCGTCGAGTACACGGACGAGCAATACGCCGCCGAGCTGGAGCGGATTCGCGCGCGCTTCACCCCGCTCGTTAGGCTGAGCCGGGAACGCGGCATCGCCATGCGCATCGGGACCAATCACGGTTCGCTCAGCGACCGCATCATGAACCGTTACGGCGACACGCCGCTTGGCATGGTCGAGAGCGCCCTCGAGTTCGCCCGCATCGCGCGCGAGCTTGATTATCACGCGCTCATTTTCTCGATGAAATCGAGCAACCCCAAGGTCATGATCGCGGCTTATCGGTTGCTCGTCGCGCGGCTCCGGGAAGAGGAGGTAGCGCAAGCTTCCAGCTTGCACCCTCCCGCAGACAGCAGGCTAGAAGCTTGCGCTACCTGGAACTATCCGATTCATCTCGGCGTGACCGAAGCGGGCGAAGGAGAAGATGCGCGGATCAAAAGCGCGATCGGCATCGGCTCGCTTTTGAGCGACGGGATCGGCGATACCATTCGCGTCTCCCTCACAGAAGACAGCATTCACGAAATTCCGGTCGCGCGTGCGTTGGCCGAAACCACAGGTCGGATTGCCGCAGTCGCAAACAAATCAGCAATCAGCAATCAGCAATCAGCAATCTCCTTCGATCCTTTCTCCTATCAAAGGCGCGCGACGGAGACGATCGCGCTGGACGATGTGCGCCTCGGTGGTGAGGAAACGGTGCGGGTCGCGATCCGGCGGGCGGCTTACGACCAAATCGCGCACAAGGTCGATCGGATGGGCGATTACAAACCGGAGTTCATCTTCGAAGCTGCCGGGATCGCCGAGGTCGACCCGCGCGATGAGGAAGCGATCGCTTTTCTCAATCAGTCCTTGCCCTCCAGATTGGTCACCATCGCCGACGGACTCGATCTGCCGGTGGTCGCGGCTTATCGCCTGCTCGCGGCCAAATTGGAGCCGCGCCATCCGATCTTGCTGAAGGATAGCCTAACGAGTGCGACCGACCCGCAGGCGGAATTTTTGCCGACGCTCCTGCGTGCCGCGACCAACATCGGCTCACTTCTCTGCGACGGAATCGGCGACGCGATTTTAGTGCAGGGCGAGTACGGGCCGGGGCAGGCGCTACGCTTGTCCTACAACATTCTGCAAGCTGCCGGGACGCGCATTTTCAAAACCGATTATGTCGCCTGCCCCTCCTGCGGGCGGACGCTATTCAATCTCCAGACCACGACGGCGCGAATCAAAGCCGCGACCGTGCACCTCAAGGGCGTGAAAATTGCCATCATGGGCTGCATCGTAAACGGTCCCGGCGAGATGGCCGACGCGGACTTTGGCTATGTCGGGGGCGCGCCAGGTAAAGTGAATCTTTACGTCGGCAAAACCGCCGTAAAATTCAATATCCCCGAAGCGGAAGCGGTTGATCGTCTCCAGGATTTGATCCGGGAGCATGGGAAATGGGTGGAGCCGCCGCTGAATGCGCCATCCCCTCGAGCAAGCGAAGCCAGCTTTTCTGTTTGATCAGGTCCCAGTGCTTTGTTCGTTAGCTCGGGTGGCCTACCGATGACAATCACGATCAGGAGCACGAGGATGGAGGAAGATCTGCTAAGTGTTGATCGAGCCGGCGTGTATGAGCTCACGGGTTTACCCGTCCGGTTCTGGCTGCGCTCGAATGGCACGTTCCACTGAGTGATGAGTAGCCGGCTCGAGGTAATCGAGGTAAGGAAGCCTTAGGCAAACGAAATGGCTTACGCTTCTTTTTCTCAGTTCCTTGAGGCGCTTGATCTGGCGGGCGAACTGCAGCGGGTTTCCGTGCCGGTCGAGACTAATCTCTTGATCGCCGAATGGGCCGATCGCGAAATGAAATCGCCTAACGGCGGCAAGGCGCTGCTCTTCGAACAGCCGCTGATTGAGGGCAAGCTGTCGAAGTTTCCCGTCGCGATCAACACCATGGGCTCGGAAAAGCGGATGGCGTTGGCGCTCCGAGTCGAGAGCGTGGCCGACCTCGCGCAGGAAATTCAGCTTATTCTCAAAGCCAAACCGCCGACCGATCTGCGCGAAGGCTGGAGCCTCCTCAAGCAAGGCGTCCATCTGCTCCACGCGCGGCCGAAGCAGGTAAGAAGCGCCGCCTGCCAGGAGGTGGTGCATCGCCTCGATCAACCATCAACCACCTGTCACGCCGGAGTTCCGCGAAGGCGGATCCACCACCTGTCCGCCGTAGCCTTGGCGAAGGAGGATCAACTTTCCCTCCGCGAACTCCCCATCCTGCAGTGCTGGCCAAAGGATGGCGGACGCTTCATCACGCTTCCGAACGTGCACACACGTGATCCGGAAACCGGCGCACGCAATCTCGGGATGTATCGGATGCAGGTTTACGATGGCCTAACGACCGGGATGCATTGGCAGGTGCACAAGGTCGGTGCGCGCCACGGCAAACTCTACTACGAGCGTAACGAGCGGATGCCGGTGGCGGTCACGCTTGGCGGTGATCCGGCTTACACTTTCGCCGCGACCGCGCCATTGCCAGACGGCCTCGACGAAATTCTCTTCGCCGGTTTCCTGCGCAAGAAATCGGTCGAGCTGGTGCGCTGCCTAACGAACGAACTGGAGGTACCCGCGGATGTCGATTTCGTCCTCGAAGGCTATGTGCAGCCGGGGGAGACGCGCCCCGAAGGGCCTTTCGGCGATCACACCGGTTTCTACACCCCGCTCGAGGATTACCCGGTCTTTCATCTCACCGCCATCACCCATCGGCGCGAGGCAGTTTATCCAACCACCATCGTCGGCGTTCCGCCGATGGAGGATTTTTACCTTGGCTCGGCCAGCGTGCGCATTTTCCTGCCCGTTTTCAAAATGAACTTCCCAGAAATTGTCGACATGGCATTGCCGGCGGAAGGCGTTTTTCACAATTTGGTCTTCGTCAGCATCCGCAAACAATTTCCCTACCAGGCTTTTAAGGTGATGCACGGCCTCTGGGGCATGGGGCAGATGATGTTTAGCAAATACATCGTGGTCGTGGACGAGGATTGCGATGTCCATAACACGAGCGAGGTGCTCTTCCGGCTCTGCGCAAACACGGATCCGAAACGCGACAGCACGCTCATCACCAATCCAAGCGACTCGCTCGATCACGCCCCGAGTGTGCAGAACGTCGGGTCGCACATGGGCCTTGACGCGACACGGAAGCTGCCGGGTGAAGGCTACGATCGGGCCTGGCCCGAGCTGGTGCGGATGAGCCAGGAAGCGCGGCGGCTTGTCGACGAGCTGCAACGGAAGTCAGGTATCCTTCCTGACTCGGCCGTTAGGCTTCCAGCCTGACGGCGCAAGAGACATGGCGTACGTCCAATTTCGCCTGACGATCCTGCCACGGCGGCAAGAGCCGGCAATCAGGATGATCGCTCGCCGAGTCAGGTGGGATGCCCGACCCCCTACGGCCTGCGGAAAACGCCGCCCGTCGAAGGATCGCGCACCAACGCGCCGTTTGGGACCCCGCGCACGTCGATGACGTTATGCTGTCCGTAAGGGCTGTAGACATAACCGGGGGTGCCGGCCGGTCGTGCATAGGGATAGCCACCGGGAGGCGCATGATAGTTTCGCTCCTGATCGGACTCGATAGCCGCGCCGACGAGTGCTCCGGCCAGCAGACCCGCGCCAGCGCCGATCGCTGCCCCACGGCCGCCGGCCGCGCCTGCCCCGATGAGTGCGCCGCTCGCAGCGCCAATGCCGGCCCCCTGGCCGACTGGCGTCTCACAAGAACTGAGGGCAAGTGACGTAAAGATCGCGGCCGAAAACGTGGGTAAGAAATATTTCTTCATGTTGTTTTGAGATTCGAACTGCGGGGTTGAGACGGATGCTCCCGCGGGATATTCAGCCACGGATAAAAAGTTGACGCGTGACATGGAAAACTTTCGCCAGCTTGCTTAAGCCGTAGCTCCGTTCGAAAACGCGAAAACGGTCGCGCACCATCCGGCGCAGGAGCGCGTGATAGATTGAAGCCATGATCTCCGCGCTGATCATCGCGCGCCGGTCTTCCCGCGGCAGGAGGGCGGCCGCCCGCGCGAAATGCCTTTCCGCCCGCTCCGCTTCCCATTGCATCAGCCTAACGAATCGTTCGTCGTAAACGCGGCGCTGGAGATCCGCGTCCGAATAACCGAAACGCGCCATGTCTTCTTGCGGCAGATAAATTCGGCCGCTCGCGAGATCTTTCGCGACGTCACGCAGGATGTTTGTGATCTGCAGGGCCAGCCCGAGCTCAATCGCGTATTCGCGGCAGGCGGGATTGAGATAGCCAAAAATCTCGATGCTGACCAACCCGACCGCGCTCGCGACGCGATAACAATACGTGCGTAACGCCTCGAAGGTCTCGTAGCGCGAGATCGTTAAATCCATTTCCACGCCGTCGATGATCTCTTCGAGCATCGCCGGGGTAATCGGATACTTTTTGATCAAGCGACGAATCTCCGGGGCGACAGCGGATTCCTCCGGTGCCGAGCCGATCAACGCGGCGCGCCAGCTTCTTAGTTGCCGCGATTTCTCTCCGGCCGCGAGGTCGGGGTCGTCGGCGATGTCATCGATCAACCGGCAGAAGGCGTAGAAGGCACTGATGTCGCGGCGGCGTTCCCGGCCTAACGAGACGAAAGCGAGCGCGAGATTCGATTTGCTGGCCCGCGTGATCTCGACGGCGCGCGATGATTCGATCGGCACGCGCTTGGAGATGAATCGGGAAGTCCGCCTCGGTCTCGGAATGCGCGCGAGCATGCTAATAGCGGATCCAGGTTTCGCGATTGACCCGACCGATTTCGCATTGCCGATAAAGACAGACCCAGCTGGCGAGCAGCCAGCCGGTGACCAGCGCGCGCGCCAGAACAAAGAGCAGCGTCCAGAGAATGAGCGCGAGCGGGCGTTCGATCGCGGCGGCCCGAACCGTCGCGTCGGCTAACGCGAGAAACCAATAATGAAGCGCACAGAGAAGGAGAAACCAGGCGAAGCGGATGCTATGCCACCTAACGAACTGCCGGTGCGCGGCGAAAGCTTCGCGCAGGCTTTCGTTATGCAAAACGAGCGAGATTTGCATGCTTCCAAAACAAAGGATTAGCGCGGCCATGACGCAACGGCCAAGCGGCAGGTAATCGAGCACGCCCGGCACATCGCGAAAGTAAGCAACGAGAAGCGGAACGCGCAGGAGAAGCGTGCTCGCCAGGACGAGGAGGCCGAGCCATTTCAAAACAAAACTGAAACGGCGCATCGCAAAGCGGAGGAGCGCTTCCTCACCGAAATGCAGCCCTTTGATCCAGGCGAGGCAGACGGTGATGAGATAGACCTGGAGGTAAACAGCGCAGAGATATTCGAAAAGGAACGCCACCGTATCGACCACCGCGGACGCCTGCAGCGTGCGCGCGGGCGGGAGAAAATGAATCCACTCCGGCATCTGCCAATAGATGAGCGGTTTGACGAGCGAGGCGAGGGCGCCGAGCAAAACACCGACGTAGATCAGCCAGCCGCCCAGCCCAAATTGCTTGCGCAACGCGCGCACCAGGCTGCGGTGCAAACCGCGCCAGTTCAGGAGAAGCAGGAGGGCCGCGAGAACCGAAAGTGGGTAAGTGGTGGCAGCGGCATCGAAGATTCCGGCGACCGCTTCTACAGCGTGGAGCAGGCTCTCGCGCCAGACCTGCACGAAGCCGGGCCAATGCCATGAATCCCAAAACCCGAATTGTTCAAGATGGAAATCAGAGGTCGCGCTAAGCGGCGTGAAGACGACAAACTGGAAAGTGGAATAGGCCAGCGCGAGGAGGGCGAAAACGAGCCAGAGGCGCTTGAAGCGAAGGATGCAGCGAAAGCCATCGCGCAAAGCGACACGCACCGGGCTGGCGAACAAAAGGAGCAGATAACCGGCGAGCATCCCGAGCAGCGGATAGACGCGCGGAACGGCGGCAAGCATGGCGGTCGCCTAACGGATGCCTAACGAATGATTCCCCAGTGCCGGCTGAACGGCCAGTAAACGAAAAGTCCGCGGCCGACGATATTCTCTTCCGGGACCGGCCCCCAGTAACGGCTGTCGTAACTGTTGTAGCTGTTATCACCCATCGCGAAGTAGCCATGCGGCGGGATAACGAACGTGCGCTCTGGCGTCGCAAGCACCGCCTGCCCGGGGCCGTACCCTTTGTAGGGCGGCTGCGCCGAGGCGACGCGCTGGACGCCGAAGTTTTGCGGCAGTTCGCCGTTCACATAGAGATGCGGGGAGTCGATGCGCAGCTCGTCGCCGGGCGTGCCGGTCAGGCGCTTGATGTAGTAGGGCGCGCCAGACACCGGGTCCTCGCGAATCCCGAGGATGTGATCAGTGCGGAAAACGAAAACATTACTCCGCGACGGATGAATGAAGTTGTAGCTGAACTTGTCGACGAAGACCTGGTCGCCGGTATCGATCGCGCCGCGCGCGATGACCTCGCCGGTGTGATAAACATTCCCGGGATAAACCTTAAAATCCTGCTGCAGAATTTCAGGCGGCGCATACACGCTGAATGATTGCCCGTCGCACTGGATGCGCGAGAAAGTGAAGAAAAAGAGAAATTTTTGGCCGGTCACACTCTCAACTGTGTTCTCCTGAGGGGAAACGACATCAATGTAATTGCGGCCGAGGGCGACGAACTCAAAGGCGCGCTTGAAAACGTTAGGCGCGCTCCCGGTCATGGGATGACCGATGATGCCGTTAAGAGTCGGCTGCATCGAGCCGGTCGGGATT
Organism: Chthoniobacterales bacterium; assembly: GCA_013815325.1. GTDB lineage: Bacteria > Verrucomicrobiota > Verrucomicrobiia > Chthoniobacterales > UBA10450 > Palsa-1392. The sequence goes on from JACDGM010000090.1 coordinate 7,328, forward strand.
TTGAATGGCTGGAGAAAATAAGAGCGAATCCCGATTGCGACCACGATCGCGACCAGGATCACTTCGACATTCTCGCGCCAGACCGCATCCTTGTGGGGTGGCGTGTGCGCGCTCAAAAGCGCGTCGAGTTGCTCCGACGCTTCATGGGTGGCGCTCTGGTCGCGCGTTTTCATCGCCGCGCGCACCTTATCGATCTGCGCGCGCAGCTCCGCGATCGTCCCGTCGTTCAAGCGATCGCGCCGGTAACGGATCAGCTTCTCCGCGTGCCGGACCAGGAGATGACTGTGCTTGATATAGCGAGGCTCAAACATGAGGCGGGAACGCTAGCTGAGGAATGCGGTTTTCAAAACCCGTTGTCGCGAGGATTCCCGCGCGTCCAAAATTATCCGCCTAACGAATTCCAACTTGAACCCGTGCCAAAGGCACGAATTCACTCTCATGCAGCACCACCGGCTTGGTCCCGCGGAGCAAGCGCCACCATTCCCGCGCACACCCCGCCACAATCAGGAGCACGAGAATCAAAAAGGCGAGCGCGACGAGCGCATTGAGCCGGTAAATCACCGCCTGTCGGGCGAAGTCCACATTAGCGGCTTGTGCCGCCACATTCCTTTCGAGCATCCGCGCCCCGCTCAAAAATCCGATTTTCGGATCGGTCGAGAAGATCTTCAGATAGCCCGCGGAAAACGTCACTACAGTCATGAAGAGGAGTGGGCCGACGGTTGTCCAGGCATAGCGGACCTTGCCCATCTTGATGAGGATGGTCGTGCCAAGACAAAGCGCGATGACGGAGAGCAACTGATTCGCCAGACCGAAGAGCGGCCAGAGGCTATTGATTCCGCCTAACGGATCGAGCACGCCTTGATAGAGGAACCAACCCCAGGCGCTCACGAGTAGCACGCTCGCGAAAAGATTCGCGCCCCAGGAGCGCGTGTCGCCGAGCGGCCGCCAGATTTGGCCAAGCAAATCCTGCAGGAGAAAACGCCCGACACGCGTCCCGGCATCGATCGTCGTGAGAATGAAGAGCGCCTCGAACATGATCGCGAAATGATACCAAAGCGCGAGTGCGGTTGGGTTGGTCGTTAGGCGAGAGAACATGTGCGCCATTCCCACCGCGAAAGTCGGCGCCCCGCCGGCGCGGTTGAACATCGTGCTTTCCCCCAGGTCGCTCGCGAGCTTGTTCATTTCCACTTCGGTCACCGGAAACCCCGCGGCGGAAACTTTCGCGACCACCTCGCTCGGCGTGCCCTTCGCGTTGATCGCAAAATATTCGCCCGGCTGAAGGACGCAGGCTGCGATCAACGCCATGAGCGCGACCATCATTTCGGTCACCATCGCGCCGTAGCCGATGGAACGAATTTGCGCTTCGCGCTCGATCATTTTCGGCGTCGTGCCGGAGGCGATAAGGGAGTGAAAACCGGAGACCGCGCCGCAGGCGATTGTGATGCAGACGAAGGGAAAAACCGGACCTGCGAAAACAAGACCGGTGCCGTCGATGAAACGCGAGAGCGCCGGCATTTGCAGGTGTGGATGGATGATAATCACGGCCACCGCGAGCGCCGCGACCGCGCCGAGTTTTAGAAAAGTGCTCAGGTAATCCCGCGGCGTGAGGAGCAGCCAGACGGGCAGCGCGGAAGCCGCGAAGCCGTAGATGATCACGGCCCAAGCGAGCGATTTCTGATCGTGCTGGAACCAGTTTTGGAGCGCAGGGAAATTGTGCAGAAATTGCCCTCCCCAGACGGCGAAGAGCAGGCCTAACAATCCGAACACGGTCATCCACCCGACACCGAAGCGGCCGGAGCGAAGCCCGAGGCCCATGATGATCGCGACCGGAATCGTCGTGGCCATCGTGAAAACGCCCCAGGGGCTTTTGGCCAGCGCCTGCACCACGACGAGCGCGAGGACGGCGAGCAGAATGACCATGATCGCAAGCACGCTGACGATGGCGAGGGCGCCGACCGCGTTGCCGATTTCCTCCTTGACCATTTGGCCTAACGTCTTCCCGCGCCGCCGGACCGAAGCGAAGAGCACGATCATGTCATGCACCCCGCCGCCTAACGTTGCCCCGATTAGAATCCAGAGCGTCCCGGGCAGATAACCGAATTGCGCCGCAAGCACCGGACCGACGAGCGGCCCCGGCCCGGCGATGGCGGCGAAGTGATGGCCAAACGCCATCCAGCGATTCGTCGGCACAAAATCTTTTCCGTCATCGACGACGAGTGCGGGCGTGGCGCGGTTGTCATCGAGCGCGAGCACTTTGGCAGCGAGCCATCTGCTGTAGAAACGGTAACTGATAGCGGTCGCACAAAGGCCTGCGGTGACAATCCAGAGCGCATTCACCGGTTCGCCCCGCGCTAGCGCGAGGACGGCGACGGCCGCCGCGCCGAGCAATGCGATGCCGAGCAGAAGTTTGAGCAGGCGTGTCATTCTCTCCGGTGATTGTAACGCACCGTGCAATCCAACGGCAATCCCTCCGCTTTAGCCTAACGAGTCGCGCATCTCTTGCAGTTGTCGGAGTCGCTCGGCGAAATCCGTTTCACGCTGGCGATGCTCCGCCACCACCGCGGCGGGCGCGTTCGCGATGAAATTTTCGTTCGCTAATTTCCTCCGCACGGTCACGAGCTCGAGTTTGGTTTTGCTGATTTCCTTTTCGAGCCGTTGCCGTTCGGCCTCGACGTCGATCACGCCTTCCAATGGCAGATAAAGCGTTCCGAGCGGAGTGAGCGCGGTCGGCGTCCCTTTCGCCGGCTCGTACTTTGGAGGAAGATCGAGCCGTTCCGCGTTGAGCAAAATGCGCAGGACCGCCCCCTCTTCCTCGGGCAGCGGACTCGAGGGCACGAGGACGAAAGCGACCCGTTTATTCGAGGCGATGTTGAAATCGCGCCGCAGACCACGACCGGCAATGACCGTTTCGTACTTCGCGGTGGCCAGTTGCTCATCCCTAGGCGTGAGGCCGTAGTGGCTCTTAAAATCGTCGTCCAGCGGCTCTGGCCACCGTGCGAACTGGATCGTTTCCGCTCCTTGTTTTTCCGGCAGATCGGCGTTGAAGCCGAGGCCGTGCCAAAGCTCTTCCGTGATAAACGGCATGAACGGATGAAACAAGCGCAACGTGTGCCCGAGGATGAAATCGATCACGGCAAGCGTGTTCGTCTTGCGCGGGCTCGGCTCTCCCTCTCCCGCAAAACCGAGCGCGGCTTTGCTCGCCTCGAGATACCAGTCGCAGTACTCGCTCCAGAAAAAGCGATAAAGCGCCTGTGCGGCTTCGCTGAAATTGTATTCCGCCAGCGCCCGGGTGATCGCGCGAATCCCCGCGTCGAGGCGGAGAAGGATCCATTTGTCGTCGCTCGTGAGAAGCGTGGGATTGATCTCACCTTCGGTTTCGCCGCCGTGCATTTGGCGGAAGCGCGCCGCGTTCCAAAGCTTGTTCGCGAAATTGCGACCTTCCTCGATTTGCTTTTCGTCGAAGCGAATATCCTGGCCGGTCGGCGCAATCCGCATGAGCCCGAAGCGCAGCCCGTCAGCCCCATATTTCGCGATCAGGTCAAGCGGGTCGGGGGAATTGCCTAACGATTTGCTCATCTTCCGTCCCTGTCCGTCGCGGATTAATCCGGTGAAGAAGACGTCACAAAACGGCGCCTCTCTAGTGTACTCGATCCCGGCCATGATCATGCGCGCGACCCAGAAAAAGATGATGTCCGGCGCGGTCACGAGATCGCTTGTCGGGTAAAACTTCGCCCGCGTCGCCGCGTCCATCGTTTCAAAGGACCAGAGCCAGCTGGAGAACCAGGTGTCGAGCACATCGGGGTCCTGCATCCAGCCCTCGCCGGGCGAGTCGAGCTGTACGCGCAGCATTAACTCCTCCAGATTGACGTTGCCCATAAGCTCGGCAACTTTGAAAACGCGCGAGCCCGATGAAGGCCGCGAGGCCAACTTCTCCTCCGGGAGATGCGCCTCCGGAGACTTTTTACCGTCGGGCTCGTCGCTTTTTATCTCAAGGGTTTGATGGTCGTAGAGCTTCTTGCCGCTGCGTAGCTCCTTCACCGTTATCTTTACTTGATAAAGGCGAGAGCCGAGTTGGAACGCCGCGGAAAAAAGGTGGACGCAGCGGACATCTGGCGCGTAAGGAACATGCGGAACCCCACAGACCCGAATCGCACGCCGAAGAAGAGTCGGAAGCGAAGGGATCAATTTAACATTGACCGTCCCAAAATTTGAGAAGGCGTGCGTCAGGCTGGACTTCTGGACAACAATGTCGAATCCGGTGTGCAGGTTAAGAAAGCTCTGTCCCAGGATTCCGTTTTCTCGAGCATAACGCCAGGCCGCCGCGCGTAGCTCCCGGATGTTCCGGCCCGAAATGGTTTCTGGATCACCCACCACGACTTCGGTGGTCGCATCCCTCGATGTTTGATCGCGCCAATACCAAACCGGAATGCGATGGCCCCACCAAAGCTGGCGGCTGATGCACCAGTCCTGGATGTTTTCGAGCCAGTGCTGGTAAACGTTTTCCCAACGCTCTGGACGGAAGCGGATCGTTTTCCCCTCGCCCACCGCGGCGCGCGCTTCCGACACTTTCGGATATTTTAGGAACCATTGTTCGCTCAGGCGCGGCTCGATCGGGACGCCAGCGCGCTCGCTGAAGCCGACGGTGCTCTCGTGCGGTTCTTCCCTAACGAGAAGTCCGCGCGCGCTCAGCAGCTCGGCGGATTTCTTGCGCGCGGCGAAACGGTCGAGCCCATCGAGCTCGGGCACGGCAGGGCAGTTGATTCTCCCATTGGGATGCAGGACGTCGATCACCGGCAGGTCGTGGCGCTGGCCGATCTCGAAGTCGACCTTGTCGTGGGCGGGCGTCACTTTAAGCACGCCGGTGCCGAACTCCGGATCGATAGCCGCGTCGCCCACGATCGGGAGTGGCGCGCGGTCGAGCGGCCGCCACGCCTTTTTGCCTAACCATGAGCGATAGCGCGCGTCGTTGGGATGCACCGCGAGCGCGACATCGGCCATGATGGTTTCCGGGCGTGTGGTCGCGACTTCGAGGAAACGCCCCGGCTCGTCGATGAGTTCGTAGCGGACGTAATAGAGAGAAGATTGTTGCGGCGTCGGGATAACTTCTTCGTCGGAAAGCGCGGTGAGCGCAACCGGATCCCAATTCACCATCCGGCGTCCGCGGTAGATCAATTTTTTGCGATAAAGATCGACGAAAACCTGCTGCACGGCGCGCGAGTAAGCGGCGTCCATGGTGAAGCGCTCGCGCGACCAATCGCAGGAACAGCCAAGCCGCTTGAGCTGCTCGATGATGATGCCGCCGTGCTTCTCTTTCCATTCCCAGATCCGCCTAACGAACTCGTCGCGGCCAAGGTCGTGGCGCGTTTTGCCTTCCTCTCTGCGCAGTTTTCTCTCCACCACCGTCTGCGTCGCGATCCCGGCATGATCGAGCCCGGGAAGCCAGAGGACTTCCTTGCCTGACATGCGCGCGCGGCGCGCGAGGATGTCCTGGATGGTGTTGTTGAGGACGTGGCCCAGCGTGAGCACGCCGGTGACGTTAGGCGGCGGCATGACGATGGAATACGCCGGTTTGGACGACGCGGGATCAGCCTTAAAAACCCCGTCCGCTAACCAGCGGGAATACCATTTCGCCTCCACCGCCTGCGGCTCGTACGCCTTGGAGAGTTCCGTCATGGGGAGCAATCATCGGAGGGCGCCAGGTGATTGCAAAACGAAAAGAGGGGCGCCGCTGTGCTCCTTGCGGCGCGATCGAAAAGGTGAATCTCGATGAGCAGTTTGCCGCGTTCGCGGAGCATTGGCGGCCCAAGATCGTCGGTGAACTGAATGGTTAGTGTTGGTCAAAATGGAAGAAAGGAAACGCAACACGCCTTCGTATGTGCCCGCAGCGTAAGGCTGCGGCGATGGAACGTGACATGCGGACTCGCCGCGGCGTAGCCTCCAGGCCGAGACTGGAGCATGTCGCTCGGGACAAACGCGCTTTCACGCATCCAGTCTTGCGAGGTGGAAGCCAGGTCTCAGGTTAACCGATACGAGCCACGAGGCTTGGGAAGTCTCTCGCCTAACGAATCAAGCCAGCCCTGGAAATTGTGCGCGTCGATCCAGATCTCGTGGCCCCGTTGCACATCGACGGCATGGCCGTCGAATATTCTGGCCGCAAGCCGTTACGAGATCCGCGAAAGATGGCGGGCGCGGCGAACGCAGGTAACTACTTGTTCGTCGAAACGAGGCGGGCTGCGCTCTCCCTTATCTGCACTTGCGCGCTCACTTGCTCGATGCGCGCGGTCTGTTCCTTCAGGGTCGCCTGCAGCGCGGCGATCGTCTTTTGAAATTGCCGCCCCCGCGCGTCCAAGGCTTCCACCTTGCCATGCTCCTTGAGGAATTCGCGCGACCAGCTCGGGAGCGACCTTCGCCACCTCTTCGGCAACCAGGCCAAACCGCGCCGTGCCTAACGAATTCAGCCCTTTCTTGCAATGGAAGGTAACTGGCTGAAGCGAGAGGATCTCTTCGCTTGCCTTCTCCATTGGCTTCACGTTCTCCTTGTAGCTGGCGGAGGAAGTGGTCACACCGAGCTGCCCTTTGCTGTTGATCATGACTGCAACGAAGTTTGAAACGGTCACGCCGCTAATCCCGGCTCTGAAGGTTTTCTTCTGCCTGCTCGGGTCGCCCAGGTAGATGTCTCGGAATCTTTCGGCCCGCCTTCGTTGCCGATCTCGATGTTATTATTACCCCGCATGAGATTCATCCCGGCGAACTGGCCGATGACGATGTTGCTGTCGCCGGCCAGGTTGAGCCCGGCGGAGCGGCCGATGGCGATGTTATCGCTCCCGCTGCTCTTGCTTTTTCGCCTCTCTGTCAGGAGCCAATGATTTGTCCGACCGCACGGCGGTGTGACTCTCCAGGTTGTGAGGGATTTTGATAACTCCACTAACCGGGTTCACCCTTGGGTCAGTGGAATGACTCACCCATTGCCCACGCGAGCTCGGATAACATTCCGGTGTACTTTATTAACAGCGACGCCGATCCGATGCCGGTGTCTCAGCACTGGGAATGTTCAATGCTCTGTATCAGGCCGGCGCCAACCCAGTCTCTATCACATGTGGACAATTCCAAACAACGACGCGCACGCCTTCGCTTACTGGGCTGATTCCGATCAAGGATACTTACCCAGTGGCCGAGCACGGCCCGACGCGCTCGCTCTTTTCGTGCAGCAGGCGGGCCGCGTCGCGGCGGTTGTGACCGATATTACCGATGCCGACATGGGCCGCCTGATGCTGGTGCGCGCGCGGCGCCGGATCAAACCGGGAATTAAAATCATCGTCTCAACCGGCCGGAACGACGAATCCCAGGAAGCGGAGATGGCCATTCTCAAAGTGGACGCCTGCTTGCTCAAGCCATTTACGACGCGCAACCTGCTCCTCAAGTTGAGCCACGTGTTGCACCCGGGCCTTCGGGACGCTGCCTAGCGCCTCTTCCGAATGCGCTTGCGAGCGCGGGAGTGCGCCGTCACCTTCCTCGCTGTGCAGCCGGTCCGGATACGCTTTGTCAGCTTCGCCAGCGCGTGGGGTAACTCCACACCGCGGCTCTCCGCGCCACGCAAGCCTTCGCTTGGACGAACGCCCCTGCTCATTCAACCGTGATGACCTCCCGGGAAAGACCAATCGGCGTCTTTGACTCCGGGATTGGCGGACTCACGGTGGTGAAAGCACTGCGCGGGCTTTTGCCTAACGAGAGAATCTTTTACCTCGGCGACACCGCGCGCGTTCCCTACGGCGGGAAAAGCGCGGCCACGGTGGAACGTTACAGCCTTGAAATCGCGGCGATGCTGCTGGAGGAGCATTGCAAAGCCATCGTCGTAGCCTGCAACACCGCGTCGGCCCTCGCGCTTTCCCGGCTCGAAGAGATGAGCCCGGTGCCGATCACGGGCGTGATCCGGCCGGGCGCGGCGGCAGCCGTCGCGGCGACGCGCAACGGCCACATCGGAGTGATCGGGACGCGAGCGACGATCAAGAGCGG
>JACDGM010000190.1 GCA_013815325.1 Chthoniobacterales bacterium
AACTCGCCCTCACTGCCGTCATGCGTAAGCTCCTCCTTGTCCTCAACAGCGCCCTCAAACCTCTGCCGATGCCCGCTTGACTCCAAGACAGTTACTAACCACTGGCCGGCGTACGCTCAAGTTTTATAACTCGAACCTCTCATCCCGCCACCACGCGCGCTCCCGCCAGCGGTGGCTGATTTTGTTCTCGTTAGGCTCCGAAATGCATCCGCAGACCTACAGACGATGACCTGTATCACCATTGCCCTTTTGATCATTCTCATCGGGTTCGCGCTCGAAGAATTCGTTTTTATCAAACCCGTCTCTACCATGGCGGAGTCGGATCCATTCAGTCGGCAGCTGGAGTGGGCCGCGATTTTGCTGCCCGCCATCGCTATTGGTATCACCACGGCGACGCTGAAGATCTTTGGCGGTGTGCGTGTGGGGGGAGTAATTAACGTAGCGGGGTTTTTGCTCTGCGTGCTCGGTCTCGGTCTACGCTATTGGTCGCGGCAAACGCTGGGTCGTTATTTCACGATCGGCGTTGTCAAACAGGAGGGGCACGTCCTTATCCGGGACGGTCCGTATCGGTTTGTCCGGCACCCTGCCTATCTTGCGTTCATCTTGCTTTACCTGGGTCTGCCCTTACTGATGGGAAGCTGGTTCGGTCTTCTTATCCTGAGCATTCCAACTAGCGCCGTCTTTGTCTGGCTCTGCGTCGTCGAGGATAGGCGACTGGCGGAAGCGATGGGAGATGAGTATCGGAAATATATGAGAGAGAGAGAGAGAGCTTAATTCCGGGTTTTTGGTGATGCGCTGACAAGCCTAACCATGCGCGAGGCTGTGTGATAAGTAGGGTTGGCTTAGGCTGGAGGGACCGAAGGGAAGCTGAGGGGAGCGGCGAGAGTAAATTCGGACGCTGCGGAGAGAAAACGTCTGGTCTCCGCTTGGGAAGAGCTTGACCTGACTGTGGGCGGGGCCCGTTTCTTCCTCGTCGGCCTCGTCCAGTTCCTCCAGGCAGCGCTGCGCTTCTCTTCCGCTTCCTTGATCTGCGCCGCCACCCGTGCCGCGCTGTCGTTGCGCGCCTTGGCGTTCTGCGCCTTGATCTTGGTCGAATCGATTGCCACCAGCTCGCCCCCAAACAATTCCAGCTTGCGGCAAAGCAAGGTGAACTCCCGGCAGACGGCCTTGATCCCCGCGCCGTTCTCCTTGCGGAAGTCGGCGATGGTCTTGAAGTCGGGCCGCAGTTTGCGCAGGAGCCAGATCACTTCCAGGTTGCGCCCCGCTTCCCGTTCCCGGCTGGAGCGGACCCGGTTGAGGTAGCCGTAGAGATAGAGCCGAAGCAGATCTCCCGGATCAGAGGGCGGCCACCCGGTCTCGTTAAGTGGGCAGGGCGCAACCCGGCCTTCCCCAAATTGAGCTGCCCGACAAAAGCATCAAGAAAGCGCACCGGGTTCTCCGGCGCCAGGTAGTCCTCCGAGGCCTCGGGCAAAAGCAGCACTTCCTCCCGATTGCTCCCAGTGATGTAGTCATCCTGGAATCGGAGCTTGCACATAACGAGCCCCGCCTGCTAGAACAAGATCATCCGAAACCCCAAATACTTTTCACACAGCCTCGCGATGGAGCTGACCGCGAGCCACCGTACTATTCAGTTTCACATGAGGTCAACCTGTCAATCCGCAGCGACGCGGGCTCTCGCTCGCGGCAGCTCATCTTGTTCTCGTTAGGTGTTTCGTAGCCATGCAACGGGACTACATCATGCGTCTGATCGAGCGGATTGCTGCGCTCTTGGCAAGCATTGTTGCGAAAGAACGCGGCGGGCTGCACTCCGAGGCGAGAGCGGACATTGATGAGAAGGTGCAGCAGACAATCGGAATGGACCTTTGCGGCGTGTGCCGCCTCTCGGCCAGAGGCGGGGTCTCAGCTTCTCCGAAGTTCCGGGGGTCTGCGCTATGGGAGAACGGTGATCCTCGCGGAATTGCTGTTGCACGATCCCGCCATTTCTGACGCTGTCGGCGAAAGCAGCGAAGCGCTGCTCGATTATCTGCATGCTTTTTGCCTTCTTTCCGATACGGTCGACACTCTCTCCGACGAAGATCAGGCAGTATATCGCCCGAAACTTGACTTATTGGTCACGCACCTCAGAAGCTTGCCCGCACATTCGTATGTCAGCGAGAAGATGCTCGAATATGATTCACGCCGCAAGATCTAACCCCTATGAAGAGAGCAAGGGGAAGAAGGGGGGCAGGGTCATTTTGGGGTTGCCCCAATTGTTCGGACAGTGAGTAAGGGATCAATTACTTCAGTGCGGATTCAAATGTGACGGGGTGGGGTCTATCACCTGCTCGATCGCGGGGACCGGCGCGAGGCCATCTTTCGCGATGAAGTGGATCGGGAGTGTTTTCTCCTCACACTCGGCCAGTTCTGCCTGCGCACCTGGGGGGATTGGGCGAATGCACTTTTGCGGTCAGCTTATAGCGCGCGGAGCGCTCCTCTTGGCTAGCAAGCGAATGAGTTGCAAAGCCCTAATCTAACTGGAGCGTATCCACCTTGGACCAAGAAGACCCATGAATGAACACTCCATCACAGCTCAGCCCGTCACGTCCTTACGCGCCGACAACCTCGCACGCGGCCTCAAGGTCGCGCGGCCCGATACCGACGAAAGCCTGTCCCACATTGGACTCGTCGGAGATACCTACACCATCCTCCTCTCAGGCGCCGACACCGACGGGCGCTATTGCCTCATCGACATGCACATTCCGCCCGGGGGCGGTCCGCCGCGGCATCGGCACGATTTCGAGGAATCCTTTACCGTACTCGAAGGTGAGATCGAAGCCACCTTCCGCGGAGAAAAGGCAATCATACACGCAGGTCAAACCGTGAGCATCCCGGCCAACGCGCCGCATTCCTTCACCAACGCCTCCGGAGCAGCGGCCCGATTGCTCTGCATCTGTGCGCCGGCTGGGCAAGAAGAGTTCTTCGCGCAGGTCGGCGTCTCCCTGCCGACCCGCAGATCCACTCCGCCGCCGCTCGAGCCGACAGAGCAGGCGGAGTTAAGAAAAAAATCCCAAGAGTTGGCCCCGAAGTATCGGACGGAGCTTTTGCAGCCGTAGGTGCCATCGTTTCACCTGGACGAAACTCCAGCACCGTCTGCGCTTCCGAATGTCGGATATAACGCAATTCCCGCGCCTCCCCGCCAAGCGGCGCTTGCCGCAGGAGCAGCTTTTG
>JACDGM010000091.1 GCA_013815325.1 Chthoniobacterales bacterium
CACCGAAAGCGGGGTGCTTTGCCTGGCCGGTTGCGGCCTCGGCCTCATCTTCGCCGTCTGGGGCGTGGACTTGATGTTAACCGGCATTCCCTCGGAAATTCCGTACTGGATTCGCTTCGATTTCGACTGGCGCATTTTCAGTTTCGCGCTCGGCTTGGGAGCGGTTTCCAGCTTGCTGGTGGGATTGCTGCCGGCCTTGCAGGCGTCCCGTCCCCGCCTCCTCGAAGTTTTGAAAGAAGGCGGGCGCAGCGGCAGTGGCGGACGTCGCAGCCAGCGCGTGCGCAATGGGCTCGTTATCGCCGAAGTCGCGCTCGCTCTCATCCTTCTCATCGGCGCCGGTCTCATGATCCGCAGCTTCATTAATCTCGAACGAACCAACATCGGCGCCGATACCTCCGGCACCTTGACCTTCCGGGTCGCCCTGCCGGAGTCGCAATTTCCCGACGAGCAAGTTCCGGTGCGCCTGTTCGAGCAACTCATTCCAAAACTGGCCGCGCTGCCGGGTGTGAAAGCTGCCGGCGCGACCACTTCACTTCCGGCAACCGGTGTAGCCAACAGTGCATTTCTCCTCGAAGGCGAACCCCAGCCCAAGCGCCTGCAGGACGCGCGCGTCATGAGCGAGGTCACGATCACGCCGGGTTTCATCGAGACTGCGCGCATTCCGCTACTGCGCGGGCGCGCTTTTACCGCGGCCGACGATAAGATGGCGCCGCGGGTCGCACTCATCGATGCGGAAGCTGCGCGCGTTTGGTTTGCGGGCCGCGATCCGATCGGACGCCGCTTGCGCATGCTCGAAGCAGGGAACGCCGCGCCCGAATGGACCACGATCGTCGGGATCGTGCAGCCGGTCATCTACAACCGGCTCACCCGCACGCCTGCGCCTCCCGCCGTGTATTATCCGCAAGCGCAAAAAGCCGCCGCTTCCCGCTTCATGTCCGTTGCCTTGCGCACGGAAACCGACCCCATCGGCTTTGTCGATCTGGCGCGCAAGACGGTGTTCTCCCTGAACAAGGACCTCCCGATCTATCGCGTCCTGACGATGGAACAGGTGGTCGCGGAAAGTTTTTGGGAACGAAAATTTTTCGGCTCGCTCTTCACCATCTTCGGCGCACTCGCCCTTTTCCTTGCCTCGATCGGTTTGTATGGCGTGATGTCGTATTCCGTCCGCCAGCGCACGCAAGAGATCGGCGTCCGCATGGCGCTCGGAGCGCAGTCCGCGGATGTGATGCGCCTGGTCACCGGCCAGGGGATTCGTTTGGTCGGCCTCGGCCTCATCATCGGACTCGCGAGCGCCTACTTCCTTATGCAGCTCTTCGCGGGAAGTTTGCACGGCATCTCCGCGCACGATCCGCTCAGCTTTACTTTGTTGCCGCTGCTCCTCCTCGTCGTGGGGCTGATCGCCGGTTACTTCCCGGCGCGCGCCGCCGTCCAACTCAACCCGATCGAGGCGCTTCGCTATGAATAATCGCGGAGCAAAATCTTATGCTTAACGACCTCCGTCTAGCGTTCCGCAGCCTGGTTAAAACCCCGGGCTTTACTCTCGTCGCGACCATCACCGTGGCCCTCGCGATCGGCGCCAATACTGCCGTCTTTAGTCTCGTCAACGCTTTGCTCGTTAGGCCGCTTCCTTACCAAGCGCCTAACGAACTGGTTCTGCTCTGGGAAAAATTTTGCGGGCAAGGCCTCGATGTCATTCCCGTTTCCGCGCCCGAGTACCTCGATTACGAAAAACAAACGAGCAGCTTTACCGGCATCGCGGCATTCGATTACGCCGATCTCAACCTGACCGGCGGCGAAATTGCGGAACGCATCCAGGGCGCGGTCGTTTCGCCCAGCTTATTTACCGTCCTCGGCATCCAGCCGATTCGCGGCCGCGTTTTTTCGCCTAACGAATTCGGCGAAGGAAATGATGGCGTCATTGTTATGAGCGAGCGGCTCTGGCAGCGCCGTTTCAATTCCGATCCACAGATTCTCGGCAAAGCTGTCGCGCTCAATGGCCGCAACTTCACCGTCGTCGGGATTATGCCGGCGCGCTTCGAGTTCCCCATCCCGCTCTTCAACATCCAGGGGGGGAATTTCGCCGGGCAGGTCGATATCTGGAAACCGATCGCCTTTACGAAGAACGATCTCGAGTCGCGCGGCTCGCGCAGTTACGGCGTGATCGCGCGGCTCAAACCGGGCGTGACGATGCAGCAAGCTCAGGCCGAGATAGACGCGATCAACGCCGGCTGGATCACGAAGTTTCCTGATAACTACAGTCCGCAAACTCGCTTCGGCGCCTCCCTCTATTCGCTGCACGAACAGGTCATCGGCGGAATGCGCACTGCCTTGTGGATCTTGTTAGGCGCGGTCGCGCTCGTCCTCCTCATCGCCTGCGCGAACCTGACCACGATGCTCCTCGCGCGGGCCGGCGGGCGCGAGCGCGAGTTTGCCATTCGCGTCGCGCTCGGCGCGAGCCGGATGCGTTTGCTGCGCCAGATGCTTTCCGAAAGCGTCCTGCTCGCGATCGTCGGCGGCGCCGCGGGAACTCTTCTCGCGGTCTGGGGCCTCGACCTTCTTCGCACCCTCGGCGCACACACGGTCCCGCGGATCGCGGGAGCAAATCTCGATATTCGCGTCCTGCTCGTCATGCTCGTCGTTTCGGTCGGCACCGGAATTCTCTTTGGGCTGGTTCCGGCTCTGGCCAGCGGAAATCCCGAGCTGACCGAAGCGCTCAAGGAAGGCGGACGCGGAGCGACCAGCGGCGTGCGCCGCAATCGCATCCGCAATGCGCTCGTCGTCGCCGAAGTCGCCCTCGCGCTCGTCCTGTTGATCAGCGCCGGATTGCTCATGAAAAGCTTCGTCCGCTTGCAACAGGTCTATCCCGGATTCAACCCGCGAAACGTCCTCACGATGGAGCTGTCGCTCCCGCAATTAAAATATCCGCGCGGCAAACCGGTGATCGATTTCTACGCGGAAGTCGAGCGGCGCGTGGCGCGCATTCCGGGCGTCCAGCACGTCGCGCTCACCTCCATTATTCCGTTGAGTGGCTCGAACAGCGACAGCTCATTCCATATCGAAGGGCGGCCGGAAAAGCAGACTAACGTTTTCCCGGACGAAGAGATTCGCATCATCTCGCCGGATTATTTTCGCGTTCTCGAGACGCCGCTCATCAAAGGCCGCTACTTCACCGAAGCCGATAACGCCGATGCGCCCGGTGTCGTCATCATCAATCAAGCGATGGCTAAAAAGTATTGGCCCGGGGAGGACGCCGTCGGCAAGCGGATCAACTTCAACGACGAAGACCCGAAAAAGATCGCCTGGTTCACCGTCGTCGGGATTGTCGGCGACATCCGCCATCGCGGCCTCGATGCGCAGGCGAAGCCCGAATATTATTTGACTCACCCGCAGCGTCCGTTTCGCGGGATGATTCTCGCCGTGCGCAGCCTGCAGGATCCGCGCGCGCTCGTCTCCTCCATTCGCGGCGAGTTGCAGGCCTTCGATCCCGAGCAACCGCTGGCTAACATCAAAACGCTCGAACAAGTCACCGCCGAATCGATCGCGCCCCGCCGGCTCTCCACCGTTCTGCTCGGCCTCTTCGCGCTGGTCGCGCTCGTCCTCGCTTCGGTTGGAATTTATGGCGTGATGTCGTTCCTCGTCACGCAACGCACGCACGAGATCGGCGTGCGCATGGCGCTCGGCGCGCAACGCGCGGACGTCTTGCGCCTCGTCATTTCTCAAGCTGGCTTGCTCATCGGCGCCGGCACTGTGATCGGCTTGCTCGCTGCGCTCCTCAGCACCTCCGTCTTACGCTCGGCCCTTTACGACGTGAGCCGGCTCGATCTCTCGACCTTCGTTCTCGTCACCTTCGCCCTCGCGCTCGTTGCGCTCATCGCGAGCTACGTCCCAGCCCGGCGCGCCACCCGCGCTGACCCCATGATCGCACTCGGTCGAGGATAAAATGGAAACGCTCCTGCAGGATATTCGCTTCGGAGTCCGAATGCTTTTGAAAAACAAAGGCTTCACCTTTGTCGCCGTGGCCGCACTTGCGCTCGGGATCGGCGCGAGCACGGCTATCTTCAGCGTCGTTGATGCGGTTCTGCTTCGGCCGCTGCCCTACGCGAATCCGGAGCGGATTGTTTCTTTCGACGCGATCAATCCCCCGGCTGGAATCACCGACGGCAACCTTTCCGCTCCCGACTTTTCCGATTGGCAAAAACGGAGCGACGCTCTGGAGCGCGCGGCGCTCTTCGTTAGCGCCGGTGCGATTCTCGCGCCGGAAAAAAGCGAGCCGGTGCACGTGCCGCGCGCCGTGGTCACGAGCGATTTCTTTCCCGCGCTCGGAGTTCAGCCGGCGCTTGGGCGCAGCTTTCGTCCGGAAGAAGACAAGGTCGCGGCCGAGCCGGTGGCATTGTTAGGCTACAATCTGTGGCACCGCTTTTTCGGCGCGGATCCGAAGGTGATCGGTCAACGCACGAGTGTGAACGGGCGGATGATGACGGTCGTCGGCGTGATGCCCGCGGGCTTCGCCTTTCCCAATGGCGACACCGAAATCTGGAGCTCGCTCCAGGTAAATCCCGCAGAAGAGGCGCGCGACAACCGTTCCTTCGAAGCGGTCGGCCGGCTTAAAGCGGGCGTGAGTCTCGAGCAGGCGCAGGCGCAGCTCAGCGCGATCAATGCACGGTTGGCGCAACAATTTCACGAGACGAACAAAGGCTGGGATGTGCATCTCTTTCGCCTCCAGGACCGGCTCGTTAGGGAAGTGCGCCCGTATCTTCTCGCGCTTCTCGGCGCGGTTTTTTTTCTCCTTCTGATTGCCTGCGCCAACGTCGCGAATCTGCTTCTGGCGCGCGCCGCGGTGCGCCGGCGCGAGATCGCGCTTCGGGCGGCATTAGGCGCGAACCGCGCTCGCGTCTGGCGGCAGTTGCTCACGGAAAGCCTGCTCCTCGCGCTCCTCGGCGGCGCGGTAGGGATGCTATTAAGCACGTGGCTGACCGATTCGCTCGCCAGCTTTGCTCTGGCGGATCTGCCGCGGCTAAGCGCGCTCAGCTCCGATTGGCGCGCGCTGCTCATGGCCCTCGGACTCTCTGTTTTGATGGGCCTCCTTTTTGGAACAGCGCCTGCCTTGCACGGTTCGAAGCTCAACCTCAACGAAGCCCTGAACGAAGGCGGCCGCAGCGGCGGTGACAGCGTTCTCTCGCATCGCACACGCGATCTTTTTCTCGTCGCACAGGTGGCTTTGTCTCTTGTGTTGCTGGTCGGCGCGGGATTGCTGATCAAAAGCTTTCAACGCCTGCGCGACGTGCAGCCAGGGTTCAACCCGGCCGGTGTTCTTACGATGTCTATTTCGCTTCCGTACGCGAAATACGCCGAGAACCCGCAGCGTGCGCAATTCTTCGAACGTCTCGTTGCAAACGTCGGGAGACTGCCGGGCGTCGAGTCCGCGGCGGCGGTGCTGAGCTTGCCGCTCAATGGGAGCAATTATCTGATTGGTCGCTCGTTTGTGCGGGAAGGGCGGCCTCTGACGAACGATGAATCGGTGGGTGCGATGTACGACGTCGCCACGCCCGGTTACTTCCGGACGCTGCAGATCCCGCTTATCGCCGGGCGAGATTTTACGCCTAACGACACACCAAGTTCGGCCATGGTCGTGATCATCAACCGCACGACCGCGGAACGATATTTCGCCTCGCCGGAGGCGTCGTTAGGCAAACGCATCATCATCTGGCGCGATGAGAAGTTCCCGCGCGAGATCGTCGGCGTGGTCGGTGATTCGAAGCACTCGACACTGGATGCCGAACTGACACCCCAGATGTTCGTGCCGTACGCGCAAGATGCTTCATGGGGTTTGTTGTCCCTCGCGCTGCGGGCGAAAATTAAGCCAGCCGCACTCACGGAAGCTGTTCGTCAACAAGTCCTCGCGCTCGACAAGGGCCAGCCGATTTATCGCGTCCAGACGATGGAGGAGGTGCTGCAAAAATCGACCGCGCCCAGGCGCGCTTCAATGTTGCTCCTAAGCGTCTTCGCGGCGGCGTCACTCCTGCTTGCGGCCATCGGAATATATGGCGTGATGGCGTACTCGGTGACGCTGCGAACGCGGGAGATCGGCATTCGGATGGCGCTTGGAGCGAAAGGCGCCGACGTCCTGCGGCTCATCGCCAGGCAGGGAATGCTCCTCGCCATTATCGGCGCTGCCATTGGCATTGGTGCGTCGCTTTTCCTGTCCCGCGCTCTCGGCGGGCTGCTCTTCGACGTGCGCCCGGCTGATCCGACGATTTACGCGGCGATTCTCTTTCTTCTCATTTCGGTAGCGTTCGTCGCCTGTTATTGGCCGGCGCGCCGCGCCGCGAGGGTGAACCCTGTTACCGCCCTCGCTCAAGAATAATGGACGATACATTCCTCACAATTTCGGGCCTCGTGCTGCTCACCGCGTTCCTCGCCTGTTATCTCCCCGCGCGGCGGGCCGCCAAACTCAACCCAATGGTTGCCCTAACGAAATAAGGTTTATGTCTGATCCACTAATCGAACTCAAACACGTCGAGCGGGTTTATCCGCTGGCCAAACAGCAGTTTTTTTACGTTCTGCGCGACATCAATCTCAAGGTCGAAGAAGGCGATTTCGTTTCCGTGATGGGGCCTTCAGGCGCGGGCAAGTCGACCCTCCTTCACTTGTTAGGCATGCACGATTTTGGATGGACCGGCGAATATTTCCTGAGCGACGCCGCGATTCATCAGCTCAAACCCAAAGAACGCACGAGCCTGCGCAACGAGCAGATCGGTTTCGTTTTTCAAAACTACAATCTGCTCGATGACCTGACGGTTTACGAAAATCTTGACATTCCCCTCTCCTATCGCCGTTACAGCAAATCGGAACGCACCTCCCTCGTCGCCGACACGCTCGATCGCTTTTCGATTGTCGGAAAAAAAGATCTCTACCCACGCCAACTCTCCGGCGGCCAGCAACAGCTCGTCAGTATTGCGCGCGCCATCATCGCGAAGCCGAAACTCATTCTGGCCGACGAGCCGACTGGCAATCTGCATTCGAGCCAGGCCGACGACATCATGCAGCTCTTCAAGAAGCTCAATGGCGAAGGCATCACCATCATTCAGGTGACGCATTCGGAGATCAACGCCGCCCACGGCAACCGCGTCATCCAACTGCGCGACGGCTGGATTGTAAAATGACCCTTTGCCTAACGAACATGTCTCCCGACCAAAGCGTAACACAGCCATCCTGGCTGTCAGGTCGAGCGGGCATCCTGCCGGCAGTCTCTCCAGTCTGCGCCGGCTGGAAGCCCGCGCGACACGACAGGCTGGAAGCCTGTGTTACGCCCGCTGATTAAACCAAACCAACTATGAAACCACTGCTCCACATATCCTCGCTTCTCGTCCTCGCCACGCTCAGCGCGGCGGCCGCAACGGAAGAAAATATTCACGAAACGCGCGCCGCCAAACCAGGCGGCACCATTGTCGTCGACGTCGAGTTCGGCTCGATCGACCTCGCCCCGGGCGACAACGACAAAGTGGTGATCGACGCCCATCGCAAGATCGAAGCTTCTTCGAAAGAAAAGGAGGAGGAATATCTTGCCGCCGCGCCGATCACCATCACAACCGAAGGCGACCGCGTCATCGTCCGCGCCATCCGCAAGCATGACTCGTTAGGCACGCAGTTCTGGAACCTGCTCGGCCACAATCGCACCGAGGGCCGCTACATCATTCGGGTGCCGGCGAACTTCAACGCCGACCTCGACACCAGTGGTGGCGACATCTCGGCGAGCGGCCTGAGCGGTTCGATCAAGGTCGATACCAGTGGCGGCGATCTCACCTTCGATCGCATCCACGGCGAGATTCACGCCGACACCAGCGGCGGCGACATCAAGACGACGGCGTGCGACGCGAAGATCAACCTCGACACCAGCGGCGGCCGCATCGAAGTCACGGAAGGACGCGGAAGCCTGCACGCCGACACTTCCGGCGGTTCCGTGACGGTGATGAACTTCGCGGGCGACGCGAAAGTCGAAAGCAGCGGGGGCAAATTGCGCCTCGCCAATATTGGCGGGAAGCTCCATGCCGAGACTTCCGGCGGTGCGATTTCCGCCATCCTCTCGTCCCCGGTTGCCGGCGATGTCAGTCTCGAAACTTCCGCCGGCGCAATCACGGTCGTAACTCCGCCCAACGCTGGCCTAACGATCGACGCTGAGACGGGAGCGGGGAGCGTGCGGAGCGATTTGCCGATGACCAATGTGCATTCCGACGACGACTCGCTCAAAGGCACGATCAACGGCGGCGGCAAGAAACTGCTCCTGCGCAGCGGCGCCGGCGCGATCGAGATCGTCTCGGCCGAGAAGGAAACCGTTCAGCAATGAGGCGAGCCGCCCTAGCCTAACGAGTAAGAGACTTTCCCTAACGAAACTAACCATGTGAAATCCGGATGATCGCCGACCTGCGCTACGCCCTCCGAATGTTGATTAAGGCCCCCGCTTTCACCTTCGTCGCCATTCTCACCCTCGCGCTCGGGATCGGCGCGAACAGCGCCATCTTCAGCGTGATCGATCCGATGCTCCTGCGTTCGCTGCCATTCCCCGACGCCAACCGCATCGTCATGATCTGGGCGCAGACGGGCGGCGGCCTCTTCGGCGACCGTGACGTCTTTTCGTATCCGGACTACGTCGATTTGCGCGACCAGAATCGGAGCTTCGCCAAGATGGCGGCGTTCACCCGCGCGGCCACGGTTTTGAACAAGGCAGAGGAATCGCAGGCGCTCGAAGGCGTCGCGATAGGTCCGCAAATCTTTGACGTGCTCGGCGTCAAGCCATTGTTAGGCCGGGGCTATACGAGCGAGGAGGACCAGGAAGGCGCGGCGCCCGTCGTCGTCCTCACGTATCCGTTCTGGCAACGGGCATTCGGCGGCGATCCGAACATCGTCGGCCAACAAATTTCGCTCGCCGCGCGCAATTATACCGTCCTCGGGGTGATGCCGGTCGGCTGGAAATTTCCGGTCGAAGACGAACACATCGACTACGCGATCCCGCTGCATTCGCTGATGGGCGCCAGCGCGCAGAATCGGAATGCGACTTTCCTCAGCCTGGTCGGCCGCTTGCAACCGGGCGTATCCACTCGGCAGGCGAAAGCGGAATTGGACGCAATCAGCGGCCGACTCGCCAGGCAATATCCCGATTCGAATACGGGCCGCGAAACCGTCTCCGTCGCGACCCTGCACGATGATGTCGTCGGAAATGTGCGGCCGGCGTTGCTCGTCCTTTCCGGCGCGGTCGTTCTCGTGCTGCTCATCGCCTGCGCAAACGTCGCCAACCTGCTCCTCGCCCGCGCGGCGGCGCGCAGCCGCGAGATCGCGATCCGAACGGCCCTCGGCGCGAGCCGCGCCGTGATCGTTAGGCAACTGCTCGCGGAAAGTCTCCTCCTCGCGCTCGTGGGCGGGGCGGCGGGTCTGCTCCTCGCCTGGTGGGGCGTCGACGTCCTCGGCACACTCGCGCTTCAGGCGCTGCCGCACCTGGGCACGATCCGGGTTAATCCCAGCGTCTGCGTTTTCACTTTCGCCCTCGCCACGGCGAGCACGTTGCTCTTCGGCCTCCTTCCGGCGCTGCAGGTGTCGCGGCCGAATGTGATCGAGACCCTGCAGCAGGGAGCCAAGGGCTCGACCGGCGGCCTCCAGAGCCAGCGCCTCCGCGCGCTCCTGGTTATTTCGCAGGTCGCCCTTTCACTGCTTCTCCTGAGCGGTGCCGGCCTGCTAATCAAGAGCTTCTTTAATCTGCGCGCGACCAATCCGGGCTTCGTCCCGGATCGGCTCATGACCGCGCAGATCACTCTGCCGCGCGCGCTTTACGGCCAGGACGACGGGAAGCAAATCCGCACCTTCCAGGCGATCGAGGCGAAATTGGCGGCGATTCCCGGACTGCAGTTCGTCGGCGGGGTCGACCCACTTCCGCTAGGCGGGAACACACGTTTCTCCTCCTTCACCATCGGCGGCGCCGCGCCGCTCCCCCGGGGGCAGCACCCGAGCGGCACCCGACTCGTGGTTACGCCGAATTATTTCTACACCATGAAAATCCCGCTCCTTCGCGGAAGGGTCTTCACGCCTAACGACAACGCAAATTCAAAGCTCGTCGTCATGATCAACGAGGCTTTCGCGCGCCACTTCTTCCCCCAGCGCGATCCCGTCGGTCGACAACTGCTCCTCGATCGCCCCGACGGCCAGGCGCGTGCAGTTGAGATCATCGGCGTAGTCGGCAATTCGCGGCATGAAGCCTTGAACACCGAGCCGGGACCGGAGTTTTACTCTCCCTTAGCGCTGTACGCTGGCCGCAGTCTGGATCTCGTCCTGCGTCTCGCCACCCCACATCTCGGCGGGCTCGACGCCGCGGTCCGGAACGCGGTGCACGAAGTGGATAAAGACCTCTTCGTCCCGCAGCTCGCGCCGATGAGCAACTTCCTCGCGACCCAGCTCGCGCAACCGCGCTTCAACATGCTCCTGCTCGCGATCTTTGCCGGGCTCGCGGTGCTCCTGGCGACGATCGGCATCTACGGCGTAATCGCCTATAGCGTCGTGCAACGCACGCGCGAGATCGGCATTCGCATGGCGCTGGGCGCGCAACGCCGCGACATGCTCGCGATGGTTTTGCGGCAAAGCCTCAGCGTCGTACTGATCGGCGTTGCGCTCGGGCTTCTCGCCGCCTTTGCCGGGACGCGTCTCCTTGCCAGCCTCCTTTATGGCGTCGGCGCCAACGATCTCCTGACCTACGCGATCGTCGTCTTCTTGTTAGGCGCAGCCGCGCTTCTCGCCAGCTACATCCCGGCCCGCCGGGCCACCAAAGTCGATCCGATGGTCGCGCTTCGTTATGAGTAACACAGCCATCCTGGCTGTCGGTCGCGCGGGCATCTTGCCGGCGCAATTCACCAATCTGCGGGCAGGATGCCCGCTCGACTCGTCAGGCTGGAAGCCTGAATTACCATGAACCACCTCCGCGTCGCCCTTCGCCAACTGCTAAAGTCGCCCGGCTTCACCATCGTCGCGATTCTTACGCTCGCTCTCGGGATCGGAGCGAACACCGCGATCTTCAGCGTGATCAACGCCGTCCTTCTTCGGCCGCTGCCTTATCCGGACCCGGACCGCGTCGTCATCCTGCAGGAGAGCGACGCCGATCAGCCGAACATCTCGGTGTCATTCCCGGACTATGTCGATTGGAAAAAAGACAACCACGTCTTCGAGCAACTTGCCGTCGCGCGGCGCGAGTCATACAACCTGAGTGGCGTAAAAGGGCGGGCACCAGAGCAGGTCTCCGGCGCAATCGTGACGGCAAATTTCTTCAAGGTCGTCGGACTCGCGCCGCAGCTCGGGCGCGTCTTCACCGAGGAGGAAGATCGCGCCGGCGGTCCGGCGCTGGCGGTAATCAGCGATCCACTTTGGCAGCGCGTTTTCCAGCGCGACCCGAGGGTGCTCGGGCGTGCGGTTAATTTCGGCGGCCAGTTTTACACCGTCATCGGGGTAATGGGGCCGCGGATGTTCTCGCCGCGCACGGTGGAAGTGTGGTTTCCGCTGATGCACCGGGCAACCGGCACCAGTTGGACGATGCGGGATAATCATCCGGGGCTTTTTGGCTGGGGCCGCTTGAAAAAGGGTGTGTCGCTAGAGGACGCAAACGCCGAGATGAAGGCGATCGCTGCGCGCCTGACCCAGCTCTATCCGGAATCCAATTCCAAGATCGGCGTCAACCTCACGCGGTTGCTCGAGAACCAGGTGGGCGAGTATCGGGCCAGCCTCACCTTGATCCTGGCCGCGGTCGCGGTGGTGCTGCTCATCGCCTGCGCAAACCTCGCAAATCTTTTGGCCGCGCGCGGGGCGGCGCGCTCGCGCGAGTTTGCCATCCGGGTCGCGCTCGGTGCGACACGCTGGCAGATCGTTAGGCAACTGTTGACCGAGAGTCTCGTCCTCGCGCTCCTCGGCGGCTTGCTTGGATTCGCCTTCGCGGCTTGGGGGCGCGATCTGCTCGTCGCGCTTTGTCCACCCGATTCGAAACGTTTTCAGGAAACCAATCTTGACGGCTGGGTGATGATGTTTACAGGCCTGCTCGCGATCGCGACGAGCGTGCTCTTCGGGCTCTGGCCGGCCTGGACCGCTTCGCGCGCCGACGCCCAGCTCGCTCTCAAGAGCGGCGCGCATGGCAGTTCCGATGCACCTGGCGCCCGGCGTTCCCGCGAGTTGCTCATCGTCGCGGAAGTGGCGCTCGCCCTTGTGCTCCTCAGCACCGCCGCGCTTGTCTTGCAGAGCTTCGCGAAAACGATGGCGCTCTCGTTAGGCTTCGAGCCGCAGCAGCTCTTGACCGCCCGGGTGGATCTTCCCAGCCCAGCCTACGAAGACGAGAAGAAGCTGGTTGTTTTTTCCAACGCATTGTTAGGCAAACTGCATCAGCTGCCCGGCCTGGAGAAAGTCGCGCTCGCCGCGAACCCACCTTTCATGACCGGCTGGCAGGATGGCTTCCTCCCAGAGGGCGCACCGGAACCTCCGCCCGGCCGGCAACCTTCAGCCGAGATGGCAGTGGTCTCGCCCGATTACTTCCCAACCATCCAAACGCCGCTGCTCCGCGGACGTTCCTTCCAGCCTAACGAAACTAAGAGTGCGCCGCCCATCCTTATCGTCGATCAGCTGATGGCCGATCGCTATTTCCCCGGGCAGGATCCGATCGGCAAACGGATCCGCATTCAGACCGATGACAGCGGCCGAAAGATGCGCACAATCGTCGGCGTCGTCCCTCATCTGAAGGTTTACGGTTTCGATGAACAGACGTCGTTGCCGCAGATTTATCTTCCGATGCTGCAGCAACCGCAGACCGGTTTGGTCATCCTGCTGCGCACATCCCTGCCTCCGGATAGTCTCGAGAAATCATTGCGCGACATAGTCGCCTCGCTCGATCCTGCCCAGCCAGTTTTCGAGGTGCGCAGCATGCAATCGCGCGTTGCCGAGACGTGGGCGACGCCCCGTCTCATGACAACCTTGCTCACCGCCTTTTCCGGTCTCGCGCTGATCCTCGCTGTCATCGGGCTCTACGGCGTGATGGCTTACAACGGACTCCGGCGCACGCGCGAAATCGGCGTCCGCCTCGCGCTCGGTGCGCGCCGCGGCCAGATCGCCGCCATGATGTTGCGGCAAGGTTTGCGCCTGTTCGTCATCGGGCTCGGTATCGGTTTCGCGGGCGCGATCGTCCTTTCGCGGGTCATGCGCAGTCTTCTTTTTCAGGTCGACGTTTCCAATCCGGTCATCTACCTCGCGGTCAGTTTGGTCCTCGCTGGCGCCGCGCTCATCGCCTGCTGGATTCCCGCGCGCCGTGCCGCGCGCATCAACCCCATGGTCACTTTGCGAGCCGAATAACCGACCATGAACGATCTGCGCTTCGCCCTCCGGGCGACTGAAGCCCACTCCATCCCGACAAGACACAACCAACCTGCACCCTCATCCAATCCTATGAATCATCCGCGCCTGAACCCTCCTCCCTTCGCTATCATTGCCGCTCTCTTATTCTCTGTCGCTTATTCGATGAGTGCAGCGCCGGCCCCTCTTGGCGCCTTTCCTTTCAAACGGGATGGTCAGCTCCTGCTAGTGGAAGCTAGCATCAACAAGTCCGCGGCCGTCTTGTTCGTCGTCGATTCCGGCGCATCGCACACTGTTTTCGATCCGAAATTTGCGAAGGAGCTTAGCTTAAAAGTCGAGAGCGCTCCCTCCACGACAGGGAACGGAGCGGGCGACGTCGCAAAGTCTGTCGCCCCGCCAGCCGTGATGACGTTGAACGGCGTGAAGGTCGAGCTCGCGGAGCCGTGGGTCATCGATCTGAGCAAGGTCCCGATCCCTTCCTCAGTCAAAGGCTTGGTCGGCGCGGAATTGTTCAAAAAGTATGTGGTCCGGATGGATCCGGTGCGCTCGACCTTCAGCGTCTTCGATCCCGCCTCCTATCACTACGAAGCAGGCGGCGCGTCGATTCCGTTGCTCGTCGAGGGGGACAAGCTTTTTCTTGAGGCGACGCTGGAAGTCCCGGCCGGAAAAACCGTAACCCACAAGCTGCGGATCGACACCGGGATAGAATCCTCGGTCAACGACGAGATCGTCAAGCAATCGGCCGAAGTGCGCAGCAGCACCCTGGGCGGCGGCTTGGGAGAAGATTTTAAGTCTTATTCCGGCGTTTTTACTTCCGTCAAAATCGGTCCTTACCTCGTTAGGCACGTCTGGGGACCGGGCGGGCCGCGTCCAGCCATTGGGATGGAGCTTTTGCGGCGGTTCATCATCACCTTCGATGCCCCTCATGGGCGTCTCTATCTGGAGCCGACCGCAGCTCTGGCCGAGCCGGTTCCGACACCGCCTCCTAACTAACGAATAAAGCTTAACCCTATGAACGACTTTCGCTTCGCACTCCGTCAGCTCCGCAAATCGCCCGCCTTCACTTTCGTCGCGGTTCTCACGCTCGCCCTCGGGATTGGCGCCAACACCGCCATCTTCAGCGTCGTCAACGCCGTTCTCCTGAAGCCGCTGCCGTTTCCGGCGCCGCAGCAGCTCGTCGCGATGGGAAGCACCAACCGGCACGACGACACGGGCCAAGAATCGCTCAACTCACTCTCCTATCCGGATTATTTCGATTTCCGGAAAGACAACCACACCTTGGTGAGCAGCGCGGTTTATCACGAGGAGAGCGTTGCCTTCACTGACGCGGACGGCGCGCAGAGTCTCGCCGGCGTGAAAGCGAGCGGCGAGTTCTTCGACGCGCTCGGAGTGCAGCCGCTGCTCGGCCATGGTTTCGTCCGCGCCGATGAACAGGCGGGAGGCGGCCCGGGCGGCTTTAAGGTCATTCTCGGCTACGAATTCTGGCAGAAGCATTTCGGCGGCGACAAGAATCTGCTCGGCCGCACGGTCCAGCTCGATCGCCGGCCTTACACTGTGATCGGCGTGATGCCGGCGCATTTCCAATTCCCGATCCAGACCGAAGCGGTCGACCTCTACACGACGATTGCGGAAGACGCGTCGAACGCGGAGGGATTCAAGCCGGCGACGGAAGCGCGCGGGAGCCACAGCGTGGTGGGCATCGGGCGGCTCAAGTCCGGCGTCTCGATCGCGCAGGCGCAGGCCGATCTCTCGA
>JACDGM010000191.1 GCA_013815325.1 Chthoniobacterales bacterium
CGTTCGCGCTTTCACGGCGTGAGCCGACAACCGACGCCGCTCAGCCGGACGCCAAAGACATCGAACCCGCTCCTCTTCTACAATGAACCCGCGCCGCTTTCTCAATTTCTTCCGTTCGCCCACCGGCGCCCTGACGCTCTTCCTGCTGGGACTGGCCATTGTCCTAATGCTGGTCAATAGCCGGCGACCAATTCATGAACGCCTGTCCCTAAGTCCGGGAAAAGCTACGGCCAAGGCTTCTGAGAAGGTGTCGCAACTGCCGCAAACGGTCCGGCGTGACATGGTTCCGTTCGACGCGCGGAGCGCAGAGCCCGAAGCGTCACCACCGCCAGCGCCTACCAAATCAGCAACACCGCCGCCTCTGCCAGCCCTGAGCTTGGTTGCAGAGACACCCGTGGCTCCAACGAAGGAGGAAAAGAAGCTCAGCGAAGAGTACGCGCCGTTTGGACGATTGATTCCGTGTGAACTGGTTATCACGGTTGATTCCTCTTCGATAAAGACCCCAATCGTCGGCCTCGTCACGGAAGACATCTTCCATCACGGACAGTTGATCATTCCCGCAGGCACCGAAGTGCATGGCACAGCGCAAGTTGATCGTGCGCGGGAACGAATCGCAAGTAGCGGACGATGGACGCTTGTCTGGCAAGATGGAAAGGAGCTGAATGTTCCCGGTCTCGCCCTGGATCATGAACTTGATCCAGACACCGGCGACTGGGGAATTACCGATGGCAGCGCCGGGCTACGCGGCAAGCTCCTTAAGACCGACAATCTCGCTGAGGTAAAGCTTTACATCGCGACTTTGCTTAGCGGAGCCGCGTCAGCACTCACCGAGAATCAGGTGACCGCCTTCGGTACTTTCGCGCTGCCGACTTTGCAAAATGCGCCGTTGCAAGGCGCGCAAAGCGTTCTCGATCGCTACGCGCAGCAAATCCTGCAGACGATCGAGCGCGACGGCTTCTACGTCCGGGTTCCCGCGGGCAAGCAATTCTATCTCTACGTCACCCAAACGATTGACGAAGACGACGCCAAAATCGGCGGGACGAGAACGGCGACGATTCCAGCGGCAGAAATACCTGCCCCAACACCGCAACCGCAGCTGTCGTTCGTGCCGTCGATTGCTCCGGGCTCCGAGCCCTCTTCATCCCACCCCTCGACCACAATGCTTCAACCAAATCTCAATTTATGAAACGTCTTCTCTTAATCCCGCTCGTCCTGCTTTCGGCCTGCGCCTCCCACCCGTCGAAAAGAGTCACCGTCGCCCGCGCCGTGCCGGTCGGACGGCCCGTCAGCTCTACTGGATTGCGCATTCCCGATCAACTCACTGAATACCGCATCGATCGTTATGTCGATGCGCGCGATCCGCTCGTCATGCACGAGGGACATCCGATCTACCGCGTGGACAACAGCGCGAGATGGGATCTTCGGCCGCCAAAAGGAGCCGCACCGGCAAAGAGAGATATGATCGTTAGGCCCTTGCCTGCTCCGAACGACGCAGTGGTTGCCGAGGTGAACAAGCAACGCGCCGCGACCCGTGAATTCACTGAGCAAACAGCGGCTCTGAATCAGCATCTTACGGAGCTGAGCAAGGCGGTCGGGCAAACCAAAGGGATCGCCAAAGAGAATGTCGCCCTAAAACGCGACGTAGTCGCTTTGCGGGAACGCCTGGACGCGCTCGATACGCGGCCTCAAGACCGCAAGTCATCCTCGTCGCCTCAGCCCTCACAGTCAGAAGACAAATGGTGAAACGCGTCTTTAAAATATGAAAACTACCGATACCCAACCTGTCATCGTCACCGTCGCTCCGACCACGGTTTCTCGATACTTGGAAGCGAGTGAAGGAGTCGAGCAGACGCTCGGCGCTTCGCCCGGCCCCGAGTTTCTCATGAGCCTGGCGGTCGAGCACGAGGACGCCTTCGAGCTTGTTGATCTTTTCTGCGGCGAGATCATCGAGGCTCTCCGTCAAACCACCGCCGCTGCTTAAACCAATATGAGTCTGAAACGATCCGACAAAAATACGAATGGCAACGGCGCGAGCGCCGATGCCGGCGGCGACTCGCCGAAACTCCGCGATAACGTGGAGATCAACACCAAGATCGATGCCTACATCCAGGCCAACCCGAAAGAATGGAATTATATCCAGAGTCTTCCGCGGGAACGCGTGGAACGCATGCTCGTCCTGCAAAACGTAAACAAGCTGGAGCGCCGGGAACGCGTCCGAAATAGCGTGATGAAACAACTTGAGGCGAACCCCGAGCTGAAAGAAGCCTATCGCAAGCTGGTCAAAAACCTTCCCGCCGAACAGCAGGAGAAAGCGATGGCATCCATCGCGGCACGGACTCTGCGCACCGTTGCGCCGCGTCAGCAGCAGAGCCAGGGCGCGCGAGTTTGATAAAACGCGCTGCCAAACGCGAAGACTCCTGGCTTCCTCCGGGCGTGCGCCGCTCCGCGCGCCCGGAGACTTCGCGGGCATTCCAGAACTCAAGAGGCCGCTGCTGCGCAGCCGCCTCGAAGCGCGATTCAACCGCTTCCAACCGACTAATCTTGAGACGCCGAAAGTCGGCAATCAAAAAGGATTACGAGCAAGCAAACCCGGCGACGATTTTATCGCTCGCTGCGCGCTGTCAAGGTATTGCTCGCTGCGCTGCGCTCCACCTTGACTGTGCTCGCTCCGCGGAGGGAGGTCGTTATCGGTTTTGCGTTGGGATGCAGTTGCTCGTTTCTATAAACACTCATCCCGTAAATGAAATGCGGCGCAGTTCCTGAGCGATGCGGGTTTTCACTTTTTCCAGCTCCTCTTCTGCCACGGGTCGGCCTTCCACTTCCTCAATTAAATGGTCCAGCAAGATCTTCCTGCGGTCGCCTCGCCGGCGAGCGGCCACAGTTTTCCGTGTGAGTTTGCGTTGCAGTTTTGATCGGCAATCGGCGGTCGTCGAGGAATGCGGGCCGCTCACGAGGAGGTCGTAGCGAATCAGACCGGTGATGTAGGCGGAAAGAGACCGATAGTCGAGATTCTGCCAGCGCGGTTCTGCGCGCCGCCAGATTTCGAGGGGGAAGGTAATGCGTTCCGCAACCGCGCTTAGCGGCGGCGGCGTCAGATTATGCCGGCTGCTCGCGGCGACGCTCTTCAGTCGGTGGATTCGATCAACGAGCTGCACCAACAATCC
>JACDGM010000092.1 GCA_013815325.1 Chthoniobacterales bacterium
GTGCCGGCGGGCAATGATGCCTTCCCGCATGAGATGATGGTGCGCTACTTCGGCGAACTCTCCACCCAGTTAAAGATTTCCTTCGACGAGCTTTTCCACTTTGGGCAGACCACGACCGATCCGGTCGCGAGCTTCAGCATGACCATTCTCGCGTTGCGCACGAGCCGGCATGCCAATGGGGTGAGCAAGTTGCACGGAGAAGTGAGTCAGTCGTTATGGAAAGATGTCTGGGCGAAAGTGCCCATCCCTGAAGTGCCGATCATCAGTATCACCAACGGTATTCACACCAAGACCTGGATGGCGCCGGAGTTCTCCGCGCTTTACACTAAGTATCTCGGTGACTGGGAAGAGCATCTGACTGAGCCCGATTTCTGGCGCGGCGTCATGGATATTCCCGACGCGGAACTTTGGGAAACTCATCAACGGTTAAAACTGCGTCTGGTGAATTTTGTGCGCGACCGCGTGCGCGCCCGGCGCGAGCGGCTCGGCGGATCCCCTGAGGCGATCCGAGCGGTGCATTCCATTCTCGACCCGGAGATCCTAACGATCGGTTTCGCGCGTCGTTTTGCGACTTACAAACGGGGTGCGCTTCTCTTTACGGATCCCGAGCGGCTGCAGCGTCTGCTCAATGACAGCGCCCGCCCCGTGCAGTTTGTTTTTGCCGGCAAATCGCATCCGCGGGACGAAGGTGGCAAAGCGCTCATTCAAGAGGTTTACAGGCTCACCCGCCAGAGTGGTTTTCATAACCGGATCGTGTTTCTGGAAGACTACGACACTTACATCGCGCGGCGGCTGGTGCAGGGTGTGGACCTTTGGCTGAACCACCCTTTGCGTCCGCTCGAAGCCAGCGGCACGAGCGGAATGAAGCTTCCGCCTAACGGGGGTCTTAATCTCAGCGTCCTCGACGGCTGGTGGTGCGAAGGCTACAATGGCAAGAACGGTTGGGCTATCGGCTCGGAGATCCAGGAAGGCACGATTGATTTCCAAAACGAGGTGGACGCTTCAAGCTTATACCAACTGCTTGAAAACCAGATCATCCCGCTCTATTACGCGAAGCCTGACGGGAAGCTGCCGCTCGCCTGGCTGCAATTGATGCGCGAATCCATTCGCAGTGTCACACCGGTCTTTAACACCCATCGGATGGTGAAGGAGTACGTCGAGCGCCTTTACCTGCCGGCAGCCAG
The DNA here is from genome assembly GCA_013815325.1 of Chthoniobacterales bacterium. Lineage (GTDB taxonomy): Bacteria > Verrucomicrobiota > Verrucomicrobiia > Chthoniobacterales > UBA10450 > Palsa-1392. The sequence continues at coordinate 1,185 of JACDGM010000092.1, forward strand.
GGCGCACATGAAATTCTGCCGGGACAATCATCGCGCCGCCACAGAGTTGAGTCATTGGAAAGCGCAGATGCGGAAAGACTGGCCCCAGGTGCGAATCACCGACATACAAATCGCCAATCCCGACCGGCAGAACATTCAGGTCGGTGAAGCACTGCATCTCTCCACCAAAATTCATCTCGGTCCGGTCGATCCGAGCCATGTGCGAGTCGAAGCCTATCATGGCGAAACCGAGGATGATTCTTTGCGCAACGCCAGCGCGACTGTTCTGACTGAGAAGGAGCGGCTCGGCCAGGACGGCGATTACCTTTACGAAGGTTCCATCCCGGCTTCCGAGAGCGGCACCTATGGATTCAGCGTCCGGGTCTTGCCCACTTACCGGCACTTGCTGCAAGAGCACGAACTTCGGCTTATCGCCTGGAGCTGAGACTTCTTTCGTCCGTTAGTCCGTTAGGTTTCGCCTTCCTGGCGACTTAGAAGAATCGCTCACAGTAAGTGAAAAGAGTGCTTGCTCTATCTCCAGCTTGGCTTATTACTGCGCCATGGACCTATCAGTAAAACAATTGGAAGAAGCAGTGGCCGTAAGACGACAAATCGACCAGCTGCAAAGTCGGCTCTCTGACATGCTGGGTCGTTCCGGCGGTTCGAGTAGCAGCAGTTCAGCTGGAAGCAGCAGTGTGCCCAGCTCCGCTGGCAAAGGTACGAAACGCCGTCGTCGTGGTGGTCTCTCCGCCGCTGGGCGCGAGCGTATCGCTGCTGCCGCCCGCGCTCGTTGGGCTCGCACCAAAGCGGCTTCTGGCGGCCAAAGTCAGAGCTCCAGTGCCACCAGCTCCGCGCCCAAAGCCTCCAGCTCGAGCAGGAAAAAAGGCGGCGGCGGAATCAGCGCGGCCGGGCGCAAAAAGCTCTCGCAAATGATGAAGGCCCGTTGGGCGGCGAGACGCAAAGCGCAGGGCAAGTAACTCTGTAAATTTCCGCGTCGTAAGGCCGCTTTGTAGCTTTGTTACAAAGCGGCCACGCTGCGGATAAAGTCGGAGTAACTCGCCGCATCCCGCACCACCGCGTTCAGCTTCTCGAGACGTGCGTCGTTCGCCGGTTGCGGGAGCGCGACTGTCTTCTGGGCTCCATTCGTCGAGAAGACAACTTCATCCCATTGAATCGATTTGATCTTCGAATTGAACCGAGCCACTGATCGCCCTCGGAAGTAAGCGCGTGTCTCCGGCGGCGGCGCAAAGATAGCATGTTTGATCTCCTCCTCGGTCAGCAATCGGCGCATCGCTCCCTGGCGCGCCAGCTCATGGTAAAGCCCGGCATCCAACTGGATGTTATGATATTCGAGGTCGATCGATTGCAGCCAGGGATCGCTCCAGGTTAGCTGCTCTTCCTGCTGTAGTGCGGTCAGGAGTTCCTTCTTTGCCACCCAATCCACGCGGTCGCGACAAAGGGTAAAGTCGCGCTCGAGATCGTTCAGCACCGCTTCCCACTCGGCCAATAACCAGGCCACTTCCGTGTCACCATCTTTTGCGGTTTTCTGCGCCGCGGCGAGATAGATTCGCTGCACTTCGATCGCTGAAATCTTTCGGCCGTCGCCTAACTCGATGATCCAATCATAGGTCTGATCGCGGCTGATCGACTTTGCGGCATCGACCGGTTGAGCCAGCTCGATTTGCGGAGCTGCATCGCGCTCAATGAGGTCAAGCACCAATGCGGTTGTGCCTACTTTTAAAGCAGTCGCCCACTCACTCATGTTGGCATCGCCGAGGATGACATGGAAGCGGCGATAGAGTCGCGCATCGGCGTGCGGTTCGTCGCGAGTATTTACCAGCGGCCGGCGGTTCATCGTGTCGATGCTCACGAGCACCGCAAAAAAATCGGCCCGTTGTGATATCTGATAGATGCCCGGTTGTCCGGCCGCGCTCTCTGCTTCTATCCCCATCTTACCGGCACCGGCAAAAATCTGGCGCGTGACGAGAAAGGGAAGAACGCCGGAGACGATGCGGTCCCAAGAGACATCGCGCTGCATCAAATAATTATCGTGACAGCCGTAACTATGGCCTGAGAAATCGGTGTTGTTCTTGTAGAGCCGGACTTCTTGTTCGTTAGGCAGCTTCAGGTTACGGCGGCGCGCGCACTCCGTAAGGATGCGTTCGCCCGCTTTGTCCTGCGCTACGAGCGCGCGCAAAGTCGTGCATTCCGGCGTCGAATATTCCGGGTGGGCGTGGTCATTATAAAAACGGGCGCCATTGCTCAGCACCAGGTCACTCTTGATTTCCTCGAAGCTCAAGGGACGCTTGCGATCGATCTCGAAATAGGCCGACTCATCCGTGTCCTGCAGTAGCTCCGCCGCACGGAAGCCGCGCGCGTCGCGATGCGGGTCCTCCAACTCGTAGTCCCATTTCATGTGCGCGCCGTGTTCCGTGTAACCGCGCACCAACTCGATCGATTCGGCCACCACGTCGACCGATTCCATTCCGTCCACCGTGATCCCGTATTCCGTTTCCAGCCCGAAGACGCGTTCCATCGCGGCACAACATACACGTCGGCCCACGCCGTCTCTTCCTCGTGCTCGTGCTCGCAGGCCGTGGACGCGCGAAAGCGCGTCCCTCCGCAGGGACTCGCCGCGGCGAGTCCAGGTTGACCGACCTCGTGCTCGCTTTTCCGAGCACGGATCGCGGAGCGTTTCCTAACAAATACGCGGCAACTGCTCGCCGGAGAGCATGTCCACCACCCGCATGCCCCCGACGCGTGTCTTCATCGTCACGAATCCGGGGTGATCGTTCACGACCTCGCCAATGATGGCGGCTTCCTTGCCTAACGAGTGCGCGCGCATGGCGGTGAGCACATTCTGCGCTTCCGCCGGCGGCACGACGGCGATCAGTTTGCCTTCATTCGCCACATAAAGAGGGTCGAGACCGAGGATCTCGCAGGCTCCTTTTACTTCCTCGCTGATCGGGATGGCCGCTTCCTGAAGTTGCACGCCAACCTTCGCCGACTGCGCTATTTCCGTGACCGAGCTGGTCACTCCGCCGCGCGTCGGGTCGCGCAGGACATGGACATCCGGGCAGACCCGCAGGATCACCTCAACCAAGCCGTTGAGCGCTGCGGTGTCGCTCGCAATCTCGGTTTCGAATTCTAACCCTTCCCGCACCGACATGATGGCGATTCCGTGGACCGCGATCGCGCCGCTGATAATAATCTGGTCGCCGATCTGCGCGCGCGTCGGGCGGATATCAATCCCGTTAGGCACGACGCCAATACCGGCGGTGTTGATGAAAATCTTGTCGGCCTTGCCGCGATCGACCACCTTGGTGTCACCGGTCACGAGTTGCACGCCTGCCTCGTCGGCTGCCGCGCGCATCGATTGCACGATGCGCCAGAACTCCTCCATCGGTAGCCCTTCCTCGAGAATAAACCCGACCGAGAGGTAGCGCGGCCGGGCCCCGCACATGGCAAGATCGTTCACTGTGCCATGGACCGCGAGCGTCCCGATATCGCCGCCGGGAAAAAAAATCGGACTGACGACATAAGAATCGGTGCTGAAGGCGACGCGTCCTTCGCCTAACGAGAAGATGGCGCCATCGTGCAGCGGGGCGAGAAGGTCGTTCTGGAACTGGGGGAGGATGATCTTGTCGATCAGTTGGTGGCTCAGTTTTCCGCCGCTCCCGTGGGCGAGCACGATCTCCTTATAATCGGCAATCGGCAACGGACAGCTCGCTGTGAGCAGGCTCGTCGCCGCGGCGGGCTGCGCCGCGCCGATCGCCGACTCGTTAGGTGACATCCTCTGCACCTAACGCGATGTGCACCAAATCCCAAATGATATGCACCGCGGTCGCATGCACTTCCTGAATCCGATGAATGCTGTAGGAAGGAACGACAAAACAATGATCGGCCACCTCGGGAAAGCGCCCGCCATCTTTGCCGGAAAAAGCGACGGTCATTATCTTCTTCTTGCGTGCCTCTTCCAAGGCGTAGAGGAGGTTGGGTGATTTGCCGCTCGTGCTGAATACCATCGCGATGTCGTTAGGCGTCCCCTGCACGCGCAATTGATTCACGTAAACGCGAGTAAAATCGACGTCGTTGCTGATCGCGGTCATGGTCGCGATGTCGGTCATCAACGGGATGGCGGGGAAAGCCACCCGCTTCTCGATGATCGGATGATTGAACTCCACCGCGATGTGGAGGGCGTCGCACAAACTGCCGCCATTTCCCATCACGAAGAGTCGCCCGCCGCGGGCAAAGCGATCGGCCAGAGCACGCGACATAATGTCGAGCGAATCGGCAACCTGGGAGAAGAAGAGCTGTTTCATCTCCACGCTCTCCTCACACTTGCGCAGAACTTTCTCGCGAAAGGATTCGGTCAACCGATCTGCCACCGTCTCGGCTGTCGCGCTCATCGCCTAGCTGGCTTTGGCGAGCGCCGGTTTCTGCAGATGACGCCCGTAAGCGTAGTAGGCGGCGCAGGCGCCCTCGGCCGAAACCATGGTCGCGCCTAACGGGCGTTCCGGATTGCAGAGCGTGCCGAAGGCAGGGCAATCATGTGGCTTTTTCACTCCGCGCAGGACGAGGCCGCTGATGCAAATCTCCGGCTCTTTCGTGTCGATTTCCTGCACGTCGAAAAGACGCTCGGCGTCGTGCGCGTGGAATTCGTAGCGCAGTTTATAGCCGCTCTTCGGAATCGAACCGACGCCCCGCCACTTACGATCGCCGACCTCGAAGACGTTGTTCACCAGATCCTGCGCAACCCGATTGCCGTCGCGACTAACGACCCGCGGATATTGATTTTCCACTTCCGCTTTGCCCGCTTCGAGCTGGCGGATCGTCATCAGCGTCCCTTCCAGAATGTCGATCGGCTCGAAGCCGGTGATGACAATCGGAACCCGGTAACGCTGCGCAATCGGCTCGTACTCGCGATAACCCATGACGGTGCAAACGTGGCCCGGCCCGAGAAATCCCTGCACGCGATTGAGGGGCGATTGCAGGATCGACGCCATCGCCGGCGGCACGAGGACATGCGAGACCAGCACCGAGAAATTCTTGATGCGCTGTTGATGCGCCTGCCAGACGGCCATCGCATTGCCGGGCGCGGTCGTCTCAAATCCGATCGCGAAGAAGACAACTTTTTTTTCCGGATTGGCACGCGCGATTTTCAGGCAGTCGATCGGCGAATAGACGACGCGCACGTCGCATCCACGCGACTTCAAAATGAGCAGATCGCAGTCGGAACCTGGGACGCGCAACATGTCGCCAAAGGAGCAGAAAATGACGTCGGGCTGCCGCGCGATCGCGAGCGCCTTGTCGATCATTTCGAGCGAGGTGACGCAGACCGGACAGCCCGGGCCATGGACCAGTTCGATCTCGTTAGGCAAGAGGCGATCGATTCCATATTTCACGATCGAGTGCGTCTGCCCGCCGCACACTTCCATGAGCACCCACGGTTTGGTCACGAGGCGCCGAATCTCCGAAACGATGCCGTTGGCCAGTGCTTCGTCGCGATATTCGTCGAGGTATTTCATGCTGCGCGGGAGATGGAATCGGGCGGTGCCCTCTCGGGAAAACGGTCTTCCCCGTCGACGACATCCGGCACGTCCAGCTCGGTTAGTTGCTGCATTTGTTCCAGAGCTTTGTAGGTGCGGGCGGCTTCCGCTTCATCGACTTTGCTCAGGGCAAAACCGACATGCACGAGGACGTAGTCGCCCATCTCAACTTCCGGGGTGTATTCGAGACAAACCTGTTTCACGATCCCGCCGAAGTTGGCTTTGCCCATGCGCACGCCATTGGCGTCGATGCTGATCTCAGTGAGTTTTCCGGGAATCGCCAGACACATGTTTTTTTCTCCCTTTCCTGCGGCTCAGTGACCTTGGTGATCGCAACGCCGTCGCAGATTAGAACCCTATCACCTTGGACCACGTCCGTCAGCAGTCCGAGCGCGATTTTTTTGGTCGCGCTGCGAACTTTGAATCTTCCCCATGAGGGCGCCTTCTTCGTGGAAAACTTGGACCACTTCTCCATAAACCAGATTCACGTGAGCTCCCGCATGGCGCTCGTGGCGAGGTAAACCTGGCCGAGTGCGATCCCCCCATCGTTAGGCGGAATGCGTTGCTGCCAGAAGGGCTGAAAACCATTTGCTCGCAGTTGCTCGATGACGCGCTCCGTGAGATAGCGGTTTTGAAAACATCCGCCGCTCAAAACGACCTGGGCTTTCGCCGCACGCTGGGCCAGAGCGACAACAACGTCGGCGAGCATGTTGTGAAACCGCGCGGCAATCCGGCCCGCGCTCATGTTGCGGCGCCGATCTTCGATCAAGGCGCGCAGAGCTGGCTCCCAGTCGATCACGATGGGAGAGCCATCGCCTAACGAAAAGGTATAACTCTCTTCCGTGTCCGGCTCGATCGCGAACTCGAGCTCCATCGCGGCCTGGCCTTCGAAAGTGGAACGGTCGCGGATGCGAGCAAGCGCCGCCACACCATCAAAGAGCCGGCCCGCGCTGGAAGTCGCGGGAGAATTGATCCGCCGCATCAGCATGCGGCTCAGCGGCCTCAACTCGGCGCTGGAGAAGCTCGTGAGCAAATCGGATTGCTCCCACAATTCATCCCCAAAAATTTCGTAGAGTAAGCCGAGCGCGCTGCGGCGGGGTTCTTTCACGGCCGTGTCGCCACCGGGCAGGCCAAAGGTTCGAAGATGCGCAAAACGCCGGCAGGAATTTTCCTCGACGAGAAAGAACTCACCGCCCCAGATTGTGCCGTCAACGCCGTACCCCGTTCCATCCCAAGCCACGCCCAGGAGCGGCGGCTCGACTTCGTTTTCGGCCATGCAGGAGGCGATGTGCGCCCAGTGATGCTGCACCGGCGCTTTTCGCCCCGGCAGTTGGGACGCGTGTTTGGTCGAGAGGTAGTCGGGGTTCAGATCGTGCGCAATCACTTCCGGGCGCGTCTCGTATAGGCGCGGCAAGTCCGCGACCGAACGGGTGAAGGCGTCGTGCGCTTGCTTCGTCGCGAGATCGCCAATGTGCTGACTTACGAAAACGTTTCGCTCCACGCTTAGTGCAACCGCGTTTTTCAAATGCGCGCCGAGGGCGAGCACCATCGGTTGCGGGTGGCGCAGCGTGATCGGCAACGGCGCGTAACCGCGCGCCCGCCGCAGGAGCATCTCGCGCTCGTGGATGACGCGCACGATCGAGTCGTCGACGTGCCTAACGATCGGGCGATCGTGCACAAGAAAACCATCCGCGATGTCACCCAAGCGCGCGAGAGCTTCGTGTTCGTCGATGCAGATCGGTTCGTCGCTCAGATTCCCGCTCGTCGCAACGACCGGGAAATCCAACTCGCGGAGGAGCAGATGATGGAGCGGCGTGTAGGGCAGCATTGCCCCGAGGTTCGGATTTCCGGGGGCGACGGCATCGGGGATCGCCCTCACCCTACCCTCTCCCCCGAGGAGAGGGGATCCCTTCGTCCGCTGTGTCCTTTGTAGAAGAACGATTGGCGCCTCGGGTGAGGTGAGAAGGCCCTCTTCCAGTTCCGAAATTTCGCAGTCTGCGCCAGCCTGTTCGGGCGTTGGGAACATGACCGCGAACGGTTTTTCGGCGCGATGTTTGCGGTCTCGCAACCTCTGAACGGCCGCCGCGTTGCGCGCGTCCACGAGCAACTGAAATCCGCCAAGCCCTTTGAGCGCGAGGATTTTTCCCGTGCGGATCGCTTCCGCTGCGTGGCGAAGCGCGGCATCCGCGCACGCGAGCACTTTGCCTAACGAGTCCCAGAATTGCAGCTGCGGACCGCAGCGGGGACAAGCGGTCGGCTCGGCGTGAAAACGGCGGTTTGCCGGATCGCGATATTCAGCCGCGCAGTCAGCGCACATGGCAAAGTTTTTCATCGCGGTGTTGGCGCGATCGTAAGGCAACGTTTCGATGATGGAGAAACGTGGACCGCAGTTGGTGCAATTGGTAAAGGGATACCGAAAGCGCCGATCCCGCGGATCGAAAACCTCCCGCAGGCAATCTTCGCAAGTTGCGATGTCCGGAAGGATGAGGGCACTTTTGTCGCCATGGTCGGTGCTTTCCCGGATCTGGAAAGCGTCGCAGCCCAACGGATCGAGATGGCTCGTCTCGCAGCTTTGAATGATGGCGCGCACTGGTTTTTCCAGCGGCAAGCGGCGCGCGAATTCCGCAAGGCGATCGGGCGCGGCTTCGACCTCGATACAGACGCCCTGAGCGGAATTTACGACCCAGCCGCGGAGAGTCAGCTCTTTGGCCAGGCGGTAAACGAACGGCCGGAAACCCACGCCTTGGACCGCTCCGCGCACGACCATGCGCAATCGTCCGCATTCGTTAGGCGAAGATTGCCTGACGGGAGCGGCTGGCTTCACTTGGTGAAGAGACGGTCGACGAAACCGATCTGGTAAACGAGAAACAAACCGAATCCAAGGCTGAGAAAACCCGCCGCCGTTCCGAGGTGTCGATAGAGGAATTGGAACCGGAGGGAATAGGAAACGGGCAGGGCGATCGCCGCGGTGATGAGCATCATGCCGGCGATCGTGCCGACGCCGAAGACGAGAAGGTAACCCATGGCCCATGCCGGATCGTGGATGATGGGCAAGACGAGCAATGCAACCGCGGCTGATCCCGCCAGGCCATGGACGGTACCGATAACAAGCGGCCGCAGCGCCTGGTAAATTTTCAAGCGGTCGAAGCGGCGATCGAGGAGCGCAGGCGGAAGATTGTTTTCCGAGCGGCCATGCGTGGCGCGCTCGTGGCCATGAGTGTGACTGTGCACATAGTCTCCGTGCTGATGAGTGTGCTGATGAGCCGGGTCGTTCGCCGCACTGATTTTCTCGACCGAACGAAAAGTCGCCTGCAGGTTCAGAGCGCCGAGCAGGATCAACATCAAGGCGACGCAAAATTCGAAGCTCAATCCCAGCCGCGCGGGAACAACAATGCCGAACAGAATAATCGCGCCGCCGACGACGAGGAGCGTGAGGCTGTGACCGATACCCCAGAAGATGCCGGTCCAGGCGGCGTCCCAGATGCGGCGCTGGCGGCTCACGATCGTGGTCACGGCGACGACGTGATCAGAGTCGGTCGCGTGACGCATGCCGAGGAAAAAGCCAAGGAGCAGAATGGGCAGGAGCGTCGTCATCGGGTGAGCTCCGTGATCTCGTTAGGCTGGGTATAACGAACGGAGCGGATGGCGCATTCCTCGCCTTCGCTGGCTCGCGCCGCCTTCCCGCAACGCGGACATTCCAAGGTCGCGATCGGTGTGCCGGAGATAACGCCTTCCCAATATTTTGGAGGCCCGCTGTAGGAGCAGTGCGGACAAGCGACTTTGCCGAGCACTGCTTCAATCGTTAGAGTGGAACCTGCAATCGGCATTTCGCTGATGATCGACTCGTAGCAGAAGCGCAACTGTTCCTCCTCGATCTGGGTGAACTCACCGATGGCGACACGCACTTCGACGAGTTTTTTGTCCGGATTCTTCTCCGCGAAATCGAGCAGCTTTTCGATCAGCCCGGACGCGATCGAAAACTCGTGCATTGGCGCCTGCCTCTAAATTGCGAGAAGGGTTTCCGTGACTTCGTCCAGGCCGGCACCTCTTTTGCAGCTCGTCGGTATGACTTTGATGTCCGGCTTGAGCGCGTGGACGTCGTTGATCAACTGCTCAACGCTCACTTCCATCGCTTCGGCGAGATCGATCTTGTTGATCACGACAACCTGCGCTCCGAGAAACATGTGCGGATGTTTCCGAACCATCCAAGGGCCTTCCGTAACGCTCACGACGACGACGCGTGCTTTCGAGCCCAACGGGAACTCTGCGGGACAGATCAGGTTCCCAATGTTCTCGATGAAAATCATCTTCAGATTTTCGAGCTCGATTTTGCGCAGACCTTTGCCGACGAGGTTGGCGTCAAGGTGACAGCCGTTGATCGTCGCGATCTGCACGACCGGCACGTTCTGCGCCGCAATCGCGTCGGCATCATTGCTCGTCGTAGCGTCGCCGTTGAAGACGGCGACACCGATTTGATCTTTTAATTTCTCAACGAGCTTGGTGATGAGCGTCGTCTTGCCGGACCCGATCGCGCCCATAAAATCGATCGCCGTGATTCCGTGCTTATCGAGAAGCGTGCGATTCTCGACCGCGAGTTTCCCGTTCGCTTCGAGCAGGCTGTGCTCCAATTCGATGTCATAGATCTCGTCTGGCGACGCCTCGAGCGTCACCTGCACTGCACCTTGCTGCGCCATGATTACTTGGCCAGACCCATCAGAGCCGTGGGCGTGTGCATTTGTTTCAGCAGCTTGCCGCCGCCGAGATACATGTGGACGCCGCACGGCAGACAGGGATCGAAGCTGCGCACGGTGCGCATGATGTCGATGCCCTTAAAGTTATCCTGACCGTTCTCTTCGAAGATCGGACAGCCTTGGACTGCATCTTCGTATGGCCCAGGCGTGCCGTAGACATCGCGCGGGTTGGCGTTCCAAGGCGTGGGCGGATACGGATGATAATTCGCGATCTTACCGCCGCGGATAACGAGGTGGTGCGACAAGACGCCGCGGACCGCTTCATGGAAACCGCAGCCGATTGCTTCATCCGGCACTTTGAACGGTGTGAAGGTTTGCGTCCGGCCGGCGAACACTTCCGCCATCGCTTTCTCGACGAAGTAATAGGCGCAGGCGCAGGCGTAGGCTTGGAAGTAAGTGCGGGCGCGATCGCGCTCGATCGTGTTGGCCCATTGCGGAATGCGCCAAGTGAACTCCGTATCCGGTTTGGTAGCCGTTTTCGGCAGACGGATTGTGACCGAGCCGTCACCCGGAGCTTTGACGTATCCAATGTCTACCAAGCCCGAAAGCGCGGTCGACCAGAGACGCGCGAGCGGTCCGCCGCCGGTGTCGAGGGCGAGATGGTCCCCGGTGCGTTTATCAAGCCAGCGGGGACACATGACCCAGCTGTAGTTATCGGCAAAGTTGCGCTTCTGTGGTTTCGGAATTGTCGTTTGATTCCACGGATGCCGCTTATCGATTGGGTTGCCTAACGGATCGGTTTTAACAAAGGTCTCGCCGGTCTCCGCCCAATCCTCATAATAACAGGACCCGAGCAGAATACGCATGTTAACGTTTATATCTACGAGATCGTTGGTCACTAACTTCCCATCTACGATCACGCCGGGCGTAACAAACATGTCTCTGCCCCAATCGCCCATCGCCCTGTAATCGTAATCGCAGACGTCAGGGTCCTGAAAGGAACCCCAGCAGCCTAGGAGAATGCGCCGGTTGCCTACTTCTTCGTAGCCGGGCATGGCCTCGTAGAAGAAATCGAAGAGGTCGTCGTGCAGCGGCACGACGCGCTTCATGAACTCGGCGTATTTCGCCAGCCTAACGAGGTAATCAGTAAAGACCTGAATGGAAGGCACGGTGCCGACCCCGCCCGGATACAGCGTCGATGGATGAACATGGCGTCCTTCCATCAGGCAAAACATCTCACGGGTAAGGCGGCTCATGACGAGCGCCTCGCGATAGAACTCGCCTTCGAACGGATTCAGCGCATGCATGATGTCGGCGATCGTGCGGTAGCCGTGCTCTTTCGCATGCGCGCATTCCTTCTTTTGCGCCTTTTCCCACACGCTCGGGTTAGTCTCTTTCACCATCATTTCGCAGAAGTCGACGCCGACGAGATTGTCCTGGAAAATGTTGTGATCAAACATGTACTCGGCGGCTTCACCGAGGTTGATGATCCACTCCGCGAGGGCGGGCGGCTTTACTCCATAAGCCATCTGTTGCGCATAGATGGAACAGGTCGCGTGATTGTCACCGCAGATGCCGCAGATGCGGCTGGTGATGAAGTGAGAGTCACGCGGGTCCTTGTTTTGCATGAAGATGCTATAGCCGCGGAAGATGGAAGAGGTGCTGAAGCACTCGACGACTTTCTTGGCGTCGAAATCGATCTTCGTGTAGATACCGAGGCTGCCCACGATCCGGGTCACCGGATCCCAGGACATCTCGACGAGGTTGCCTGAAGAGACATCCTTCATGGCTGCGGGTGCTGTTTCGAGTTCTGCTGGCATAGTTATTCTCCTGTTAGTTGTGTCCGTAATACTTGGGCTCGTAGCCGGTCGTGAGTTTACGGCCGGTATGACGCCACTTGGGTTCTTTATTTAAAGTACGGCTGGTAATTGCGCGCAAGCCCCGGAGCACGCCGCCCCAACTCTGAACGACCTTGGTGGAGAGCGCCGAGCCTGGAGGCGCATCCATGAAGGGCATGAATTTATCCGGGAATCCCGGCATTGTGCAGCCGATGCAAATGCCACCGACATTCGGGCAGCCACCGACGCCGTCCATCCAGCCGCGTTTGGTTACGTTGCAATTCACGACCGGGCCCCAGCAGCCGATCTTGACGAGGCACTTGGGCGAGCCGTACTCATTCGCGAAATCACCTTGTTCGTAATAACCGGCGCGATCGCAGCCTTCATGCACCGTCTTACCGAAGAGCCATGTGGGGCGCAACTGATCGTCGAGCGGGATAAGCGGCGCAAGACCTGCAACCTGATAAAGAAGATAGAGCAGGGTCTCCATCATGTTATCGGGTTGCACCGGGCAGCCGGGCACATTGACGATTGGCAGGCCGGCTTTCGAACGCCAGCCCCAGCCGAGATAGTCCGCCAGGCCCATCGCGCCGGTTGGGTTCCCCTCCATGGCGTGAATGCCGCCATAGGTGGCGCATGTCCCAGCCGCAATCACCGCGGTCGCTTTCGGCGCAAGACGATCGATCCATTCGTTGGTCGTTATCGGCTGACCGGTGTCGGGGTCGGTCCCCATCGCCGCCCAGTAGCCTTCCGACTTGATACTCTCGTTAGGCAACGATCCTTCCAGGACGAGCACGAACGGCTCCAGTTTCCCGGCCGCGGCATCGAACCAATGCTGCATGAAGTCGTCGCCGGTTTCGTAGGCGAGCACGGGATTGTGAAGGTGTACTTTGGGCAACCCAGGAATTGCCCCCATCACCACGTCTTCAATGCTCGGTAAACTGGCTGCCGTGATCGAGACCGAATCCCCATCGCAACTCAGCCCCGTCGTCATCCAAACGACGTGAATTTCTTTAACGTCCGGCGGCCTGTCGGCCACGATCATATCGGGTGCTTTCATGATTTTCCTTCTGCTGCGATTGCGCGAGTTGCGGCGCACGTCGTCGCTTCCCGCCGGTTTTATTGTTGTCGATTACATTAGTTTAGGTTGAGGCAAAAAAGTCTTCGGGCGGCCGCGGAAGCGACGCGTCCCTGGGTAAACAGGATCACATCCGCTTGATCTTTACGTAGCGGACCATCTCCGGCATCATCGAGACGACACCCCAGATGGCGACGAGCGCGACCAGGCCGCCGACAATTTCCCAAGCTAAAAGAGCCGTATCTCCGTGTCCATCATCTCGAACTCGATCCTTCAGTTCGTGTTTCCAATTCCGTGCCGTCTTTTGGAGTGTTGCCATTTTCATAAAGGAGTTTCTGTAGCAGTTCTTTAATCATATCGAGCGCGAGAGGGACAGCGGCCCGCACTTTTTCGCTTAACTTCAGCTCGTCCGTTTCGAGCACCGCCGGTTCGCAGCCGACCAGATAAAGTTTGCCCGGGAATCCGCCGAGCGAGCGGACCAGTTGCAAAACGGCAACCGGATTCATCGTGTGACCATTTACGGACTCGTCCCCCGCCTTGTCCACTTTATTTATCTCCAGCTCCAATAAAAAAATTGTGCCCGGCTCTTCGCCGCGGGGAGCAGCGTCGATCAAGATGACGGCGTCGTTAGGCTCGAGCAT
>JACDGM010000093.1 GCA_013815325.1 Chthoniobacterales bacterium
AGCGCGCGGCGTAGCAGATCACGCCTTCCTGCGCCAGGCGCCAGAGAATGTGATAGCCGCGTTGTGCGGCCGTCGAAATTCCGGCCTGCTCCAGCAACTCCATCATCTCCGCTCGTGTCAGTTGCCGTCGCCTTGCAACGCGCGGATGAAGAGCTTCCGGCTGCGAGTTCGAGTTGCCGGCAGCGGAACTTCGACTTCGGCGTGAACCCGTGTCCAAACGGGAATGGCGCGCGCGAGCAGAGCTTCGCCCAACTGGGCCGATCACGTTCACGTCCGGGATCGCCGCCTGCCTTCCGGCCGCGCGCGGCGCCGTCGTCGCGGCCATCAACAGTGTCCTTGCCTCGCTCGCCTATGCGCTGGCGATCGAGCTTCGTCCAATCCGGGACAATCTCGTCTCACCCCGCTGGTCGATTCGCCCATCTGTGACTCTGGATGCTGGAAGGCGTGGCCAAGAAGCTCCCGGTCGGACGCATCAGGCAGCCGGACTACATTGTCGACGCAATCCGCTTCCTCGTGGGCAACGGCTTTGTCACGACCGCATTGCATGTTGAGGGCGGACACCGGTTGATCTAACAACCCTAGGTTTGTCGCAGTTATTTCGGCACGTCTCATCTAGTCGAGGACGCTTACATAGTCTTCATCATCAGGTTCGACTCACGTTACGTATTGTTTGGCTCCTCCTCAAACCCGCTTAGGAATTGTCTGAGCAACTCGTCCAATTGTTTGCGTTGCCCGGCGGTCAGCGATGTGACCAGTCTTGCTTGCGTCTCGACATGGGCCGTGACGGCTTTGTCGATGAGATCGTAGCCTTGCTGGGAAAGGGAGATCAGAAAGCCCCGGCCATCTTCCGGGTTCTTGACGCGTTTGATCATTCCAGCTTCTTCGAGCTGATCGATCCGATAGGTCATCGTGCCGGAGGTTACCATGGTCGATGCCATTAAATCTCCCGGCGATAACGCATAAGGCGGCCCGGATCGGCGGAGAGTGGCCAGGACATCGAAGCTCGCGCGATTCAGGCCATGTTCCGCGAATGTCTTTTCCATCGCGCGCATAAGATGCTGACGCAGGCGGGTGATTCGCCCGATTGTGCCCATCGGTGCGACGGAGATACCGGGACGTTCTCTTCGCCACTGCGCCAGAACTCTGTCGACGTGGTCCATAGAGCGATTTTCTGCAGAAATATCTTGAAGTCAAGATATAGCCGAACTATCTTGATCTCAAGATACCTTGGAATGAGAACCGCCGCCATGAAACGTTTGTCGAACGCCCCCTCCAGCCGCAAAAGCGGATGGCTCGTCCCGTTGCTGTGCCTTTTGGCCGTCGGCTCGCTCATGGGTCTCTCCATCAATCTGGCGAAGCTCGCCGGCAAACTGGAGCTGCACCCCCTTGCGTTTCTGTTCTGGTCGGTCGTTGGGGCGGCGATAATCCTGACGGCTGTTGCAGCGCTGCGCAGGGATTTGCCGCCGCTCAGCAGGCGAGCGATTGAGTATTATCTAGTGTCGGCGCTGGTCGGTGTCGCCGGTCCCAATCTAATCTTCTTCTCCGCGGTTCCACATGTCGGCGCCGGCTTTGTAGCCCTGATCATCGCACTCCCGCCGCTACTGACCTATGTCGGCGCGCTGGCGATGAAGATGGAACGGTTCCAGACGATACGCGCCGCGGGCGTGGCGGCGGCGCTGGCGGGCGCCGTGGTTCTCGCCCTGCGCAAATTCTCAACGCCTGATGCCGACGTATTCTGGATCATACTCGCTTTAGCCGGGCCCGTCCTGTTGGCAATCGGCAATCTTTACCGAACGCTGCGCTGGCCGACAGGTGTCTCCGCCGACGCCCTTGCGCCAGGAATGCTGATCGCTGCCGCTGTGATGCTGCTGGCGGCGGGATTGCTGCCTGGCTTCTCCCTTGCCGCGCCGACGAACCAGACCCTTCCGCTGGTCCTGATTGCAGTGCAGGCCGTGGTTTTCGCGGGCGTGTTCCTACTGCTTTTACTGCTGCAAAAGACCGGCGGGCCGGTTCTGCTCAGCTTGCTCGGATCGGTCGCAGCGATTGTCGGCGTGCTGGTTGCGATCTTCCTGCAGGGCGAGGCGCCGCCCGAAGGTCTGTTCCTCGGCACGACTCTGATCGCCACCGGCGTTGCCCTAGTCACGCTGGGTGACGCGCAGTCCAAACTCTCAACCAAGCCAAAATAAAGGAACCACGCAAATGAACATCACAATTTTCGGCGCTGCCGGAGACGTCGGAACGCGCATTGTAGATGAAGCACTGGCGCGCGGACATGAGGTCGCCGGTGTTGTCAGGGACAAGGTGCAGTTCGACAAGCTGTCCACTAAAGTGCGTTGCGTCGTCGCCGACGCATCCGATCCCGAACAAGTCCGCCGTGCGGCCCACGGGCAGGACCTGATCATCAGCGCAGTTCGCCCGCCGGAGGGTGAAGAGGACGCCATGATCTCGCTGACCCGCGCGTTGCTGGACGGCGCCGCCGTCGCGGGCGTTCGGATCCTGCTGGTTGGCGGTGCGGCGCGGCTTCTCCTGCCGGATGGCGGCGGTGAGACGGTGCTGAGCGCGGCGGATTTCTTGCCCGCCTCGATCGTTGCCATCGCGCGCGCCTCCCAGGCGCAGTACGAGCTCTGCCTCGGCGAAACGCGGGCCGCCTGGACGTATCTTTCACCGCCCGGGATGCTGGAGCCGGGAGAGCGGACCGGGCGCTATCGCCTCGGCGCCGATACGCTATTGGTCGATGAAGGCGGCGTATCTCGCATCTCAATGGAAGATCTCGCGGTGGCGATGCTGGATGAAGCGGAAGCGCCAAAGCATGTTCGTCGCGCATTCACGGTGGGTTACTGACATGCGCAAATCCGTCGGTTCAGTGATGAGCAGTTGGTCCGGGCACTGCTCTAGCGAAATTCGCACTCTCCGCTTGTGCCCTCGGAAAACTTAGAGATGGCCCGCTCGCCGCTATTGCACCTACACCAGCGATACGTCCCAATACGCCAGCTGGCAGCACGCGTCCATCCGGAGTTCAGCGCGTGCGGTTAATACTATCATGACGGCGACCTACTGGGAGGTTGGGCGGCGAATTGTCGAATTTGAGCAAGGTGGAGAACGCAGAGTCGAATACCGCGAAACTCTGCTTAAAAAGCTGGCGGTCGATTTCACCGAGGACGAGGTGCTGTAGTACAAGTCATCGCTCGCAATGCTCAGTGTCGCATCTCTCGCCAATTCATGGTCGAGCGTTGCGCTTATGGATGCCGATCTTGTTTCCATCTGGGTCGAGAAGAAAAGCTCCACGGCAGATGGGGCTTTGCCATGGCTCTCCTAAAAATGTTACGTTATGTTTCTTAAGGTGGGCAATCGCTTTGTCGAAGTCTTCCACCTCCAAAGCGAGACAGGGGCCGTCACTCGACGGTTTCAATTTCGGGTGAGAGCCAATGAGAAGCGTGTGAGGGCCGATCTCATACTCGAACGAATCTGATGTCGTGAGCGCAGTCGTGCATGTCAGCCCCAAAACGTCTTCGTAAAAGGCCCGGGCGCGGGCGATATCTGTGACGGGATATGCGATAAAGGCAAATTCTAAAATCTTCATGGAATTCGGTTTTGTGTTCTTTGTGTTTGTCCAAGTTACATGATGGTTTGTTTTGGAGATTTGGAAATGCACCTGACTCGCGGCTCGATGGTCCAAGAAGCGCCATCAAAGTCTTAAAGAGAATGATTTGACCCTGCATCATTGCGCATGAATGAACAAACACCGGATGGGACGGAACAAAAGTTTTCCGCTTCGCGTCACGAAAACCGCAGAGATCGAGAGTTTTTCTTAGCCAGTGCGTCGATCCAAGGCCGTAGCACTCTGTTCGCATGGTAGATATCAACGCATACTTCCGCCGCATCGGTTATTCGGGCAGCTGTGAGCCCTCGGTGGCGTCGCTCCATGCGCTCTCCGCCGCGCACGTGCAGTCGATCCCATTCGAGAATCTCGACGTGCTTCTCGGACTCGGTGTCGACCTTGACCCAGAGGTGGTCGACCGGAAGATTTTGCATAGCGGACGCGGCGGCTACTGCTTCGAGCAAAACACTCTCTTTCTTCGGGCGCTGCAGACGCTCGGTTTCGATGCGCGACCACTTAGCGCCCGCGTCCGAATTCAGCATCCGCGCGACTACACGCCTCCGCGTACTCATATGTTTCTGCGGGTCGACCTCGAGGGCGCGAGTTGGCTCGCCGATGCTGGAATGGGAGCGTTGTCGCTGACCGCGGCCTTGCGTCTCGACACCGACTTCGAGCAAGCGACGCCGCACGAGCCGCGTCGCATCGTGCGTGACGACGGTCGCTATTTTCACCAGGTCCGCTTCGCAGACGGCTGGCACGATGCCTGCGAGTTTACGCTTGAGGAAATGCCACCGATCGACCGGGAGATCGCGAATTGGTTCACCAGCGCACATCCCCAATCGCATTTCAAGAGCCGGCTCGTCGTCGCGCGCGCGATACGCGATGGGCGTGTCTCGATTCTCAATCGCGAGCTCACCGTGCGTCGCGCCGGGATCGCGCAGACGCGAGCGCTGGCGTCGCCGGTCGAGCTGCTCGCGGTCCTCGCCGAACACTTCGACTTACACTTTCCATCGGGTACCGAGTTCTCGTGTCCCGCGCTCGACTGGCCGATCGGATAGCTACCGACGTTCGTCTTGCTGAACCGGCAGTCCCATAAATTTCTTCAGGCGCCTTTCGTCCAGATTGGAGTCGCGGCTGTTATTTCAGATTCACCCGCAAGAAGAAGCCTCGACTCTTTCAGATAGAGGGCATAGCTCGGGTCTTTCAGAAATGCTTGCGCCGCCTCACGGCCAGAATACTGCTGATAAACACAGATCGAGTCAGGGTCAGTATCGTCGTAACAGTAGAAGTAGGCTTCGTGACTCTTGTTCTGCGCGATTAGCGGTTGCATGTATCGCTCCCAAACCCTTCTAACCTCATCGCGCTTGCCGGGTAGCGCTTTGTGCCGGATGAAAATTGCGGCTTTGGTCATAACTTCTCCTGCTTCGTTAGGTGGCGGCGGCGAGTTCGGCGGCTTCCTGGTTTCCAGCAGCCGCGGCCTCGTCCTTCGCAGTAGGACTTCCAACCGTCGGCTCTACGAAGATTTCCTTGATATGTGTAATTCCAATGAAGCCGAGGATCTGTCGAAGGTAAGTGCTCTGAGCATCGTAGCCTTCAGCACCGCTGCCCGGTCCGTAGGCACCACCACGCGCATAGATGGCAACCGCCGGTTTGCCCGTGATCAATCCTTGGTAGCCTTCCTCTGGCGTGAAGGAAAACGTAAGTCCGCGGTGGACTAACAAGTCAATGAAGTGTTTGAGCTTATAGGGAATGCCGAAGTTCCACATCGGCAAAGAGAACAGATATGTGTCGGCCGACTTAAAGTCACCGATGATGCGCTCTACTGCTTGCCAAGCTTTAAGTTGCGCCGGCGTGTGTGGTTGCCTGTTCCTGACAGCATACATAGCGTCAATGGTCTCTCCATCGATCTCAGGCAGATTCGCTTCCCAGAGGTTGAGCGTCTCGACTGTGTCGCGCGGATGCCTGGCTCGATAGACGCCAAGAAAATGTTCCGCCACGGCAATCGATGCCGAGCGGCCCAACCGAGGCGATGCTTGAATGTGGAGTAACTTGTTCATAGAAGAAGTGTAGTAGTTAGCGGTTTCAAATGACTTCGGCAGAACGCTTGAACAGATAGTCACGCAGCGCGGGATCATCGGTCAGACTCGCGGCACGAGTGAACGCTTTCTGCGCTTCGTCGTTCTTGTTTAACAATTGCAACAGGTGTCCGCGCGCCGCCCAATAAGGCTGGTAGTTGACAGTTCGTTCGGCCGGAATCTCTTCAAGCGCGGCAAATCCGGCTGCCAGGTTGCCCGCTTGCGCCAGCGCGACGGCGCGCCCGACGAGTGAGCCAATTCCAGGCGCCAGTTGCACTAGACCCTCGTAAAGCAGAACAATCTCCGGCCAGTCGATTTCTCCGCTGATCGCCCGATTGGCATGGATGGACTGAATGGCTGCTTCCAATTGATAGCGCCCCATACGTTTGAAGGTTGCAGCAGACCGCAGGTGTCTTTCAGCTTCATCAATCATCAATCGAGACCAGAGAGCGGTATCTTGCTGGTCGAGCGGGACAAACTCGCCGTTGGTCGAGTAGCGCGCGGCGCGGCGCGCTTCACAGTGCAGCATGAGGGCAAGCAACCCTTGAGCTTCAGGTTCGGCTGGCATCAATTGCACCAAGGTTCGGCCGAGAGTAATAGCATCTGCGGCCAGCGCATGCAGTGTGGAACCGGCTTCATTCAGGCTGTCCCAGCCAGCCGTATAGCTGGAATAGATGGCATCGAGAACAAAGGAAACTCTTTCATTCCATTCCGGTGGATCGGGCGCGCGGCACGGGATGACAGCGTCGCGGATTTTGTTTTTTGCGCGGACCAGTCGCTGACCCATAGCCGCAGGCGAGACCAAAAACGCGGAGGCGATGCGCGCGGCATCAAGGCAGAGTACTATTTGCAACATCAGCGGCGTGCGCGCGGCAATATCAATCGCCGGATGCGCGCAGACGAAAAGAAGCTTCAACCGTTCGTCGGGAAAGTGGTCGTGCCGTTCCGCGACAGCCTGCGCTTCCTCGGCGATTTGTTGGAGAAACATCTCGGAATTTTGTCGAACCTGATGGCGGCGGGCGGCGTCGATCAACCGGTTGCGCGCGACGTGGAGGAGCCAGGCTTCCGGTTTTTCGGGAACGCCATCCTGCGGCCATCGCTCCAGCGCGGCGACGAATGCGTCGCTGAGCGCATCCTCCGCGCCAGCGACATCACCCGAGCGGGCCGCGAGAAATGCGATCAAGCGGCCATAGGAATTCCGCGCGGTGTCTTCTACGACATCTCGCGTCGCGGCTTCGCTCATCAGGAAGGTTTGCCGCCTCCGACCGCGAAATGCGATCCTAACAACGGGCGGACCTCGACCGAGGCGAAAGCCGCGGCGGGATGACGCGCGGCCCATTCCAAAGCGGCATCCAGATCCGGCACGTCAATGATGCCGAAGCCGGCGAGGAATTCTTTCGTTTCGGCATAGGGTCCGTCATGGACCTGGCGTTTCCCGTCGCGAATTGAAACGGTCGTAGTGGCTTGAGGGGATTCCAACCCCGCGCCGCCGACAAAGACACCGGCAGCTTGCAGAGCTTCACTGTAGGCCCTTCCGGCTGCCATAGCGGCTGCGTTATCGCGTTTGTCGAATTGTTCCTGTGATTGATGAACGAGTAATGCGTATTTCATGATGTTAGTGATGGTTCGTAGTTCAATGTTTATCCTGCGCCGGAAAGATTGCCCGGACTCAGGCGCCCCAAGGGTTCGAGCCCGCGAGTTGTCTGGTTGTGACGTTGATACGGTTGAAGAAATTGCTTATCGCGATCCATAGGATCAAAGCTGCAAGCGCCGGCTCATCATAGTGACGCGCCGCCTCATCCCAAATCCCGTCGGGCACCGGATCGGGGCGATCGCTGAGCCGGGTAGCGGCCTCAGCTAGCGCCAGCGCGGCACGTTCGGCATCGTTGAAATAGGGTGTCTCGCGCCACGCTGCCACGGTGAAAAGACGCTCATCTGTCTCACCCGCCTTCTTCGCGCTGCTCGCGCCGCTCACGACGCAAAAACTGCAGCCATTAATCTGGCTCGCCCGCAAGTGGACCAGCGCCAGCGTCGCCGCCGGCACGCCGCCTTTATGCGCAGCCGCATAAAGTGCCTGGATGGGCGGCATGGCGTCGGGAACGAGCGTCGCTGGATTTTTCATTCGTGTTTCGATGGTTTTCATTCTGGTCCTTCTCTTTTCGGGTTTGATTGATTCATCAGGTCGCGAAAACTCGCGGCTTCATACTGATGACGTGCGGCAACACCGCATTTCGACATTCGAGAAAAGTTTTCCGTTCCGAAAGTCGGTCCGGAAAAATTGAGTGTGTCTAGCGGGAAACGCCGAGACTGAGGCTGCGTCTCGAGGCTGTAAGACCTCTCTGAGTTAGATCAGTTTATCCAGCGTGATCGGCAGATCGCGGATGCGTTTCCCGGTGGCGTGAAAGAGGGCGTTCGCGATCGCAGGACCGACGCCGGTCGCGGTGAGTTCACCCAAGCCGCGGGCGCCGATGGGACTGCTGTGGAAATCCGGTTCTTCGATAAAGGACATGTCGAGGTCGGGAATGTCGGCGTTAACCGGAACATGGTAGCCGACCAGGTCTTTCGACACGTAACGGCCAAGGCTGTGGTCCATTTCGGAAGCCTCGAGCAGCGCCTGTCCTAATCCCCACGCGAAACCGCCGATGGCCTGGCTGTGTGCGGTCTTCGCGTTGACGATGCGACCCGCGTTGAAGACGCCGCCGCCGCGTGTCGCTCGCGGCTCCATCAAATCGCGATCGACTCGCGTGTATGTTTTGTAATCGGCTTCGGTGAAGCGGAAGAACACACATGGCTCGGCGGATAAGCGGCTCGGTTTATGAGATGGCAAAAATGCGCCTTGATCATGCGAAAGCCGCGGCGGGAATTTCGAAGCACTGGATTGTCTGGACCGATATCTCCTGTACGTGTGCATTGGAATGCGACGACCGATCCGCCCAGCCGCCGCGAATTGAAAGCGTTTTCCTAATGCACGTTGTCCGTCAAGAGCAGCTACCGTTCGAGGGAATGTCGCATGAGTTCGTTGGCGACGATAATGGAGGCGTGGGCATCTCCTTCTTCCTCGTCAACGCCGATTGTCGCGCGGCATATGCGGAGTTGACGGCGCGCGGTGTGCCATGCCCGCCGTCGCCGCAACAGCCTTCATGGGGCGGCTGGCGCGTGTTTGCCCGAGACCCGGACGGTTACCTGAATTGAAGTAGAAGAGCCTTGAGGCATCAAGCCTCGGACTAACGAGTCAGCCGTATGAAATCCCATACATTAACCGATCTCGACGCACAATTGAGATTTCATGACTTTCCGGGCCTCGGAATTCCGCTCGTCTTTGTTCATGGGCTCGGTTGCTCTTCCTCGTGCGACTATCCTCGCGTCGTTTCCGATCCAGCGTTGGCCAGGCGCCGATTCATTCTTGTCGATCTGCTGGGCTCGGGGTTTAGCGACAGGCCGGACAGCTTCCTCTACTCAATGGAAGATCACGCGCGGTCCCTCGTTGATCTATTGAACGCTCTCGACGCGCCAGAAGCTCACTTCTTCGGGCACAGCATGGGCGGCACGATCGCAATCGTAGTCGCGTCTCTTCAACCGGACCGCATTCGTCGACTTGTCCTGGCTGAACCGAATCTCGATGCGGGCGGTGGCGTTTTCAGCCGCGCCATCGCCGCGCAGTCCGAGTCTGACTATATCACCCACGGTCATGCCGAGACGATTCGCTCCGCGACCGCAAACGGTAATCACATCTGGGCTGGCTCAATGGCAGTTTCGTCACCAGCTGCAATCCACCGTGAAGCAACCTCCCTCGTCAGGGGCGGTGCACCATCCTGGCGAGATCAGCTTTCATCTCTGCGTATTCCACGAACTATAATTTTCGGTGAGCGCTCCCTTCCGAATCCCGATGCCACAGGTTTGGCGAAGGTGGGCATATCGATCATTAGCGTTCCGAATGCAGGGCATTCGCTCATGTGGGAAAACCCCTCCGGCTTGGCCAGCGCGATTGACGCGGCGCTCACTTAAATTCTCAAGCGTTGAAGGATCTCCGCGAAGACTTGGCAAATCCGGTAAGCAGGCTGAGCTTCCCAGGATGAAATCGCTTTCCGACGACGAGCAAAAAATCGACCGCTTAAGCGAGAATTGTCCGGTCCGCGCGGCGATCGACGCGCATCGCGGAAGACAAAACGGCCGCTATTCCGCCGCGTGAGTTGGAACTGATAACAATCGTGCGTGTGTGGCACATTGCTCCGTGTCGCCCAATTCCCTTGCCAGACCTCGACCTCCACTTCCCGCGGAAACCAAACGTTGGAAACATCAAGGCCGGGTTTGGTCATTTGCGGGGTGTCGAGGCAATGGTCGGTATTTTTTGGGCGAATTCGCGTCCTTCAGGCGGCCAGGGCGGCTACGCCTTCGTATCTAGGCGTGCACCGATGTCATCATTTCTTCGGGATAGCGCAAGCCCGATGAATCGGAGTAATTTCCGCGGGAATGCCGCCGGGTTCATGTCTTGCGTCGGTCGTTGACGAGCGCCAGTTACTCGCTTGCAAAGAAGCACACCAAATGGGTATTCAGTAATTCTCCACGATCATGTTTCGTTGGGAGGGAGATCGATCGCGGCAGTCATGCCTTCTTTCTGCCGGGCCTCGCTCTTTGGTTAAAAACCAATGCCTGCTCGATCCAGAAATCGAAATCTTTCTTCATCCGCATTGCTTCCGGCCGAACGCGCATCCAACCGATGTATTCGCGGTTCTTCATCACGACGGTGCGGGCGCCTGTTCTTTTCAGCAGGTCGCGATGAAGCGCGGGATCGATGCGGCACATCATCTCGCTGGAGCCGGCGGTGACGCACATTTTCCCGTTAACCATAAAGGCGAGACCACCAAACATTTTCTTCTCCTCGATCGCGCCCGCGGCGGCGAGCGCGCTTCTGATTCGCGCGGCCAGCTTTTCGTCGTAAGCCACGAGTTAGCTTTGCGGTTTGGTCAGAACCTTGAACGCGTCGGTATCGAAAAAAATTCTGAGCGAGCCGAGCTTGCCGTCTTTGCTTTTCCAGATTTCAGCGACGTCGCCGTTGACCTTCGCGCCGCCGGGAAAGACGTAGTCGTAGTTGCCAATAACACAGGCGTTGTTGCCCTCGACAATCATTGTTTTCGCCCGCATGGCCGTGAAGAGACGGGAAAATCTAGCAATGATGTGGAAGCGAGGAACTCTTTGGCGCTTTCTCCCGATTGCGGCGTCAAGTAGAGCTGCACCACCTGCCGGTCCTTTCAACCGGCCCAATCGCGATCCGATACCTGAATGCTACGTTCGTCGCATCTCCCCACTTCGGCGCGACGAAGCTATCGCGATAAAGCGCGATCGTTCTGTGATCCTGCGCGCTTGCTTCGCCAACTCCATGGCCCTTCTCGTTCATCATCTGCGGAGCACGAGTATCGATCGAGAAATACTCGTATTGCTGATTCACCGTGTTGTAGCTGAAGTAAGCGACGCGGGTGAATGACTCTTGTTTGGAGTCCGCCGGTTCCATCACTTCCTCCAAAGCGGTGCCGCCGATCAAGCGACGATAGGCCCGCGCCATCATGCCCTCCTTTGATCAGCTGACGTGTCGCCAAGCTCGACCAGCATCTTCCCGAAGTTCTCGCCGCTGAAGAGGCCGATGAATGCCCCCGGAGCCGCCTCAAGCCCCTCAACCACGCTCTCGCGCCACTGGATGCGGCCGTCGGCGATCCAGCGGCTCATCGTGTCAGTGAACTCCGACATCAGATCCTGGTGATCGATGACGATGAAGCCTTGTAGCTTCAGCCGCTTGGACACGACCTGAAAGATATTGGAGGGCCCTGGCGGCGGACGCTTGGCATTGTACTGGCCGATCATGCCGCACAGTGCGAAGCGCGCACTGTCATTCGCAGCCGCGAGCGCCGCGTCGAGCTGCTCGCCGCCGACATTGTCGAAATAGACGTCGAGCCCATCAGGACAGGCATCCGCCAGTGCGGCGGCGAAGTCGTCAGTTGCTCGGTAGTTGATGGCATGATCGACGCCCAGCGCATCGCGCAGCCACGTCACCTTGTCATCCGATCCCGCCGCGGCGACAACGCGACATCCCATAATCTTCGCGATCTGGCAGACCATTGATCCGACCGCGCCACTGCCGGCGGAAACGAACACCGTCTCCCCCGCGATGGGCCGCCCGATGCGGGTAAGCCCAGCATAGGCCGTCAGGCCCGGCACGCCGAGCGGACCCAAGTAGGTGCGCGGCGACACCACGTCGCCGTCGATCCTCGTCGCGTCCGCCGCCGGGACGAGCGCATGCTCGCGCCAGCCGAGGAAGTGAGTCACCAGATCTCCTTCCCCCAAGTGCGGCGCAGCCGATCGTTCGATGACCCCGACGGCGCTGCCCTCGAGCGGCGCGCCGACCTGAAAGGGGGTGATGTAACTCTTCCGATCCTCCATTCGCCCGCGCATATAGGGATCGACCGACATCCACAGGTTGCGAACCAAGATCTCGCCCTGGCCGGGATCATCAAGCGTCGTTTCGGCGAGCTCGAAATCATCCTCTGATGGCAGGCCGCTCGGGCGCTTCTTCAGGCGGATCTCTCGTGTTCTAGTAGGCATGCCTAAGGATTAATGTGAGCAGAGAGGAAAGTGTCCGTTTCATTCGGTTAGTCGTCTCAATCAACTGATTGGTTTGACCTCTGGTTGAATTAAATTGAGCACGGTGTGCGGGTCCCGCCCGGAAAGGAGTAGCTTGATCACGATCGCCGCGGCCGGCTCCAGCAACCGGGCATACTTTAGTTCGCCCAAATCCAGCGGATCGCATCCGATGTCCTGAATCAACGTGGCCAGTATGCGCTTCGCCTCGGCATCGTCGCCGCAATACAAAGTGACCAATTTGCGACCGTCAAACAAAGGCGGGTCCATCTTCCACACCATCGCCTGACACATGTTGAAGGCTTTGACCACCCTTGCGCCGGGAGCACGAACGGCGATGGCCTCGGCCAGAGATGTTCCATCGTACGTCTTCGGAATAAAGTTGCCTTGCTTGACATCGACCGGGTTGTTGATGTCGAGCAACACCTTGCCTGCAAAGGCAGCGGGACCACCAGCCGCGACCATTGCGTCGAAGGCCGCTTCATGGGTAGTAGCCAGCACGATGATCTCACCAAAGCCTGCCGCGTCGCCTTCCGAA
Organism: Chthoniobacterales bacterium; assembly: GCA_013815325.1. Classification (GTDB taxonomy): domain Bacteria; phylum Verrucomicrobiota; class Verrucomicrobiia; order Chthoniobacterales; family UBA10450; genus Palsa-1392. Next base: position 12,842 of record JACDGM010000093.1, read on the forward strand.
CCGCTTCGAGCGTTCTGCCCGAGCTTGGCGGCCAAACGTTTTGCTTTCTCGGCGTCACGTCCACCGATAAACACTTCATGCTTGCTCACCCAGCGCGAGGCAAGCGACTCCGCCATGTTGCCGTATCCGATGAATCCGATTTTCATAATTATATTTCCTTAAGTCCAAGTTTCTCCAGTTAGAAAAGTGTCAGTCGCGAGTTGGGTCAAAGGTTGGAAGAGTAAAGCCTCCGTCCACATCCAGGACCTGTCCGGTCACCCAGCTATCTCTAGCCGCCAGGTGCAGTATCCACTCGGCTATTTCCTCGGGATAACCTCTGCGTCCCAAAGGAGTTCGGTTGGCCTCTTGGGTTAGGATGGCTTCTACCGTTTTAGCATCGAGACCGGCCCGGGACAAAGCCTCGCTCTCAGTCGGGCCGGGCGAGATGGCGTTCACCCGGATGCCTGATCGCCCTAGCTCCACCGCCCACGAACGAGTGAGTGCGTCCAGAGCTGCTTTCGACGCTCCATAGTAGCTCGCGCGATCCGGCGCCGGTCGGCGACCGTAGATACTCGAGACATTAACAATTCGGCCTTTTGTCTTTTCCAAATGGGGAATGGCAGCCTGGGCCAGAAAGGTGGGACCAATCAGATTGGTCGCGAGCACCTCGTTAATATTATCGATCGTTAGGCTACGCAGCGGACTGTTACCCAGGATAGCCGCGTTGTTAACCAGCACATCCAAGCGCGACCACGGACTTATGACTGCTTCGATAATACCTTTCGCATCTTCGGGCCGGCGCAGATCGGCAGTATGAGTAGCAATGGTATCGAAGCCCTTCGAGGTGTCGGCGAGTGAATCCAGCCGGCGACCGACCACCAGGACGCGCGCCCCTTCCGCGGCGAAAGCGCGCGCGGTAGCGCGGCCTATGCCGCTGCCGCCGCCGGTCACGATCACCACCTGGCCGGTGAAACGCTTCATTGTCGGTTCCGACGAAGGTTTCATCGCAGACTTACTCACTGTTTTTCCTTTTAAGCGTTTCATGTCGTTGTTTTCCAAATCAGAACTGCCCGAGTTCCGTAATTTCAAATTTCAGAAATGGAGCCAGCGGCAATGAATCGAGATGCCGCTGGACCGCCGCCGCCAGCACTTCACGAAAATGCAGGAAGCCACGCCATGGTTCGGCTTGCGGCGGCGACAGATGGCTCGCCAGCAAAACGCCGCTGCGTTTCAACTCGGCCAGCCGCGCGCCTTCCGCCGCGATCAACGACTTGAATTTTTCATCCACTGGCTGCGGGCGTGTGACCGTAACCATGAAGCGCTTTTTCACATCCTTGCCCGAGTCCGGAAAATCGCTCATCGGCGGCAGCGACTGCGGTGTTTCCTGAAAGGCATTTGTTAGCCGCTGCTCCAGAGCTTCCAAACATTGTGCGCGTTCTTCCGGCGTGATGTGCGCCGGGCTCCAGGCGACAAACGGCGCCAGGGGCAGGAAGCCATCGAACCAAAAGACACCATGCTGCACCGGCGCGAGAATCGTGGCCAGCGGCGGGTTCATGCCGTAACCGCTGTAAGTATCCGGCCCGCCGCCGGTCGTCAAAATCATCATTGCCCGCTTCCGCGACTGACCAAGGCCCGATTCGTAAAGCCTTTCCCCGCCATAGATGCGCCCCATCGCAAAAACACGATCCACCCAGCCTTTCAAAATGGCAGGCATCCCAAACCACCAGAGCGGGAAGTTGAAGATCAACAAATCGCACGCCTCCAGCTTTTTCATTTCGCGCTCTACGTCTGGCGCAAAACCGTCCACTTCGGAAGCGTACGTCTCCTCGGCCTGTTGCTTGAGGTAGGCAGGATCTTTGACGGAAGTGAAATTATGCCGCCCGGAGACAGGATTAAAATGTTCCGCGTAAAGATCGGAAATTTCCACGGAGTGGCCGAGTCGCCGCAAGGTCTCTGCCGTGTGCCGCGCGAGCGCGCTGGAAAAACTTTTTGGCTCGTGATGGGCAT
>JACDGM010000094.1 GCA_013815325.1 Chthoniobacterales bacterium
ACATCGGGGTGACAATGCCCGACGCTGATGGTCACGATCCCGCCCAAAGCATCAAGATAACGCCGCCCGGTTTCGTCCCAGACGTATTGCAATTTTCCCTGCACGAGGGTGAGCGGCTTCTTGTAATAGAGGAAGATGCCTGGGTTCAGGAACTGTTTGCGCAGCCGCAGGATCTCATCGGGCGAGGGGCCGGTGTAGGGCTGCGGTTGGAAGGGGAAGGGCGGCAGTGCAGGTGCTTGCATAAGTTTTGTTCTTTGGCCACAGACTTATACGGATTAACACCATGGATGGGACTAGGGAAACATAAGAACGCGAGCTTCCAGCCTAACGATTCTCTTTCCACACCCGGACAATTAAGGTTTCACCGGTCTCGCAGACGCAGTTGAAATTGCGCGGCCCACCTCTCGCACGGACACTGCGCCGTGATCGCGCTCAGCGAGAAATTGCTCTCCGCCGCCGGCGGCTGGCAGGCGATGAAGGTGGCGCGCGAACTGGTCAAAACGGGACGCGTCACAAGCGCCAGCTACGAAGCGCCGCTGCTCGCCGGCGAGGTGCGCGATGGAAAAACTTATCGCGCCGGTTTGCGCATCCGTACGGCTAGCGACGTGGAAAACATCTGCACCTGCCGCGAGTCGCGGCAATGGGGAAAGATTTGCGCCCACTCCCTCGCGGTTGGCCTCGCTTATCTTTCACCCGCCGCGGTTTTGCCTAACGAACCGGCGCGGGCGCCAGCGTTGCGCTTCGCGGACGGCAACGAACCGGGCGCGCGACTCGTTGAATTGCGTTTCATCTTGCCGCCAAATTTCCGCTCGGCTTGGGCAAGACGAGAGGTGATGATCTGCATCGAAGCCGAGCTCGAGGGCCGGCGTCTCATGCTCGACGCCTTGCCCCGCGCGGAGCGTTTTAGTCTCGATGAGCACGACCGCGTCATCATTGAGCAGCTTGCGTTTTCGTTAGGCGCAGCGCCGGGCGGAATGAACCTGCTGCCGGCGGCGGCTTTTCTTCAGCTCCTGCCCGTCCTGCGCAATCATGAGCGGATCACCTTTGGCCGGTCTCTCCCAGCGCGAATCGCGGGGACGATCTATCGTCCCAAAATCGCGGTCGATCGCACGGATCGCGACAGCTTTCGGGTCACGGCGAATAACGAGGGAACGATCGTTCTTGCCGGTGCCGATGCATGGGCTCTGGTCGACGCGGAGTTTCGCGAGATCGGCAGCGACCTTCCGTCTCGCCTAACGAACCTGTTGCAAGAGCCGCTCCATCTTCGGGGCGAAGAAGCATTGCAGTTTTTCGCGCTTGAGCTGTCGCTCTGGGGCCAAGTCGCGGAGGTTTCGCTTCCCGCCGGAATGACCCTTCCGGCCACAGCCCACGCCCAACCGAAATTCACGCTCAAGCTCGAAGGCTCCCTGCAGTCTCTCCGCGCTACGCTCGCTTGTCGTTATGCGGAGCGACCGCCCTTTTCGCCCGCAGCCGAGCCTGCGAAAACATTTGTCCTTCGCGACGAGAGCAACAGAGACGTGCTTCTCCTCCGCAATCTCGCCGCCGAAAAAGCTGCCGTGGCTTTACTGGAAGCGGCCGGCTTCGCCGAAAATAACGGCCACTTTGAGCTGCGCGATCCCGCGCGCGCCGCGCGTTTTTTTGCTTTCGAATTTCCGTCGCTCGCTCGCGATTGGGATGTCTCCGTCGCCCCGCAACTCGGCAAAACGCGCGACGCGTTCGAGCCCGCCGCGCCCACCATCGACATAGTCGCTTCGGGAGAAGACTGGTTTGAGCTGAAGTTTTCCGTCGCGACGGCAGGCGGCGAACAGATGCCGTTGTCCGAGATACAACGCCTGCTGCGCTCGGGGCAAAATCGGATGCAGTTGAAAAACGGCAGACAAGCCGTCTTCGATCCCGCGGCGCTGGACGATTTCGAGCAACTGCTGCGCGACGCGGATCCGCGCCAGCGGCAGCCGGGTGTTTACCGGCTCGACCAAATCCAAGCCGCTTACCTAACGAGCACGGCCGCGGAGATCGGCGCGAAACTGGTCGATGCCTCGCGCGCATTGAGCCGTCCCGCGAGCACCGTGCGCGACCTCGGTCCGTTCGGAGAAAAACTGCGCGATTATCAGCTCACCGGAGTCTCCTGGCTCGCTGCCCTCGCCGATCAGAATTTGGGCGGAATTTTGGCCGACGAGATGGGCCTCGGCAAAACCGTCCAGACCCTCGCTTTCCTCCAGTTGCGTCGAGGCAACGGCGCCGCGCTCATCATCTGTCCGACTTCGCTCCTGGCGAACTGGGAACGCGAAGCCGGGCGTTTCACTCCGGCGCTGCGCCTGCTCGTGATCGACGGCTCGGAGCGCTCTCAAAAAATCGCAAGCCTTCCCGGTTTCGATCTTGGCCTAACGAGTTACGGACTCCTCCGGCGTGACGCCGAGCTTTACGCGCAACTCACCTTCGACTCGATCGTCCTCGATGAAGCGCAGCACATTAAAAATCCCGACACCCAAAACGCCCAGGCCGCCTTCCACCTGCGCAGTCGGCAGCGCTTCGTTCTCACGGGCACACCGATGGAAAACTCGGTGCGCGATCTCTGGTCGTTGATGAATTTCGTGGCCCCGGATTATCTCGGCAGCCGGAGCGAATTTCGCGAGCGCTACGAGAAACCCCTAACGAATGGTCCGGAGCCGATCCTCCAGCGGCGGCTTGCCCGCAGACTGCGGCCGTTTCTCCTCCGCCGCCGCAAGTCCGATGTCGCAAAAGAACTGCCGGCCAAGATCGAGCAAATCGTCCCTTGCGATCTAGGCACCGTGCAGCGCGCGACCTACGACGCGCTCCTCCGGGAGATTCAGCAGGGCATCAGCGCCGGCGGCCCTAACGATGGCGCGACCCGGATGAAAATGCTTACCGGCCTGCTCCGCTTGCGCCAAGTCTGCTGCGATCTGCGCCTGCTCGGCCTCTCGCCTAACGAGGAAGGCGGTCCTTCGGCCAAGCTCGATTTGCTTGACGAGCTGCTCGAGGAAATCATCGACGGCGGCCATCGCGTTCTTCTCTTCAGCCAGTTTGTGAAAATGCTCGACCTGATACGGGAACGTCTTGCCGCGCGCGGGACCGCTCACTGCTACCTCGCCGGCCTAACGAAAAATCGACAGACCGAGGTCGATCGTTTTCAGAACGACGCATCAATTCCGGTTTTCCTGATCAGCCTCAAAGCCGGCGGCGTCGGCTTGAACCTCTCGGCGGCCGACACGGTGATTCATTTCGATCCCTGGTGGAACGCCGCGGTTGAAGCGCAGGCGACCGATCGCGCCCATCGCATCGGGCAGACCCGCGTCGTCACCTCCTACAAGTTGATCGCGCGCGCGACCGTGGAGGAGAAGATCCTCAAGCTCCAAAACCGGAAGCGCGAACTGGCCAGCGCAATGCTCGAGAACGAAGAACCGCTGATGAATGGCCTAACGACCTCCGACATCGCCGAGCTACTTGCGCCTTAGCGCACCGTCTCGGCTAATCGAGAGCCGACTTCCGGCCGCAAGAGATTGGACGCGCGAAAGCGCGTCCCTCCGGAGGGACATGCTTCCGCATGTCCAGGCTCCCCCGTCACGCTCTCGCGTCCTCTGCTACAGTGCCCGAGCCATTTCCAACCCGGTCACGGAGAATGAATCCCAAACCGGCCTGACCCACGAATAGAGTTCCGATGCGAACACCTAAGAACACCGCGGCCGGCGCGCTCGTCGGCATCTGGGCAATTCTGCTTGTCTCGTTCGTCGTCGCCGTGCTCTCAGTGGGGAAAGAAATCCTCATCCCGATTGCGCTCGCCGCCCTCATCACTTTCCTGCTCGCGCCCGTAGTCGGCTGGCTGGAACGCTGGATTGGCCGGATCGCGGCGGTTCTCCTGGTGGTTCTGATGCTCTTCAGCGTGGCCGCCGGAGCGGGTTGGATGTTGACCCGGCAGGTGATCGACCTGGCCGCGAAGTTGCCCGATTACCAGGCGAACATCAGCGCCAAGATGCACACGCTCCGCATGCCCTCGGGCGGGACCTATTCCCGTTTCACGAAAAGCATCGAGCAGTTGCAAAAGGAACTTTCCGCGCCCTCGAGCACGCCCGCGGGAGGCGCCAGCGTGCGCACCTCGCCTAACGATCTCGCCCGCACCGCGAACAAGGTGGCGCCACCGCCCGTCGCGGTGCAGGTGATCGATTCCGAAAGCCGGATCGCCCGGGTCGCGGAGACGACGCTGAGCGGCCTGCTCAGTCCACTCGGGACCGCCGGGCTGGTTTTGCTTCTCGTCATTTTCATGCTCTTGAAGCGCGAGGATTTGCGCGGCCGTTTGATCCGGCTCATCGGCCAGGGCCGGATCAGCGTGACAACCCGCGCGATGGATGACGCGGGGCAGCGGGTGGGGCGTTACCTCACGATGCAGTTGCTGGTCAACGTGGTTTACGGAACGTGCGTCGCGGTCGGGCTCTATTTTATCGGGGTGCCAAACGCGGCGCTCTGGGGCGTGCTCTCCGCCATGCTCCGCTTTATTCCGTACATCGGCCCGTGGATCGGCGCGGCCCTGCCGCTCGTTCTCTCACTCGCGGTCTCGACCTCGTGGCTCGGGCCGCTCCTCACGCTCGGGATGTTCCTCACGCTCGAATTGATCAACGCCAACGCGGTCGAGCCGTGGCTCTACGGGTCGAGCACCGGAGTGTCATCGATCGCGCTCATTATCGCCGCGGTTTTTTGGACCTGGCTGTGGGGCCCGCTCGGACTGATCCTCTCCACGCCGTTAACCGTCTGCCTGGCGGTGATGGGCCGGCATGTGCCGAAGCTGGAATTCCTCAGCGTACTTTTGAGCGAAGAGCGCGCCCTGACGGCGGACGAGGAATGTTACCACCGTCTCCTTGCCGGCGGGCTCGATGAGGCGAGCGATCTGGCGGAAAACTACCTGCGCGAAAATTCGCTGACCGCGCTCTACGATGCGGTCCTCATCCCGGTCGTGACGGCGGCCGAGACCGACGCACAACGCGACGCCTTGCATCCGGAGGAGCGGACCGCCGTTTTGCAGAATGTGCAGGACGTGATCGAAGATTTCGGCACGCGGCCTCTGCCCGAATCGAAAGTGGAAGCGGATATCGCAGTGGCCGAGCAGAGCACCGCACCAACATTCGCCCCTTCCTGCCGCGTGCTCTGCCTGCCGGCGCGCGCGCTGCGCGACGAGATCGCCGGCGCCATGCTCACGCAACTGTTGCGGCAACAGGGATTCGAAGCGGAAAACGCGCCGGCCGAACTGGCGAGCAGCGGCCTGGTCGATCTCACGGAAAAAACCGCGCCTGAAGCCGTCTGCATTTCGGTCGTGGCGCCTTCGACTTCGATTCAAGCGCGCCATCTCACGGCGAAACTGCGCGGCCGCCTGCCCGATGTAAAAATCGTCGTCGGCTTTTGGGGCGCAACCGAAAAACTGGCTGATGCCGCGCAACGCCTGCGCGCTTCGGGCGCGGATGAAGTCGTCACCTCCCTCGCCGACGCCGTTGTGCAGCTCGCAAAATTCGCCATCCCGCTCGGTGATGAAATGGAGAACGCGCCGATCGGAGAAAACGAAGATGCGCGCCTCGCGGAATTGCAAAGCCTCAACTTGCTCGAGGCCGGCCCCGACAAAGCATTCGATCACGTGACGGCGAAACTAGCGAAGATTTTCCAGGTGCCGATCGCGCTGATTACTTTTATCGATCGCGACCGGCAGTGGTTTAAATCGCAAGTGGGATTGCCCGAAGATTTGGCGCGCGAAGGCTCGACTCCGCGCTCCGTTTCCGTCTGCGGTCATGTCGTGGCCAAAAACGAAGTGCTCGTGGTGGAAGACCTGGCGCGTGACCGCCGCTTCGCCAACAACCCGTTGCTGAAATCGCGCGGGCTGCGTTTCTACGCGGGCGTTCCGCTGCGCGGTCCGAGTGGTCAGGCGATCGGCTCGCTTTGCCTGCTCGACATCAAGCCGCGCAAGTTGAGTGAACACGACCGGCGGCTGCTCGAGGTTTTCGCAGACGATCTCTCGGAAGAAATCAAAAGCCGTGTGCCGGAAAAAGAAAGCGCAGCGACCGTCGGCGCAGCGTCCGCGTTGGAACCGACGATGTAGGGTGCGCTGTCTCAGCGCATCAGGTTAGGCGTTCGGTCGGCCGAGCGCGTCGGTTTCCACAACACTTTTAGAGCTGCGATTTCTGCAGCAGTTGCTCCAACTGATCCTTCCAAAGCGCCGCCACGGTGTGACTACCGTGTCCGCGCGTTTTCTCGCTCAACGGAAGCACGATCGCGCGGCCGTTAGGCACGCGTTTGATCTCGCGTTCCAGAATCCCGAGCTCCGGAGGATTGATCAAATCGTCGGCGAATTAACCGCGAGGAGCGGCGCGCGAATCTTTTCCAGGTCCGGGCCGGGATCGTAATCGCGTGATGCTTCGGCCGCGTAGAGCACGTCGTTCGCATCCGCCGTCTTGAGGTAGGCGTCGACAAACGTATCGAGAACCGCGTCGGTTTTCGTTAGGCTGGGCGCTTCTCTTTGGCGCAAGATCGGATTGCTGCTCATCAACCAAAGCATCTCCGCCGCAGTGCGCAGACTCGGCGGCTGCATTTTGTAATCGCCGCCGTTCCACCCCGGGTCGTTGCGGATCGCGTCGATGACGATGCGACGCCAGGCGCGATTGCGCCCGGAGATTTGCGTCGGCACGCTCGCCAGCGGCATGAGCGCATCCATAAATTCCGGATGCAGCTCGCCCCACAGCCAGCTTTGCATTCCGCCCATCGAAGTGCCCATGACGAGCCGCGCATGATTGACGCCGAGGCCTTCCGTTAAGAGGCGGTATTGCGCCGCCACCATGTCGCGATAGCCGTAGCGCGGAAACCTGGCGTGCAATCCGTCGCTCGGCTTGGTCGATTTGCCGTGGCCAATTCCATCCGGCAGGACGATGAAAAATTTCGTGGCGTCGAGCGGCTGTCCCGCTCCGAAAAGCTCGCCGGCAAATTCCGGCCGGATGAACTGCGCGCCGCTGCCGGTCGTGCCGTGCATGATGAGGACGGCGTTCTGCGTCACCCCCTTCGCGTCCTTGACCGGTTTGCCTAACGAGCGGTAATGCAGGCGCAGCTCTGGCAGCGTTTCGCCAGAGGTGAATTTGAAATCGCGCGCGATGAAATCGGTTTCGTCAGGCGCAGGATAATCCGCCGCTGAAAGCGAACCGGAAAACGCGAGGAAGAGAAGGAACGGCCAGATTCGATTCATGACCCAACCTCGGGCGAGCAGGAAATTTCGCCACGATTCTTGAAGGAGGGAGGCGAAGCGCTTCTGGTTCCGGGGAGCACGGGCTGTCAGCCCGTTGTTCGGCGCAGCTTGCGCCGAACTGGAGGGGCGTGATGCAGCACGGCAAGTCCGCACCACGGGTTACGCTGCGCGCAAATGCAGCCGGCAACTGCCGGCTGCAACGGGCTGTCAGCCCGTGTTCCCAGACAGCAGACGCCACGTTCTCGTCAGTCCACCGCGAATCTTGAATCCAAAATCGCCCCGGCCCGCATCCCACCGTCGATGCCACAGGATTTCAAGTTCGCTCTCCGTCAGCTCGCCAGGTCGCCAGGCTTTACCGCCATCGCCGTCCTCACTCTCGCGATCGCGATCGGGGTGAACTCCGCCATTTTTGCCCTGGTCAACAGCGTTATCCTTCGCCCACTCGTGCCGCTGCGCCCGGCGGAAGTTGTGAATGTCTTCACCGCACGCGAGGGGGCGGCGCATGATTATCGGCAGTTTTCTTACAACGAATTCAGCACCCTGCGCGAGAACAGCGACGTCTTCGCGGATCTCGCCGCGATGCAGTTCGCCCTCGCCGGGATCGGGCGCGGCCAGGGCATGCAACGCAGTTTTGTCTTTCTCACTTCCGACAATTTCTTTTCGCTCATGGGAGTGAAGCCGGCACTCGGCCGCTTCTATGATGAAAAGGAGTCACGGCCTAACGCCAACATCCCTGTCGCGGTGGCGAGTTATCCGTTCTGGAAGCGCCTCGGCGGTCGCGCCGACCTCATCGGAAAGCCGCTGACGGTGAATGGCCAGACCTACACTTTGATCGGGGTGACGCCGGAAAATTTTTCCGGCGTCAGCGCTTTGATCGCGCCCGATCTTTGGCTGCCCCTGGGCATCTACTCGCAGCTTGGTTCAGCTTTCAGCGACACGAACGGCAAACTGGAACTAACCTCGCCGAAGAATTACACACTCAACCTGTTGGCCCGGCTCCGTACCGGCCTAACGATCGCGACCGCGAAGCCGCGCCTGCCCGCGCTCGCCCAGCGGTTCACCGCGATCCAGCCGCCCGACTCGAACGGCGCGCGCGAGCTGCAAATTCAAAAGCCCTCCCGTTTCAGTTTGAGCACGGCGCCGGAAGATGATGGCCCCGTCGGTCTCGCCGGCTCCCTGCTCGTGGCGATGGCCGCGGCCGTGCTCCTGATCGCCTGCCTGAACCTGGCCAACATGCTGCTCGCGCGCGGCGCCAATCGCGCCCGCGAGATCGCGCTCCGCGTGGCGCTGGGCGCGAGCCGGGTGCGGATCGTTAGGCAGTTGTTGAGCGAAGGGCTGCTCCTCGCGCTGGCCGGTGGCGCGCTCGGTTTGTTGATCAGCTACTGGAGCAACAGCCTGCTCCTCGGTTCGCTCGGCAGCCTATTCGGTTCGATGAATTTTTCCATGGTCGTGCACCTCCAACCGAACCTGACAGTTCTGGCGGTAACGTTTCTAGTCTGCCTCGTAGCCACGCTGCTCTTCAGCCTCGGACCCGCCTTGAAGGCGAGCCGGGCGGATCTGGTGAGCGACCTCAAACAGCAGGTCGGCGAACCGGCGCACGTCGGCCGGCTCAATCGCTTTTTCGCGCCGCGGCATCTGCTCGTGATGGCGCAGATCGCGCTCTCGCTCATGCTCCTTTTCAGCGCCGGATTATTTTTCCGCGGCGCGCTCAAGGCCGGTGGATTGTACCCGGGATTCGATCGTCGCGGCGGGCTCTCGGCCGAGATGGACTTCACGTTAGGCCGCAAAGACGAGGAGGCGGCGCGGCGCACCATGTTCGCGGCGCTCCATCGAGCACGCGAGCTGCCGGGGGTGCGCGCCGCCGCGCTCACGACGATGCTGCCCTACGGCAACCTAACGAATTCGCGGCGGCTCATGCGCGCGGACGAAGCGGCGCTGGCGAAAGCGAATCCGAATGAGCCGGAAGCCGGGGCCGGCGCGTTGTTTACCGCGGTCACGTCCGGCTGGTTCAACGCGATCGGCGTGCGGCTTCTGCGCGGCCGCGATTTCACGGAGATGGAGTGTGAGAATGAGAAGACGCCGCGGGTCGCGATCATTGATGAGACGATGGCGCAGAAGCTGTTCCCGAAAGGCGACGCGCTCGGGCAGCACGTGCGCTACACCGAGGCGCCGAGCGACGGTTCGCCTAACGATCTCACGATCGTCGGGATCGTCAGCCCACATCGGCACGAAGTGCTCGATGACGAGATGCGGAGCCGGCTCTTCGTGCCGCTGGCGCAGGCCTATAATGGCGGCGTGATTTTGCAGGTGCGCCTTGCGCGCGACGATCGTGCTGCGGTCGCGGCGATGATTCCAACCCTGCGCCAGACATTGCGCGCGATCGATCCGGAGATGCCAATTCTGCGCATCGAACCGTTCGAAAACATCGTCGACAAAAACGTCGGCCTTTGGGTGGTGCGTTTCGGCGCCGTGCTTTTCGGAGTTTTCGGCGTGATCGCGCTCCTCCTCGCGGCGGTCGGGGTTTACGGAGTGAAGGCGTATTCAGTGGCGAGAAGGACGCGCGAAATTGGCATTCGCATGGCGCTCGGGGCCGATCGCCGTGATGTCTTCGCGTTGATCATGAAGCAAGGCGCGCTGCAAACTGCTTTCGCGCTCGGGGTCGGATTGCTCCTCGCGCTCGGGCTCGGCCGCGTGCTCGCGCGCATGCTCTATCAAGTGAGCCCGATGGATCCGGTGGTGCTGATTGTCGCGAGCGTCATGCTCGGGGGAGCTGCCTTGCTCGCTTGCTTTCTGCCGGCGCGGCGGGCGACGCGGGTGAGCCCGATGACCGCGCTGCGCACGGAATAAGAGACGCGCGCGGCACGAGTCTTGTAGACGCATCACTCCGCGAGACGCGGGCCCGCGCCTGGCGATCGCAAACCGATTACATGATGTGAAAGCGGCGCGCGAACGCAAGGTGCCCGGTTGGTTGGGCACGACTCTTCTTCTTGGCGCCTTCGGCGCGCTCGTCTGGCTGGAAAATCGTCGACCGCTTCGCCGCGCGGTCGAGTCCAAGCTGCGCCGGAACGCGCGCAATCTCGCGGTCGCGACGCTCGGCGCGGTTAGTCTGCAGCTCGCGGAGCAGCCAGTCGTTAGGCCGTTGACCCGGCTGGTGGAAAGCCGGCGACTTGGCCTGCTCAAACGCGCTGCCTTGCCGGCCTGGCTGGAGGTGCCGCTCGCAATCGCGCTCCTCGATTACACGCTTTATCTGTGGCACGTCCTGACGCATCGGGTGCCGTTGCTCTGGCGCTTTCATCAAGCGCACCACGCCGACCGCGACATGGATGCTTCGACCGCGCTGCGCTTCCATTTCGGCGAGCTGCTCATCTCGGTGCCGTGGCGCGCGGCGCAGATCCTGACGATTGGGGTTTGTCCCTTGGCGCTTTCGCTTTGGCAAACCGCGCTGCTCCTCGAAATCATGTTTCACCATTCCAATGTCGAGCTGCCGCCTGAAATCGAGGCCCGCCTCGCGAACCTCATTGTGACGCCGCGCCTGCACGGGATCCATCATTCCATCGTGGAGGAGGAAGTGAACTCCAATTGGTCGAGTGGCCTAACGATTTGGGACCGATTGCATCGGACCCTGCGCGTTGATGTGCCGCAAAACGCGATCACGATTGGCGTGCCGGCGTTTCTCGACCCGGCGGAAGTGAAGTTGGGAGAAGTGCTGGAGATGCCATTCGTCGAGCAGCGTGATCCGGGGTTTTTGCCGCCGCGCCATTGATAGCGCGCTTTCGGCTATGCTTCGATCAACCCCGCACCTGGCCGTGGCCGCGGATGACGTACTTGTAGGTCGTTAATTCTTCCAGGCCCATCGGCCCGCGCGCGTGCAGCTTGCCGGTGCTGATGCCAATCTCCGCGCCGAAGCCAAACTCGCCGCCGTCGGTGAAACGGGTGGAAGCGTTCCAGTAAACGGTCGCCGAATCAATTTCGCGCAGGAATCGTTCGCCCAGTTCCGCATCGCGGGTGACGATGCAATCGCTATGGTGCGAGCCGTAGCGCTCGATGTGCTCGATCGCTTCGTTAGGCGAATCGACCACTTTGATTGCAAGAATGAAATCGAGGTATTCCGTCGACCAATCGGCCTCGGTCGCTGAAGTGAGCGGCCGGTAATCGAGCGCCGCTAATTGCGAGAAAGCCGCGCCGTCCGCGCGGAGCGCAACGTTCTTTTCGGCCAGGCGGGGCGCGAGCTTTTCGAAAAATGCCGGCGCGACTGCGCGATGCACGAGGACGGTTTCAGCCGCGTTGCAGACGGCGGGCCGCTGCGTTTTCGCGTTCACGATGATCTCGGTCGCCATCTCCAGATCGGCCGCTCGATCGACGTAAATGATGCAAACGCCGTGCGCATGTTTGATCACCGGCATACGCGCGTGCCTAACGACCGCTTCGATCAAGGCGTGTCCGCCGCGCGGAATGATCAAGTCGATGTAACGATCCATCTCCGCCATGTGCCGGACAGCTTCGCGATCGGTCTCCGGGATGAGCAGGATGCTGTCGGGCGGGAGGCCGGCGACGGCGCCGCCACGCTGCAGCGCCTCCGCGATGGCGATGTTTGAATGGATCGACTCCGAGCCACCGCGCAGAATTGTGGCGTTGCCAGTTTTCGTGCAGAGAACCGCCGCATCGCTCGTGACGTTAGGCCGGGACTCGTAGATGATCCCGATAACGCCGATCGGAACTCGCACTTTTGAAATTTCGATTCCGTTAGGCTGGGTCCATTTGCGCAGCACTTGGCCGACCGGATCGGGCAAGGCGGCAACCTGGCGAATGCCGGCAGCTATCTTCCCAAGCCGCGGCGCGCTCAACGTTAGGCGATCGATCATCGCGCCTGACAGCGCGTTCGCCTGGGCGCGAGCCAGATCCTTTTCGTTAGCCGTCAGGATGGCCGCGCCGGAAGCGATGACTTCGTCAGCCATCGCGCGCAAGGCTGCGTTTTTCTGGTCGCTCCCGAGTTTGCCCAGCGCGCGGGCGGCTTGCCGGGCCCGCTTCCCGAAGTCAAGAATCTGTTCGCTGAGATCCATTGAAATGCCTCGCCCGTTTGCCGCGCGCGTCAACCGCGCTTTGCCGCGCGTGTAGCGCGGGTCTCTTCACCCGCGTCGGCGCTGGTCGCGAATATCCGATTTCCAGGAAACCAGCGACGCGGGTCAGAGACTCGCGCTACACGCCTAACGACGTTTCGTCACGAAATGCGTCCCCACTTCTTCCCCGGCGACCACGGCGGCGATCCGCTGCGGTTGACGGCCGTTAATGATCGCGGTCGCAATCCCCGCGTCGACCGCTGTTTTGACCGCCTCCAGCTTCGAAACCATTCCGCCGACCGAGTACCGTCCCTTCTCACCGTTGACCATTTTTTTCACGCTCTCGATGTCGCGGACACGCCGGACGATCTTGCCGTGGGAATCGAGCAGGCCATCGACCCCGGTGAGCATGATAAGGAGATCGGCGCCCGCGAGGACTGCGACGTCGGCTGAGAGCCGATCGTTGTCGCCAAATTTTAATTCCTCGACGGCGACCGAGTCGTTCTCGTTGATAATCGGCACGATGTTTCCCGCGGCAAGCAGACGCTCGAGGGTGTTCTTCGCGTTGCCGCGCCGCATCTGGCTGTCGAGGTCGCTGTGGGTGAGGAGGAGTTGTGCGACGTTCAGCTTGTAGCGCGCAAAAGCGGTTTCGTAAGCGCGCATGAGTTTGGATTGTCCGATCGCCGCGCACGCCTGCGCGGTGGTGAGATCGGTTGGGCGCGCAGTGAGGGAGAGCGCGCCCATCCCCGCGGCGACCGCGGCGCTCGTCACCGCGACACACTCGTGACCGGCGCGAACGAGCGCGGCGACTTCGGCGCTCAGGCGGGCGAATTGCTTCGGATCAAGCCCGGGGGAATGCGTCCGGGTTAAAATGCCGGAGCCGAATTTCAGGACGATGCGCTTCTTCCGCGCGTTTTTAGGAGAAGCCATGAGTAGGACGAGCTCGATCGTGCGACGGCGGCGAAATCTCGCGGGCCGCCAAGAGACCCGCCGCACCGGCTAATCGACCTCAGGTGTCTGGAGCGAAGCAACTGCAATGCCGAGCGCGGCTTCCGCCAGATAGATGCTGCGGGCGGTCTTGGGATGCTCAGCCAGTTCTTCAGTCGCGGCGCGCACCAGCTCGGGACCGAAATGCCAAAGGAGCGAATGCCAGCGCGGTTTGAGCAGTCCCATAACGCCATCGCCGATGAGAAAAAGCGCGCCGAGCTGGAGGAAACGCCGAACAATCAGGTTATTCATCAGCAATCTATGGCGCGGCCACCAGGAAGTTTCAAATCGTTCGTCGCTAAGAACCGGTCACGGCCCGGGCTTGCGCTCATCCAACGCGATGATTTTGAAACCGCGCGCCGCCGGAAGTGTGTTGCCTGCCGCTGCGAAACTCGAAACCGAGTGGGAAGTGCACGCGCGCGCGCTCGTTAGGCTGAGGCTCCATCGCCAGGTTGTCCGCCTTGGAAATGGCGCAGCCTGCGCGCTCGCTCGCGCATGAGATCGCGGCGGATCTGGTCCCGGCAAACGTTAGGCTTGCCGAGGTAATTAGCGTGTTCGCGAAAAAGCTAATTCCACCTCCGGATTCGGACCAGTTACCGGAAACTAATCGCCAACCAAGGCAGAACCACCCGGTGCCCAAAGATGCCCCGCATTTGAAGACCGTACCGCAACGTGATCCGGTGAGAAAATCCTATGCGCATCACGACTCTAGGGCGCGCGACCCGCGCCTATTCGCTTCCGGCCAGCGTGGTGCCGGTGCTGCTCGGCACGGTGCTGTCCGCACGCGGTTGGGGCTCGGGAGGGCGCGGCCATTTTGATCTCGGGATTTTTCTTTGGGTGCTCGCTGGCGCGATGCTCGCCCATGTCGGCGCCAACGTTTTGAATGATCACTTCGATTTCGTCAACGGAGTGGACACGCGGCCGGAACATGGCAGCGGCGTGCTGACGCGGGGCGAGATGAGCGCACGTCAGGCGCTCGTGCTGGCTCTGGGCTTTCTCACAGGCGCGGCGGTTTGCGGGCTTTTCGTGTTTCGCGCGCAGCCCGCCTTTGTCGGGTGGTGGGTGCTGATCGGCCTGGGCTGCGCCGTCTTGTATTCCGCGCTGCTGAAAAGATTCGGACTGGGCGATCTGCTGATAATTCTTTCGTTCGGAGTCGGCCTGACGGTAGGCGCTTACGGCGTGCAAATCCGCCCGCTGACGTTGCGCGGTTGTCTCCTGGCCGCGCTTTACTCGATCCCGATTTGCCTGCTCGTGGACGCGATTTTGCATGCGAATAATCTGCGGGACGAGCGGGATGATCGCTCCGCGAGCGTGCGGACGGTCGCGACAATGCTCTCGCCAGTAGCGGGACAACGCTTGCAGCTGTTTCTGCTTTTCGGTCCGCTCGTTTTTGTGCTCGCGGCGGTTGCCGGC
>JACDGM010000095.1 GCA_013815325.1 Chthoniobacterales bacterium
GCCGCCGGCAAACCGCCCAAACTCGCCCTCACTGCCGTCATGCGTAAGCTCCTCCTTGTCCTCAACAGCGCCCTCAAACCTCTGCCGATGCCCGCTTGACTCCAAGACAGTTACTAACCGCTGGCCGCTCCGAGTTCCCGCTTTAGGAGGACTTCCACATCGACATTGCAAACAAAGCTCGCTCTCGCCAGCGGTAGCTGATCTTGTGTCTCGTTAGGCCAAGAAACTAGCGTCCCACCTCTTGGACGTGCATACACTCATCTACCTTGGGTTTATAGTGTTGCCGGTCGGCGTCGCGATTGCGGTCGCGTGGGCGGGCAGGTCGAAGGCCCTGGCCTCTCCAGTATGGTCTGGATGGGGGTCGCGGCCGGGCTCGCCCGATCTGGGATTCTGAATCACTTCAGCTCGTTGCCTCCACCCTTGGTGCTGCTCCTGATTAGCGGATTTATCGGGACAATCGCTATCGGCATTTCTCCCTGGGTGCGGCGCCTGATCGAGTTGCCACTGAGCGCGTTGGTTGGCTTCCAAGCATTTCGTATCCTGGTGGAGCTACTGATTCACAAGTCAGCCAACGTCGGCCTCGCCCCGCCGCAGATGACTTGGAGCGGCTACAATTTCGATATTGCTACCGGTCTTACGGCCCTGTTCCTTGCGCCCTTTGCCGGATCGGTCCCCGGGCGGCTGGTCCTCCTTTGGAACTGGCTGGGTTTAATGCTTTTGATCGTGGTCGTAGGGACCGCGGCCGTGAGCTTCCCGACCGCATTTCAGTTAATGCGGCCCGATAACACTTGGTTAGCCTCTTTCCCGTACTTCTGGCTGCCATCCGTCCTCGTCACCGCAGCCTTGCTCGGGCATATCGTCATCTTTAGAAAGCTAGCCAAGAAACGAATCCTAAATGCGACCGCGGCCTAACCAGGCGATGCAGCGAACCGCTGGCAGCCTCGGTTCCTCACTTTCCATGAAATTCCATCCTCAGCCCGCAGCCACACGCTGCCCCGCCAGCCGTCGCTGATCTTGTTCTCGTTAGGCTCCAAAAGGCATCCGCGACCCTACACACGATGACCTGTATTACCGTTGCCCTTTGGACCATTCTCATCGGATTCGCGCTGGAAGAATTCGTTTTGATCAAGCCCGTCTCTACCATGGCGGCGTCGGACCCATTCAGCCGGCGGCTGGAGTGGGCCGCGATCTGGCTGCCCGCCATCGCTATTGGTATCACCACGGCGACGCTGAAGATCTTTGGCGGTGTGCGTCTGTGGGGCGTAATCAATGTAGCGGGGTGTTTGCTCTGCGTGCTTGGGCTCTGTCTACGCTATTGGTCGCGGCGGACGCTGGGTCGTTATTTCACGATCGGCGTCGTCAAGCAGGAGGGGCACGTCGTCATCCAGAACGGCCCGTATCGGTTTGTCCGCCACCCTGCCTATCTTGCGTTCATCTTGCTTTACCTGGGTCTTCCCTTACTGATGGGAAGCTGGTTCGGTCTTCTTATTCTGAGCATTCCAACTAGCGCCGTCTTTGCCTGGCTTTGCGTGGTCGAGGATAGGCGACTGGCGGAAGCGATGGGAGATGAGTATCGGAAGTATATGAGAAAGAGCGCGCGCTTGGTTCCGGGTGTGTGGTGATGCGCTGAGAAGCCTAACCTTGCGATGGAGCGAACGGCGACCCGCCTTGCCTTCACGCGCTGCGTAACTACTCTCCTCCTCGTGTTATCCTCGCTCGCTCCCGGTCGCCGTCGCTCATCTTGTTCTCGTTAGATGGTGGTGCGCGGCTCCGGCGTCAATGAACAGACTCAATGTGCGCACTACCACGCTGACTGCGATGTTGTCGCTGTAAAATTCAAGTGCTGCGACACGTTCTATGCTTGCATCCATTGTCACGAGGAGCTGGCTGACCACTCCCCAGTCGTGTGGGGCAGAGACGAGCGCGAGACCCACGCGATCTTCTGCGGCAAGTGTCACAAGACTCTGTCGATCGCCGAGTATGTTGGCTGCGGAAATTCGTGTCCTCGGTGCGGCGCGGCTTTTAACCCAGGCTGCGCCCATCACTACCACTTATACTTTGAACTCTAGCAACTAAGACCTCATCTAACCAAGCGATGCAGCCAAACGCGAACCGTCCTTATGCCCAGCTTTCTCTGTTTTCATGAACGCCACTGTAATTCGCGCGGTGGCTGATCTTGTTCTCGTTAGGCCGGCGCAACCGCTTCCGAACCATCAGGCATCCATAACCGGCTTCCACCCCGTTTTCACCTTCATGAACAAACAATGTTCCGTTGAAGACGCCGTGAAGGCGCAAAAGGCTCTACGCGCAGCGGCCGGACTCGGCGCCGAGGAGTTTCCCATTCAGGCTTTTGTCGGCATGATCAGCGACGAGATCGAATCATTGCGGAAACAAGGCAAGAGCGATGAAGATATTGCAGCCCTCGTGCGCGAGAATAGCCCGATTAAAATCAGCGCCGCTGAAATCGCCACAAATTACGCTCCGCCAGAGGAGCGCAAGCAGCACGCCGAGTGATTGGGCATCAAGGCCTAACTGGGCGATGCAGCCGACCGCTGGCCGGCGTACGACCAAGATTCTCATGACTCCAACCTCGCCGCCGCGTGCGCTTTCGCCGGCGTTGGCTGATCTTGTTTTCGTTAACCGGCGCGCGTCGTCACCGCTATGACATTGGCAAGTCTTCTGATCCAAACCGATTACCAACAAGTCCATCTTTCCCGGAGCGGAGTTGGACATTTCCACGCCACTGGCTCGCTGAACGGTCGTTCCGTCGTCGTCCTCATCGATACCGGCGCTGCCAGCACGGTCGTCAGCCTTGTTTTGGTGCGTCAGATGGGGCTGTCGTTCAATAAGCTTAAGATGAAAGGGGGAGGTGCCGGCGGCGCGAACCTGGATATTTACCAGCTCACGGATGCGGTGCTCATGCTCGGCGAGATCAAGCCGCGACCTCGCGCACTTTTGGCGATGGACCTCACGCACGTCAATCAAGCTTTGGCGCAAAAAGGCGAAAGCGCGGTTGATGTGATTCTTGGAAGCGATGTTCTCGAGGCACAGGCGGCGGTCATCGATTACGGAAGTTCTTCTCTTTTCCTGAAGCGACAGCTCGACTTAGTTTCACCGCCCGCCTAACCGCTATGTAGGTTATCAGGGGCAGGTGCAGAGTTGAGTTTGCTTTGCTTGCAGCGCAGCAAACGTGGGACGCGTTCTGAAAGTTCGCGACGGTGGAACATGGTCGCCGGCGCACCGTCCGCCGCTTTTCGATTTCTTTGAGTCCTTTTCTATTTTCCACCCTCTGCTTCTGCGCGCAAATCAGCTACGCTGCGGGCGTGAGCAAGCCTGCTGACTTTGTTGGATGGGTGACTGATCCCGCGCGTACGAATGACGAACTCTTTACCGTTGAGCTCCTGCTCGAGCGGATGCGCGTATGGCAAGATTGGCCGTTCCGCGAACGCAGCCTCGGTTTTGACGAAGCACAGAAGGTGAAGAAAGAGCGAAGATTCAACCCGGCTTACCGCCCGTTCCTCGCGCTCGACGAACTCGAGGCGCTTCAGGAACGCGCCGATACCGTTACCCACTTCACCGGCTCCGGCATGAGCGACCGTCCGCTGCGCGATCTCACGACGCTGAGCTTTTTTCACGCGCTGGAGAACATCACATCGGCAGCGTCGACGTGGTCGATCTCTCCCCCCTCGGCTCGTTGCCGAAACTCAACTGGCTCACCCTGATGGAATCTCCGGAACTGGCCCGCGCACACCGGTTCGATTTCGGGCAACTCGGCGAGAAGCCGGCCCTGGACCATCTCTGGCTCTCCTTACGTCAGCCGTGGCACCGACCTCACCGCCTTGGCAACGTGGCCGGCGGTGCGGGATCTGCATTATCATGGAAGCCTGCTGGCACTCGCCGAGGTCGCGACGTTGCCGGCCGCAGTGTTTGTGCAGGTTCAAAAGTGGATCGAGGCATCGACGCCGCTGCGCAGGCCGTAGGCTAAGCCGATGTAGTTCAGCACTTCAAATGCCCGTGGCCCATGGAGGTTCCGGGATGAATGGCTCTCGCGATGACGCGCTAAGGTCGTTCCAGAAACGGATCGCCGGCAACCATGCGCGCGATGACAAGCGAATTCCCAATATGCTCTGGACAATTGCGGTCATCTTATTCGTGCTCTGGCTGATCGGCTGGCTCGGCTTCCACCTCCTTGGCGCGGCTATTCACATCCTTGTGGTCCTCGCGATCATATGTGTGGTGCTTGCGTTCGTGAAAGGCACCTGAGTGTCCCGCGCGTGATCAGCAAGTGCGGCCTGCGAAGCGCCTGCACCGGCCTAACGACGTGCGGCTGTAGCGTCCGCTCTCCTCAGCGGTGGAAGAGACATTCCATTCTTCCGCGGGTTGGGACTTGCACACGCCGCTCTAACGCGCGCCGGCCGCGATCGCGGAGATGATGACGCGGGAAGTGATGCCGCTCTCGGCGCGATAGCGCTTCGCTAACTGCGTTGCGACTTCTTCGGCGGCAGGTTGTTCGCAGAGCGTGATCGTGGCGCCGCCGAAACCGCCGCCCGTTAGGCGCGCGCCGAGAACGCCGGGCAAGTTTTGCGCGATCGACACCAGCAGATCGAGCTCCGGGGTGCTGTTCTCGAAATTCCTGCGCGAGCTTTCGTGCGACGCGTTTAGCAAAGCTCCGAATCCCGGTCCGTCTCCGGCGAGGAGAAAATCGACCGCACGCCAGACGCGCTCATTTTCCTCGACGATGTGCGCGGCGCGACCCCGCAGGAGCTCGGGCAAATCGTGGCGGGTCTTGAGTTGGAGCGAGGTGACGTCACGCAAAGCGGGGACCTGCAGCGCGTCGGCAGCGGCGCGCGTTTCTGCGCGTCGCCGGTTATAATCGCCGCTCGCCAGCTCCCGCTTTTTTCCTGATTCGGCGATGATCAGCGTGAGACCTTTGGGGAAGGGGATGGTGCGCACTTCCTCGGTTCGGCAATCGAAGAAAACAGCGTGATCGGCCCGGCCGAAAAGGGAAGTCACCTGATCGAGCAATCCCGACTGCACGCCCGCGAAACGATGCTCCGCGCGCTGACAGGCCTTCGCGATTGCGAGCGGCGGCAGCTCGCGCTGATGGAGCTTGAGCAGGAACAACGCGGTCGCCAACTCGAGTGCCGCGGAACTCGACAAGCCGGAGCCGGCCGGAAGTTCGCCAGTTATTTCCGCAGAGAATCCTGCGATCGGAATGGAGAGCGAGCGCAGCTCACTCACGACTCCGAGCACGTAATTCGCCCATCGATCGTCGACGAGTGGGCGAATCTCCGACCCACCAACCTCGACACAGCCCATCGTCTTCGAGGAGACGGAGATCATGCCGCCGGTGCTCTTGGAACCGCGCATCGTTAGGCCGCGATCGATCGCGGCGCCGAGGACGACGCCGTCATTGTAATCGGTGTGATTGCCGAGCAGCTCAACGCGACCCGGCGCGTAGGCAGAGAGGAGAGGTTGTGCAGTCACCGCGCAAACTACTCAATGATGAGCGTCGGGCCCATCGGAAAACGAGAACTTCGCGTTGTGCCGCGAACGGGAATGAGTAATCTTCGATCCCTTCGCAGGCCGATGCAGAAGAAACGCTTGTCATCTACAAACCCGGCGGTGAGAAAACAAGCGTGCAACAGCGTCAGCGGGGAGAAACGCGCAACGCACCGCTAGCTCAATTGGCAGAGCAAGTGACTCTTAATCACTGGGTTGTTGGTTCGATTCCAACGCGGTGCAGCGGCCGGTGCATTTTTGCTATCTCGTTAGGCGAAAAAATATGAACAAATCGCTCACAGTTATCTCGCTTCTCTTGCTCTTCAACATCGCGCCCGGCCACGCGCAGGAGTCTCGCGGCGGGCACCGTCGCCAACGCCACCGGATGTCCTCGAGCGGCACGGCTTATGGCACGGCGGACGACGGCACGCCGCTGCGCTGGACCGTTTATCCGGGCACTGGCCCCGGGCCACATCCGGCGGTGCTGGTCATTCATGGCGGCGGCTTCAGGGCGGAGCCGAACAGCCCAAAGACGAGATGGGCCGCCCAGGACGCTGCGGCCGCGGGCTTCAACGCCTTTCAGGTGGAGTATCGCCTCGCTCCGGGCAGAGGTTTGCCGGGCCAGAAATCGGTGGGGCATTATCCCGATCAGACTAACGACTTAAAAATAGCGGTGCGTGCCGCGCGCCGTTACCCGGGCGGAAATGGAAAGGTCGGAGCAATCGGCGGCTCGGCCGGCGGTTCGCACGCTGTCTATCTCGCTGCCACTGGCACCCTGGGCGATGATCGGCTCGACGCCGCGGTTGCGCTTTCCGGGGCTTATGATTTCACGGATCGGGGATCGTTGACGCAGCGGAATTTTCAGAAGTTGATGACTAACTATGCGGGATCCGATCCGGCTGCGCTGCAAAAGGCTTCGCCGATCACCTACGTGCAGGCCGACGTGGCGCCGCTTTTTATCATAGCATCCGACCACGATGCGATGCCGCCCGAGCAGTACAAAGACCTGATCAAAAAGCTAAATGCGGTGGGCGCGACAAATTTCGAGAAGCTCCTCCGCACGGACAGTCCGGGGCACTCTTTCGCCTACTGGCCGGACGTGAAGGAGCGGTCTCTCGCTTTCTTGAAAGATAAATTAAGCGCAGTCCCGGCCGCGGCGAGTACGCCTGCGCCCTCGCCCTAGAGTCTCGTGCATTTGAGTGAGAACGCTCGCCGTGTTGCTGCGCGGTTGCAGCGCCCGCTGTCCCATGCTTTCGCGACTTGGAAGCGCGTGCGTACCGTAACGAGTTCGTTAGGCTGAGGTGGGAGACGCGCAGCTTTCCGTTTTGGAAAAAAGATCGATGTCCGCGTACTGCTGCGCGATTGGCATGCGCCGGCCGACACCGAAGGCGCGGCTCGTGACTTTGATCCCGGGAGCGGCCTGCGCGCGCTTGTATTCGTTCAAATCGACCCGGCGCTGAATCCAACGCACGGTTTTCTCATCGAACCCTTGTGCGACGATCTCGCGCGCGCTGCGATTTTCTTCGACATAGAGCTGGAGAATTGAATCGAGGATGTCGTAGGGCGGAAGCGAATCCTGGTCAACCTGGCCGGGCTTCAACTCCGCGCTTGGCGGTTTTTCGATCGTCGCGTGGGGAATGATTTCGCGCGCACGGCCCGCGCCCGATCGATCGGAGTTGATCCAGCGCGCAAGCTCATAAACGAGCGTCTTCGGAACATCGCTAATGACGGCGAGGCCGCCCGCCATGTCGCCATAGATCGTGCAGTAGCCGACCGCGAGCTCGCTCTTGTTCCCCGTGGTGAGAAGGAGGTGGCCGAACTTGTTCGAGAGCGACATCAGGATCATGCCACGAAGGCGCGACTGCATGTTCTCCTCCGTCGTATCGTCCGGCAGGCCGGTGAAGATCTTTTCGAATTGCGCTTTGAAGGTGGCAAAAGCCTCGCCAATCGGCAGGTCGAGACAACGGATGCCGAGATTGCGCGCGAGGGCGTGCGCGTCCTCGATGCTGCCGCGCGATGAATAAGGGCTGGGCATGGAAACGCCCACGACATTTTCTTTGCCTAACGAGTGGACGGCCACGGCGGCGACGACCGCGGAATCGATCCCGCCGCTCAGCCCGAGCACGGCGGACTTGAAATTGCACTTCGCCAGATAATCGCGCACGCCTAACGACAGCGCGCCGTGCAACTCCGCCATGGCGTCGCGCGGCAGGGCCGGCAACGCGCTGGTGGAATCGGTTTCGACGATTGCTTCCGCGGCTTCGAATGAGGGCAATTGGGCGATCAAGTCGCCCGCGCGGTTGAACGCGATCGAGCTCCCATCGAAGACGAGTTCGTCATTCCCGCCGACGACGTTGCAGTAAACGATCGGGCGCTGATGCATGCGCGCGAGAGCGCCGACCATCTCGAGGCGCGTCTCGAGCTTGCCTAACGAAAAGGGCGAGGCGCTCAGGTTGACGATGATTTCGGCTCCTTTCTCGACCAGGCCGCGGGCCGGCTCGAGGTCGTAAAGCCGGCGCGGCAGGTAGCGCTCGGTCCAGATGTCCTCGCAAATCGTGACGCCAATCTTGCGTCCGCCGATTGTGAAAACTTCCCCGCCCGTCCCGGGCTCGAAATAGCGGTCCTCATCGAAAACATCGTAAGTCGGGAGGAGCGTTTTGTAGCTCTTGCGAATCGGCGCGCCCCGCTCGAGCAAGGCCGCGGCGTTGAAGAACGGTTTGCCGCGCCCGTCATTGCGATCGACGTAGCCGACGAGGAGCGGCACCGTGCCGATGCAAGCGTGCAGGCGCTCGATCGCCTCCAGATTTTGCGGGACAAAACGCGATTTAAAAACGAGGTCCTGCGGCGGATAACCCGTTGTCGCCAGCTCCGGCGCGAGGACTAACTCCGCCCCGGCAGCGGTGAGGCGACTGTAGGAGGCAAGAATCTTTTCGAAGTTGCCGCGGAGATCCCCCACGGTGGAATTGATCTGCGCCAACCCGATCCTCATGTTCGAGGGAGAGATTAACTGCGCGCTCAGCGGGAGCAACGGCTTTCGCGGCTCGCCTCAGTGATCGCTTAAGACGGTCTGGTCTTTTTTGTAGTTGCCGTTGAGCGCGTCATCGGCACCTTCGACGAAGACCTTGCCCCACTGAATGAGGCAGGCGGCAAAAAATCCTGCGATCATGCAGAGGAAAACTTTCTGAGTGAAGGTGGAGTGCATTCCGGCTCCAGGAAAGCAGGAGCGGTGCCACTACAGGGGCTTCATGTGGGCTCTCCCTGGGTCTGGTTCCCAGCCCACTCTCCGTCAAATCAGGGCGCTCCCTCCGCTATTCGGCGTCAGTGAGATCGAGGCCCTGCCGAATATTTCTGGCCAGGTCATAGGCGTTGCCAGTTTTAAGCATGTGATCGAAGAAGAGCTGAGGCGTTTCGTCGATCTCCTGATTGTAGAGACAGCCTTGATACCAGCCCAGGCTGTTGAGCATCAAGGTGATTACACGAGTTACTTCACCCGCAGTCATGGAGAAGTCTGGCACGACCGCAGCCTTGGAACAGGAGCCCAGCGGCTTGAATTGGACTTCGGTGAAGATATTCGTTTCCGGCAGCACGCGCAGACCATCGATCTGGACCGCATGTTTGCCTCCAGCAGTTTAGGCCTAACGCGGGCTGGAGTCTAAGCGGTCGCTACTTTTCCTCATTCGCAACCAGACGCGATCCCACTGGGCGGCCTTCTAGCCGCTCGCTCACCTCTTGAATTTGCGCGGCTTGCGCTTTGAGAGCAGCGGTCAAAGCAGTGATCTCTTTCTGTTGCTGCTCGGCGGTCGATTGTTGCCTGCCGGCAGTCGCTTTCAGTTCCTGCACCTCACGATGCTCTTTAAGAAATTCATTCAGCAACATCGCGTTTACCGCTTCGTAGCGGACGGTGTAAGGCTTGCCCTGGTCATCACGAGCGACAAGATCAGGGTTCACCTTTGCCACTTGCTCGGCCACAAGTCCGAACTGCGGAATGCCGCGTGGATCAAGTTCAGGCTTGTAGTGGAAGGTCACTGGCTTGAGCGCCAGGATCGCTTCGCTTGCCTTGTCCATGGGCTCGATCGCCTCCTTGAATCGAGCGGAGGAAACCACCGTGCCCAAGTGGCCTTTGGTGTCTACAATCACCCCTACGCCTCCTGCAACAGTAACCCCACTAATGCCGGCGATAAAGGTGTTCATCTGAGTTCCCTGCTTGCCGATGCGAATCGTCTTGGCCTCGCCAGTTCTACCAGCGTTACCAATATCGACATTGTCATTGCCCGTCGTAAGGCTTACACCGGCTTCAAAACCCACTGCGATGTTGCTCTTGCCGGTGGTGTTGCTAGCAAGCGCCCCGTCACCGTCAGCCGTGTTCTCGAAGCCGGTTGTGTTGCTACCCAGCGCAACAGCTCCGTTGGCCGTGTTGGAGAAGCCGGTTGTATTGCTAAAGAGTGCTTCAAAACCGTTGGCCGTGTCTCTCGTACCGGTTGTGTTGCGAGTAGCCGCAAATAAACCATTGGCCGTGTTGTCACTGCCGGTGGTGTTGTTTTGGAGCGCAAAAACACCGTTGGCCGTATTGTCAAAGCCGGTGGTGTTGAATTCAAGGGCATACACGCCCGTGGCTGTGTTGCCGCCGCCAGTTGTGTTGCTAAGTAGCGCCTGAAACCCGTTGGCCGTATTCGCGTCGCCGGTCGTGTTGCTAAAGAGCGCATTAAAACCGACTGCCGTGTTGTCGGGTCCGGTGGTGAGACTGAAGAGCGCATCCTCGCCCTCCGCGGTATTGCCGTTGGGATAGCCTCCGTCGGGTGCGGGGCTGACCGCTTGGGCAGTGGGCGAAACCGCAAACCATGCAAGGGCCAGTGCAAGCGCTGCGGGGATAAGAACCCGCTGCGAAGGCGTCTGGCCGATTGATTCTCTGCCCGACACTTTTGTTTCTATAATTTGATTCTGATAATACATAAGAATGCGCTCTTTTCACCTGGTGTGGTTTGACCTACGACTACAGGTCTGAAAGAGGGAGGAAATCCCCAGGATAAACGTCCGCGCCCGATCCAGAACTATTCGGCGATTGAGATTGAGCCGCTCCGCTTGAGCGTGTCGAGAGAAATCTTCGGACCGCTGTGGTAAAAAGCCGCTTCCAGCTCCTTGAGCCCCGCGGGAGCTGCAAGCAGAAGCGAAAGCGGCGGCGCGGCGGATCGAGCAAAGTGCCGGGAAGGTAAGAAATCATTGCGGACAAACTGAGCGCGTCAGGCTGGTCATGGGGAATGACAAGAGTGATAGACGCGCAGGCGGCAAGCTTCTCGTTGGGGATACACACCGTCCCGACCGCAAACGGTTTATCGTGCGGCCGGATGAACTACTGAGCGCCTTCTGGAACTGGAGCAAATGATTGTTATTGGCACTTTGATTTGAGAATCATGCTGCCCACTCCGCGCAGAGGATCCGAGTTCTCCCCACTCCTTCATATAGAGGATGTCGTTAACGCGCCACCGTTCCCCACACCCCTCCTCTAAGGGGAACAGAAAGACACTTACGCAACACTTAATCTACAAACAACACTTGATCTAACCACATGTCTGCATCGCCTGGTTAGACCTGCATTCTATTCGGTGATGATCTTGTCTGCCCACTCTACCAACGACACAAAGATCTTAGGATTGCCGAACTTCGCGCCGTACTCGGCCAGATCCGTTTCTGTGACGCTCCGGGCACGAGAGCATGCGCCGCACGCATAGATCGGTATTTTCTTGGCAACCAGCTTGCCCAGAACTTCGGCGAGCGGCGGCCACCCAACCGGAACCACTGCATTGGCGACTGATTTCCGCATCAACGAGACCGCTTCGCCGAGAAGGAAGATCTGCACCTCGTGGCCGGCTTCAGAAAGAGCTTCGCCATGCAGGAAAGGGAATGCAGCCTTTGTCGGGTCGTCCGATCCCCAGGCACTTTTCATGAGGATTTTCAGCTTTGTTGGGTTCGCTGTTGCGGCGGGGACAGCAGCCACTGCAGCGAAGAGCGGCAGGGCTGCGAGCTTTCTTAGGAATGATCGACGTATCATAGGATTATGTTATTTGGCCTAACGAGAACAAGATCAGCCACCGCTGGCTAGGGCGCGCGTCGCGGCGAGAAAAGTGATTTGAGTCATGAGAAACTTGAGCGTACGCCGGCCAGTGGTTGGTTGCATCGCTTGGTTAGGCTTTTTCTTTCGACATCCGCCGTTCAAAAACGAACTAAGGCCTAGCAAGCTTTTCAAGCCAATCGCCGAAAGTGCTGAAATATGCCGGATCATAGTGATTCAGCGTTGGATATTCAGCGAAGGTGCCGGTTTTGGCAATCATGCCGACATGGTTCACATCGGGGATGAGGATCGTTTTTGTCGCCGGATTGCCATTGGCCGCCAAAGCTTTGTCCAAAAGCGCTCGATTAAGATCGGCCGGCACGACCGAATCCTTACCGCCAAATATCCCGAGCACGGGCATATGCAGCTTCGCCCAATAAGGCGCGGGATCAAAAGCGGCGATGCGACCGAGGAAGGCCCGCGCCGCCGAATCGGCGGGTTCTGGCGGGGCGAGCAGCCATTCTGCCTTCTCAGCGGTGGCTCGCTTGTAAGCTTCGTCCACGTCACGCCACGGTTTGCGACCGGTAGTGACATCCAGATCGAGACGATAATAGGCCATCGCCTTTTCGATTTCCACCGGCGGAAACTCATAGGCCTTGAAGCTGCCCCTCGACCAGTTGCAAAGTCTGTTGCGCAGGCGTCACCGCAGCCCCCGCCAGCGACACAATGAAATCCAATCGGCCACCCTGCGCTGCCAACGGCATCACCCATCCGGCTTGGCTAATGCCGAGCATTCCCACAGGTTTCGAACCCAGATTGAGCTTGCCGCGCGCAAAGGCGCCCACCGCGCGCGCATCGGCAGCAAGCTCGGTGAAATCACCTTTGCGCCAGTCGCCGGTCGACTCCCCCGAGCCGCGCTTATCATAAACCGCTACGGTCCATCCGCGCGCGACGAGATAATAGACCCAGGGACCATAAACATCGCGCGTGCTGTCATTAGAGCCTTGCACGATCACGACCACTCCCTTGGACGCGATACCGGCGCGCCTAACGAGATCTCCGGCGAGCTTCACGCTGCCGGGGGCGACCACGAACGGCTCGCGATTGACGGCGATTTTCCGAAACGCGCGGCGCTCACCATCATAGGTGGCGTCTAGCCCGATAGCTGTAGGAACGAGGGGTCCAGCCTCGCCTTTTGTGTCCTTCAGCCCGTTGCCGATGGCGAAGCCATCCGCCTTGGAGATCACCGGGCCGATCCGGCCACTCACGTAGTCGATAAAGAAAAGACCCTCCCCGAATTCGGCGAACGGCGCGATTGCGGCGACGCCGCGTCCGTCCTCATAGAGTCCCTCCATGCCGGGATCTTTCGAGGAAGTCGTGTGCGCAGATGCTGCACCGCTTAAAGCCAAAACGAAATGCGCGAGAACTATTGAATTGGCGGCGGCCGCCAAACGCAGGACTCCGATGAGAGAATTCATAAGCCTAACGAGGACAAGATCAGCCACCGCTGGCGAGAGCGAGCGTGGCTTGCAATGGACGTGTTTTCATAAAGTAAAGCGAGACAGTACGCCGGCCAGTGGTTGGCTGCATCGCTTGGTTAGGCCTTCTTGGTCTTTCCATCGAGAGACTTTCTGTAGAACTGCGGCTTGCTGACGAGATCGCGCCGGCTGTAAGTAACTGCCTATCTTCGCACCTCATAACAAAGCGACACCGTGCCACTCTTGTAAGCTTTGACCTCCGCGAGATAGAGGGCGACGTCTCGGTCGAGCTTCTCGAAAAATTGGATCCCAGCTCCAATCAAGATCGGCAGGATCGAATAACGAACTTCGTCGGCCAGCCCGAGACGAAGGCATTCAGCGGAGACGACACCGCCTCCCACAAACCAGATGCTACGGAACCTCGGCCGCAGCCGCTCATTCACGAACTGTGCGAGGTCGCCCGAGTAGAGCTCGACCGTATCCCGAGTCCGCGGCAGTTCGCGACGAGAGAGGACGAAGGTAGGTTTGTCGCCGTACGACCACCCGAACCCTTTGGCTTCAAAACTCAACGCGGTCTCATAGGTTCGCGATCCCATCACGTAGCAGTCGATCGTCTTGAGGAACGCCTCGACGAATTCCCGGTCCATGGTGTCCCCGCCTGCGAATTCGTCTGAGGTCTCCATCCAGTCGACGCGCCCGTCCTTTCGGGCGATGAAGCCGTCGAGGCTTGCCGCCATGTGGATCGTTACCTTGGAATCAGTGTTTGCCATGTTTTTCGCTTTAACATCGATCGGGACGGTTCATAGGCCTAACGAGAACAAGATCAGCCGCGCCTACCGGGAGCGAGCGGGGCGCGGAGGTAAACGGTTCTAGCTATCATTGAATGTGGATAGTACAGCGGGTAGGCGTTAGCTGCATCGCCTGGTTAGACGGCGACTTCTTCGAAGGAAACGTGTGGAATGTCCTCCACTCTCTTCTGTGCGTGCTCAACAGTAATCCCGCAGATCCTGCCCTCAGCGTCGATATCAAGCTGCGTGTCCTCATCGAGGTCGCGCGTCTCTGCGACGTCCGCACCGCGAAATTCGATGTAGAGCGTATCAGTGTCTTGGAAGTAACGAATTTTCATGGGCGAAATGAGCGGTCAAAGAATGCATTGTGCACGGTCTCACGGTCAGGGAGAAGTATAACGCGTAAATAGCGGCCGTCCATCTCCGCGATAGGCGCCCACCGCCGCACCCGGCCATCGCGCTGTATCTGCTCGCGCACTGGCTGCGCGATGACGCGTTCGATCCACTCGAGGCGAATTGCGGCGCGATCGGGACGCTCGCGCATGGACTCGCAGTATCGTGTGAATCGCATCTCGCAGCTTAGTGCAGGCGTTGCTCGCAGGAAAGGCGAAGCCGTCTAACGAGAACAAGATCAGCCACCGCTGGCGAGAGCGCGCGTGGCGGCGGGAAAAGAGGTTTGAGTCATGGGAAACTTGAGCGTACGCCGGCCAGGCGTTCGCTCCATCGCATGGTTAACTGTCATGTTTCAAGACGTTGTCCGCGCGGGAAGGGTAAGGCAGGATGGTGGTGGATCAACACTCAACCCAACGCCTTCCGCACGGGCAACATGCACGCTAATGCCACTCTTACTCCTCTCACC
>JACDGM010000192.1 GCA_013815325.1 Chthoniobacterales bacterium
GCTTAAACTCGGCACTGAACCGCCGCCGTCCATCCGATCCCCGCTGCTGTGGTGCCATTGGAATGTCCTCCTCTGAGAAGTGATACTACTCTTCCCAAAGTGCCTCGTCCAATCGGGGTACACAGCATCGGTGCCAGTAGATGGCTTTCTCGACTACGTTCTCAATCAGTGGGCAAGCGAAAATATCTGTACTTCCTCGCGGTGGCCTCGCGAAAAATCCACGCCCGTGAAGTAAAAGCCAGAGTTTCGACCCGCGCGGATACCAATCGTAGGTTAACGCGACACACTGAGCTCCAAAGAAGCCCTGTCACACCGCGTAGTGCATGCCTGTGGTTTATGGTGATGAACGCGATCGATGATGATGATCTCAATACAGTGGCTCGGCTAACGAGAACTCGAAACGTCATTGTTCACGAATTGCGCACACTTCTAGCACAACAAACTCTCGCCTCAGAGCTTGAATCTCTCGCTGATCTTCTAGCGTTCAACCGCAAAAGGCACATTCGGCCCGCACTCGGGCGAGGCACGGGCTCGTCCGAATAACACCGATCCCCTGCGTCTACGACCTGGCCTCGCTCACCGCCCAATCCAGTAGTTCACCTTCACCTGAAACAAATTCACCGGCTTATCCCTAAAAATCGCCCCCGCCGCACTCCTAAACCCGAACGTCCCCGCCGCATCGAACCCAGTGCGCTGCTGCGTCCACACGAAGTACACCGTCGACCCCGGCCGATACTCCCACCGCAGCACCGCACTCCCGCGCAGCGCCCGCGTAGTAAAATCGGGATCCGCAAACTGAACGCCGCCGCCGGCCCCGCCCCATCCGGGTCCACCGTATACGACGCCCCTGCTCCCTCCGACGCCGGCGTCCGCACAATCGTCCCAATGTCCTCCCCATACACGAGCTTCTTCACCGCCCTCGGCTTTTCAAACTCGCGGAACGAAGAGTACGCGCCGCTCGCGATGAACGGCTGCACGAAAAGCTGCAGCGTGAGATTCGGCGAGAAGGTCCAGTTGACGCGTGTGTCGAGCGAGATCGTGCGCGTCTTGATGTAGCCGAACACGTAGCGATTTCCAAAAAACGCCACGTCGGTCGAATCCGGAACCGTCGTCACGTACTGCGCCGCATCCTCTTCGGTCTGGAAGGTCGGCGAGAGCTGCACAAACACGCTCGCCATCGGCTTGAATGCGACGCCGGGCTTGAGCGTGAGTGTGCGCGTCGGCGAGTCCACTCCGTGCGCTACACCCACAATCATGTCGAGCACCGCACGCTTGCGCGCGTCCGTGGATACCTCGATTTGACCGAAGTTGTATCCGGTGTGCATCACCGCCGGACCGCCACGAGTCAGCCGATCGTCTTCCGTAGTGGGATTGAAGATCCAGAACGAGCGCAGATTCCAGTAGTTCGTGAACTGCATGCCGTAGAACGCGTGCCAATCTTCGTTGTTCTTGAGACCATCATACGTGAACTGCTGCTGCACACCGGCGATCGTGTTGATGCTCCGATACCAGCGCGTCGGCACCGTCCACTGCCTGCCGATGTTCGCGTCCATCCACTTGTAGTCTGCGCGGTCGAGATACGCGAGATCGTTTACCTCGAAGCCGGGGCTGCGCCAGTTTTGTAGTACTTCCCAGAGCCAATTCCCGTTGTCCTTTGCAACGCGCGTGTAGAATCCATATCCACGCAGCGCAGTGGCTACCGTGTCGTACGAGGCATCGAAGAAACCGCCGCGGGAGGCGTCGCGATCCGGGCGCTGGAAGTAGTGCGCGCTCGAGCGCTCGGTGGCGGTGATCGACGCCGCCGATCCTTCGACACTCGACAACACCGCGCTCCCCGTCCACGAGTAATCGTGATGGTGCCACGTGTGCGACCAGTCGAGCCCCGCCGCCTCGGCGCGATTGCGCAGATGATTCGTGAGCACGCTGTCATCGAGACGGCGCACTGTAGATGTGAGCGCAACGCCGATTGCCGAATTGCCGTTGTTGAGCTCCTTCTGAACGCGGCCGACAAAATAGTTCGAGAGCGGCTCGACCACTTGCTTCAGCGGTGTCGGCGATGATGCGGTGAGATAGCGCTCCGTCTGCGGGCTCGTCACCGCATCGAGCAGCCCCACGGTATAGCCGCTGTTCGTTCGCCCCGTGACCTTCGCGGCACCGATGATCGGCGTGTAGTCAGGCGCTTCCGCAAACGTCGCTTGTCCGTGCACCCAATCCGAGAGCTGCGGCAGGCGTCCGATGCGACGCGAGTAGAACACGCTGAGGCCACTCACGTTGTCGCAGAACTGACAATTCAACCCGCCAAAGCTGAAGGCACTCGACCCGGCAATGAAGAAAGGTCGCTTCTCATCGTAGAACGTCTCGTACGGCGAGAGGTTGAGCGTCGCGGGATCGACCTCCACCTGTCCGAAGTCCGGATAGAATGTCGCGTCGAGCGTGAGATTCGACGTCAGTAGATATTTCACGTCGCCGCCCACGTGGATGCGCGTGTCGTGGCTTCCATGAAACGGATCATTCGCATCGGAGTGCTGCAGCTGCTCGCCGGCCAGCACGTATGGCAGAAGCTCGAGCTGGCGCGGGCGCTCTCCGATGCGAATGCCCTCCACGCTTCCGAAGTACGCGGGTCCGCCGGCGTCGCTGCGCTTCCAGAAGGACCACATGTCGCGCTCGTTCAGCCTGTCCTCGTACCGCCAGATCTGCATCCCCCACAGCTGCACCGAATCGCGCGAGAAGCGGAGCTGCGAATAGGGAATGCGCATCTCTGCGGTCCAACCGAGTGCATCGATCTTCGTTGCCGCGGTCCAGATGGGATCCCACCCCTGATCGCCGTTGAGCTGATCGCCGCGCACGCCCGCCGGATTTACTTCGAACAGCGCCTGGTCGCGATGATTGTGGTATGGATCGAGCACCACCACGAGCTTGTCCGTCGTGAGCGAATTGAACG
>JACDGM010000193.1 GCA_013815325.1 Chthoniobacterales bacterium
GCGATCTTCCAACGGAAATCGACGCGTTCGCTGTAGCGCTTTCGCAATTCCTGCCAGGCCGGAATGGCCCAATAACACCAGGAGGAAATGACATCGAGGTAATTGGTTATCATGAGTCGCATAGGACATATAGGTCGCATGGGACCTGTTTTCGGAAAACCCTGAAAGTTTGCTCGACCTCAATCACATCCTGCTCTTCGTCGCGCTCGCTTCGCCAGTCATTTTGCTCTGGCGGCTCCAGCGCTTGCACGGGGCGCGGCCGGTCGGCTGGACGGCGGCGGCGATTATCGTTCTGTTGGGGAGCGGCATCAGCTGGCTGCTCGCGCCGTCGATCGCGGGATTCATCGGCGGAGGCATCTGGGCCTTGCTCCTCCTCGCTCCGTCGCTGGCCGAGCGGAAAATTGCCGTGCTGCTCGTGGAAAAGCGCTACCGCTCGGCGCGGCGGCTCGCGCTCGTTAGGCGGGTGCTTCATCCCTGGAATGATCCGTCGCAGTTATCCTCCTTGCTTCGCGTTCTGGAGCTTGCCCGCGATGGGCAATTGCCAGCCGCGCTTGAGCGACTCGCCACTCAGCGATCGGAAACGACCTCCTCCGGGCGCGCCGCGATGGCGCTCACCTACGCTTTGACCGAGAACTGGGCGGGCTTGGTGGAATGGTGCCGGCGGGATCTTTCGGTGACTAATGATCCAGCGGTGCGCACACTTTATCTGCGAGCGCTCGGCGAGACCGGCGCGCTGAAGGAACTCACCTGGGACTTCGCGGCACGCAGCCAAAGCCTGGAACCGCGCCTAACGATTTCGCCCCCGGACGCGCAGGAGTTGCTTTACCTCCTCGCCTTCTGTGGTCGCACCAGGGCGGTGGCGCGGCTATTTCGCGGCGTGCTTGCGCGCTTCCCTCGCGCTCATCAGCAGCTTTGGATTGCGACCGCGGAGCTGGCCGAAGGAAAAATGGACGCCGCGGTCGCTCGCCTAACGAAACTTCGCGGACGGACGCGCGACGCGATTCTCGAAGGGTCGATCGCACGCCGGCTGGACCGCGCACACGATTTTCCCATCGCGCACATCTCACCCTCAACCGATAAGCTGCTGACGCGCCTTATCGCCGAGACGGGCACAAGCCCGGCCAGCCCCGCATCCCGCAGTCCACATCGTCCCGTGGCGGTCTGGGCTTTCATTCTTCTCAACATCGTCATGTTCGGCGCGGAGCTGGCGCTCGGTGGCGCGACCAACGTCCGCACGCTGCATCGCCTCGGCGCGCTCGAGCCCGATGCTCTCCTCATGGGGCATCAATATTGGCGTCTACTCAGCGCGCTCTTCCTGCACTACGGCGTGCTGCATATTCTTTTTAACCTTTACGCCCTCTATCTTCTCGGGCCGGCGCTGGAACGCCTCATTGGCTCGACCAGATTCGCTCTCGGCTATCTCCTCTCCGGCCTCGGCTCCAGCGCCGGCGTCGTCCTCCTGCGGGCAATTGGCCTAACGAAAGCGGACCAGCTGGTTGGCGCATCCGGTTGCGTCATGGGTGTGATCGGCATCTCCGCCGGCCTGCTTCTGCGGCATCGCCAAACACCGCTCGCGGGCCGGCGGCTCCGGGAGATTCTCGCGATTGTTGCCTTCCAGACGATCTTCGATCTGTCTACGCCACAGGTGAGTCTCGCCGCGCATCTGAGCGGCTTCGCGACGGGTGTTCTGGTTGGTCTGGTCTTCGCTGCCCGGGGGACTGCCTAACGAATGGATGAGCGGCATGCGCGCAGGCCCGCCTTTCGCAGAGCGAAGCGTCTACAATGGCGCACCGAACCGCGGAACGCTTGCTGCTATCTGTTTTCCTGCCAGAGTTTGCGACCCTTGACAGCTACACGCTTTCCTATGCGGAACATTCAGACTTATCACGTCGTTCCCAATCTCCCGGCTCAGCTCGAGCCGCTGCGGGAGATAGTTTTTAACCTTTGGTGGACTTGGGAGCCATCGGCCCGCCGGCTTTTTCGCCATCTCGATCCAGAGCTTTGGCACCTGACCAATCATAACCCGCTGCGCATGCTCCAGCTCTCGCGCCAGGCGCGCCTCATCGAGGTGGCGAAGGATGAGATTTTCCTGCGCGATCTCGCGGAGGTTTACGGCGCCTTACAGACGTATCTCGCGCGCAAAGACACCTACGGGAAAACGGGCGCCGGCCGAGCTTTTAAGAAGCCGATCGCTTATTTCTCCGCGGAATTTGGTTTTCACGAATCAATTCCTAATTACTCCGGCGGTCTCGGCATCCTTTCGGGCGACCATTGCAAATCGGCGAGTGACCTCGACCTCAATTTCGTCGCGGTCGGCTTGCTCTACCGGCATGGCTACTTTAAGCAGCAAATCAACAAGGATGGCTGGCAGGAAGCGGTTAGTCTCAACCAGAACTTTAATCATCTGCCCATCCGCGAAGTGCGGGCAGACGATAAGATTCTGCTTGTGGCGGTGCCGTTGCTCGGTCGCGAGGTCTTGGCGAAAATCTGGCGGCTGCATGTCGGCCGGGTCGATCTGTATCTCCTCGATACCGACATTCCTGAGAACGGTCCGGAAGATCGCTTGATCACGGCCGAGCTCTACGGCGGCGATCTCGAAATGCGGATGCGCCAGGAGATCGTTTTGGGCGTGGGCGGCGTCAAAGCACTCAATGCGCTCGGGCTGCAGCCGGAAGTGTTTCACATGAACGAAGGTCACTCGGCCTTTCTCTCGCTCGAACGCATCCGGCTCTACGTCACGCAGGGGAACCTCGACTTCTATTCCGCACTGCAACTCGTCGCCTCTGCGAATGTCTTCACCACTCATACGCCGGTGCCGGCGGGCAATGATGCCTTCCCGCATGAGATGATGGTGCGCTACTTCGGCGAACTCTCCACCCAGTTAAAGATTTCCTTCGACGAGCTTTTCCACTTTGGGCAGACCACGACCGATCCGGTCG
>JACDGM010000009.1 GCA_013815325.1 Chthoniobacterales bacterium
GCGTCTCATCTCTTCTTCGTCGGCCTGGTCATCGCACTCTTCGCGCGGCGTTATTCCAGTCCGCGAGCCGAGCGGAAGAGTTAGCGGCGAAGCTGCTGTCCTAACGAGACCAGCTCGGCTCGGTGATTTTCCCCAGCCCGTCGAGCACTTTGGTCTTCCGGCTGCTCACGGTGTCGATCATGTAAAGCGTGCCGCCTTCAGTAAAAATCAGGTGCCGCGAATCAGGTCCCCACGCCGGATCTTCGCCTGTGCCGACGGTGCGTTTGCCGCCGTTCGCGAGGTCGAGCACGACGATCTGAAAGTCGCCGCCGGAACGGACGTTGAACGCCACTTTCTTCCCATCCGGCGACCAGCTCGGTTCCGTGCAGTAGCCGTAGCCGGTGGCGATCTGCCGTCCTTCGCCGCCGCCTGACGAGATCCGGTAAAGTTGCGGTCCGCCCGTGCCGTCGAACGAGTAGATGATTTGATCACCGTCCGGCGACCAGGTCGGGCCGGATTCGACGCCGCGCGAATGGGTCAAGCGGCGCGCTCCGCCGCCACCCGCGCCCACCGTGTAAAGCTCCGGGTTGCCATCTTTGCTTATCGTTAGGGCAAGCCGCCCGCCGTCGGGCGAAAAGGCCGCGCCGCTGTTCGTCCCCGGGAAGTTTACGATCCGGTTGCGCGCGCCACTCGCGAGATCGATCACGTAAACATCGGCGTAACCGCTCTGGTAACCGGTGTAGGCGATGCGCCCGCCGCCTGGGCTGAGCGAGGGATGCACGCTGATCGTGTTGTCGTGCGTTAGTTGACGGACGTGGCTGCCATCGTAATCGGCGACATAAACTTCTTTCTTGCTGCTGCGGGTGGCGATGAAGGCGATTTTGCTCCCGGCGAGTCCCTTGTTCCCGGTGAGCGTTTCGATGATGTCATTTGCGAACTGATGCGCGCTGGCGCTCGCGCCGCCGTTGTACGTCTTCGAAAGGACCGTGCCGCCGCCGTGATCGACGACCTGCCCTTGCAGACCGCCGCCCTCGGTCGTCCCCTTGATGATGTAGGAAGCATCGGCGCTCCCGAGATTGAAGAGGCCGGAAAGAGTTAGGTCTTTTCGCACAATCCCTGTGGCAGTGGCGCCGTCGCTCCCACCCAGCCCGGCGACGTTCACGTTGATCCGATCGCCTTTGCTCACCGTGATCGTGGGCACCTCTTCCGCAATGACAATTGCCCTCGTTAGGCAAAACAGCAGCGCGGCGCCGCCAATATTTGAAATTAGTCTTCTCCTCATTGGCCGGAACTTAATTCGAAGTTGATATTCACGTCATAATAATTGTCGCCCAACCCGGAAGGCAACGCGTCGACCTGCTTGACGCGCGCGGCGGCCGCCGTCACTGAGTCGTCCACGACCGGATTGCCGGAGGATTTCGCGATCGCATACTCGGAAATACGGCCGTCTTTCTGGATACGAATGCGCAGCAGAACGGAAAGTTTGGCGCTGTGCAGGACCGAAGTCGGCTGCACCCATTCGCTGTAAAAGCGGTCGTGCAACATGCCGCCGTACCAACCGAACTCCGAGGCGCCGCCTGCGCCTTCGCCATGACCGCCGGAACCGCTTTTGCCTTTGCTTTCGCCGTCGCCCTTGCCTGCGGCGATCGCTTTTTTAGCCGGCGTCTCCGTTGCTGACTCCTCGTCGCTATCACCCTCCGTCTCTTTATTCAGTGCGGCTTTTACGATCGCTTTTTTCTTCGCAGTCTCCTTGTCGGCCTCTTCGTCCGGCGTCGGCTTGGGCTTGTGTTTCGGCGTCGCTTTTTTCTTCGGCGTCGCCGAAGACTTGGGCTTCGGAGTCTGCTTCGGCGTCGGACGCGGGGTTGGCTTCGGAGTCCGCTTTGGAGTGGGTGTCGGAGTTTCGGTCGGAGGCGGCGTGGCCGATGGAGTCGCGGACGGAAGCTCGATCTCGCTTTTCGCGCTCGGAAGAGCTTCCGGCGTTGCTTCCTCCGTCGGTTCGTTAGGCGTTTGCGCGGGTGTTTCCGCCGGAGCTACCGTCGGAGCCGCGGTCGCGGCTGCGGACGATTCGCTGCCGCCGGCCCCGCCTTCCATCCAGACGATCTCTTTCGGCGCGCGCTTCGGCGCACGACTCCACCAGAGCAGCCCGAGCAGGACGACGAGATGGACCAGCCCAACGATCGTGACGTTGCGCCAGAAACGCGCGTCCCGCGTCATGCGCTACGGCGTCTCTTCCTTCGTCGCGATGCCGACCTTGGTGATCTCGGCGCGTTGCAGCGCGTCCATCAGACCAACGAGTTTCTGCACCGGCAAATCGCGGTCCGGCCGGATGACGACGGCGACGTTAGGGTCGGCTTGTTTGAGCTCGGCCAGGCGCACTTGGAGCGCCGCGGGCTCGACCACTTCCTCGTTTAGCCTAACGAGTTCGTTGCGATCCATCGAGAGCGTTTGCACGGCCGCCGGATTGAGCGGCGCGTTCGTCGTGCCGCTCGAGGGGATGATGAGCGTCTTGCTGTTCTCGAGGAGGGGGGTCGTGATCATAAAAATGATCAGGAGAACGAAAGCAAGATCGAGCAGCGGAGTGATGTTGATCTCCGAGAGAGTGGAGAGGGAGGTGCGGCTGGAATAACGGCGCATCGTTAGGCAGGGATCGTCATCCCGAGCGGAGCGAGCCGTAACGCAGGCCGCAAAGCGGCCGAGGCCGGGCTTTCAAACCTCGCAGGCGTTGCTCGACGCTCCATTTGTGACCGCGTGGAGAGACGCTTGCGAGGTCCTTCGCCGCGCTGCGCCGGCTCAGGATGACAACGTTTGGTGGCTCGCTTTTTCATCGACGGAAATCCGAAACCCGTGACCCGTGCTCAACATATTTGTGCTCGAACTCGGAGGCGAGTTCGGCGGCGAAATTGTCCATCTCCACGATCATCCCGCGGATGCTGGTGACGAGGAAATTGTAGCCAAACATCGCCGGGATGGCGACGCAGAGCGCGGTCACGGTCGTGATGAGCGCGCCGGAAACGCCCGGCGCCATCGCGGCCAGATTCGCGCTGCCGGCTTCCGCCACGCCCGTGAACGTATCCATCACGCCCCAGACCGTGCCTAACAATCCCAAAAAGGGCGCGCCGCTCACCGCGGTCGCGAGCAGGATCATCTGCGACTCGAGCTGGAGCGCGGTCTCGCCCACCGCCCGCTCCATCGCGGCGCTGACCGCGTGCATTTGCGCCGGCCTGATTTTATCCGCAATCTCAAGCCGGGCGCGGAAGGTTTCGTCCAATTCCGCCGAGCCGAGGAGGTGAAAGGTCAGCTCTTCGCAGCCCGCACGATAGACATTGAAGACTGGCGAACCGGGAAAGCGCACGCTCGACTCAAACAGGCGCAGCGGCTGCCGATTCTGTCGAAAGGCCGCGAGAAAGCGCGCGGTTTGTTTCCGCGCGAATTGAATCACGCGCATTTTTGTGACCATTACCGACCAACTGAAAATCGAGCCGATGCAGAGAAAACCGAGGACGACTTTGCCCGCAACGGTCGCGTGCGTGAAAGAAAATACGAGCCCGCCGGCCGCCAAAAATCCCGGGGATAGCATCTCCATCATCCTTCCTTAGTCATAGCGGAACTGAGGCGAAACAAAAGCCGCCAGATTAGCCACGCCTCACTTCTGACGGAAGATCGGGGCCGTCTGTTCAGCGCGAATTTTCCCGACGATGATGAAGGCGAGCCCAATCGCGATGAGGAAAAAAGAGAAGAACTGACCTCGGGTGAAGCCGGCAATAAGCGACGCGTCCGGTTCGCGAAAGTATTCCAACACGATCCGAAAGATCGCGTAGCAGACGAAAAACAAGCCGGTCAGGACGCCGTTAGGCTGGCGCGTGCGTGTGCGCACGAGCCAGAGAATGATGAAGAGAAGAACCCCCTCGAGGAGGGCCTCGTAAATTTGCGACGGATGCCGCGGCCTCAGGATTGGGCGGAGCGCTTCGCGCAGCAATGGACGTCTTTGCAGGCTGGCAATAACCGCATCTGGACTCGTTAGGCCGGGATCGATCTGTTGCGCCACCATCATGGCGCGATCGGCTTTCGCGACATTGTCAGGCTCGAGCAATTCCTTCGGGAAGAGCATCGCCCACGGAACGGTCGTGACGCGGCCGTAAAGCTCGCCGTTGATGAAATTCGCGCAGCGCCCGAAGAAGAGCCCGACCGGCGCCACGACGACAAGATTGTCGCCCAAATTCGTCCAGGAAATTTTGTGCCGCCACGAATACCAAAAGGTGAACGCGATCAGCCCAAACATGCCGCCGTGACTCGACATTCCGCCCTCCCAAACGGCGAAAACCGAGAGCGGCTCACGGAGCATTTCAGGTCGATAAAAAAAAACGTAGCCGAGGCGGCCGCCGAGCATCACGCCAAAGAGCGCACCCCAGGTGATGAAGTCGCCCACCTCTTCCACGCGCAACTGCGTGTAGCCGCGTTCCGCGAGAATGCGCAACAGCCACAACCCGCCGGCGAACGCCATGACGTAGGCCAGCCCATACCAGCGCGGGCCGTAGTCGCCCCAGATGTGAAAGATGAATGGGTCGAAATCGTCGAGGTAGTAGGCGAGCATGAGCGCGCGAGTGTGCTGGAGATCGGGGCGGCCGGCAAATGTAGGCGCTTCGCTCTGCGAAACCGCGGGATCTGTCTCCTGAGCTACAGCGCGGTGGTGGCGTCAGCAGCACAATGCCAATTGCGGCTCGCCTTTTTTCGGTGCCGCTCGAACGCTTTTTTTGCCGTCGGCTGGATGGATCGCGGGGCGAAATTCGATCTATTGGCCGGACCAGTTGATTGCGGACCGCGCTTTCCCTAACGGTGGCCGGGACCATGTTCATTACCGCCCATGTTTCCTTGACTACCTCGCTCCTGCATCTCCCGAAAGGCGTCCGCGCTGATGGCGACGACGTTCGGTGCTCGAAGGGATTGTTCCTCGACCCAACGTCCACCGAGATTGCTGCCCATCTCGCCCCTAACGAAGAAATAGCGCTTGCCGTTGATGACTTTGACGTTGTCGCGACTAAGTGCGCGTGTGCTCTCGACTTGCCCGGTCATCTTGATCGGGTTTTTGACATCCATCCTGCCGGCGACACCGCCGGCCGCGAATCTCTCTCCGGCCACGGCATTGGAGATGAGCGGCTTCTGCCAGCGAAGAGGATGAGCATATATTGGTCGCCCTTTACCGCCGCACTTTTCGAGCTGAACTGCACCACATATTGGCCCGGCCGAAGCTCCGCGGTCGCGAAGTTCCGTTGGCATTCGTCGCCCCTTTGAAGGCGAGCTTCGAGTTCGCATCGGACACGGTTACATTCATCAAAGGAATCCCGTAGGCGGCGGCGGTGAAAAGTAGGATCAATGTGAACAGAACGTTACGGACCATGGTTTTCATGCGGCGATGTGCCGAATCGCGAAGAAGGTGACAATCGTTAACTTTGAAGTTTCGCCGGTGCCTCGAGCCGTTCATTTGCGTTTACCGCGGGCCGCGCCACTCCTGTTCTGTAACGGCGCGCTTGAAACGAAAGCTGAGCCGCGGAAGCGCCAGTTTGGTGGAATTCGAGGAAAGGCTCAGCCGCCCCCGGCTCGTTAGGCACAGCGGTGAATTGCGGAATCGCGATTGGCTGGAAATACCGCTTCACGGAGCGAAAAGTCTACAGCGTTTTCGATGCACTGCGGCTTTGCGCGAGCACTTCACGCAAAAACGGCGCGGTACGGCTGAGCCGGTTTTTCGCCACCTCTTCTGGCGTGCCCACCGCGACGATCTCTCCACCTAACGAACCTGCTTCCGGCCCGACGTCGACCACATAGTCGGCTTCCGCGATCACGCTCAGGTTGTGCTCGATCACGATCACGGTGTTGCCGTCATCGACGAGGCGATGGATGACGTTGAGGAGCAATTCCACGTCGGCCATGTGCAATCCGATGGTCGGTTCCTCCAGGAGATAGAGCGTCGACTTCGGCGTCCGCATTTTGCGCAACCGCTCGTTTTGGGCGCGTCCGAGGCCGCGCGTAAGTTTGGTCGCGAGCTTGAGCCGCTGCGCTTCACCGCCGCTCAAGGTCGGGCTCGGCTGACCGAGTTTCAGGTAACCGAGCCCGGTCTCGACTAACAATGAAAGCGGCCGCGCGATTTTTTGGTTTGCGGCAAAAAATGCCGCAGCCTGCCCGATCGTCATATTCATGACGTCGCCGATGCTGCGCTCGTGGTAGAGCACCTCGAGGGTCTGCGGATTGTAGCGTTTCCCGGCGCAATCCTCGCACGGCACGTAGCTGCTCGGGAGGAAGCTCATCTCGAGCTTGAGCACGCCCTGTCCACTGCAGGTTTCGCAGCGCCCGCCTTCGGTGTTGAAGGAAAAACGACTCGCGGTGTAGCCGCGCACGCGCGCGACCGGCAACTGCGCGAAGAGGCTCCGGATTTCGTCGAAGACCTTGATGTAAGTCGCGGGCGTCGAGCGCGAGGTTTTGCCGATGGGCGATTGATCGACTTCGTAGATGGCCTCGAGGAACTCGGCGCCAGAGATCCCTGCCCGGGTAGCGCATGCGTCCCGCGTGCTGGTTGACGCATCTCGCGGCGACGAATTTTTCCTTGCACTCGACGCACTGAGGGAAGTTCGCGACGGTACCGTAACGGATGCGAAGTAAGGGCCGGGCTTTCCAACACCGTCGCCAGCACGCGAGCCGCGTGCGCTAC
The DNA here is from genome assembly GCA_013815325.1 of Chthoniobacterales bacterium. Taxonomy (GTDB): domain Bacteria; phylum Verrucomicrobiota; class Verrucomicrobiia; order Chthoniobacterales; family UBA10450; genus Palsa-1392. The sequence goes on from JACDGM010000009.1 coordinate 6,680, forward strand.
CCAGGCTCTGCTGCACCGCCGGGAGCAAGACCGAACGCATCAGTGTCGATTTTCCCGAGCCGGAAATGCCGGTGATGACGGTGAGCCGGCCAATGGGAAAGCGAACGTCGACGTGCTTCAAATTATGGGCGTGCGCGTCACGGATTTCCAACCAGTGCTCCACCTCGCCTAACGAACGCCTGACTTTGCGCACTGGATGACAGAGCGGCGTGCGCAGACAACGCCCGGTCTGCGACGCGGAGACCTCTTTGATGTCGCGGAGCGTGCCTGCCGCCACTACTTCGCCGCCGTGCACCCCCGCGCCGGGCCCGAGATCGATGATGTGGTCGGCGCGGCGCATCGTCTCCTCGTCGTGCTCGACGATGACGAGCGAGTTCCCCTTTTCGCGCAGAGCGGTGAGCGTCTCAAGGAGCCGCACGTTGTCGCGCGCATGCAGTCCGATGGTCGGTTCATCCAGGACGTAAAGCACGCCACGCAGATTCGAGCCGAGCTGCGCGGCGAGCCGGATGCGTTGCGATTCGCCTCCGCTCAAAGTTTTTGCAGAACGCCCGAGCGCGAGATAACCGAGCCCGACGTTTTCCATGAACCGAAGACGCTGTTCGATCTCCGGCACGAGGTCGGCCGCGATCACTTTCTGGGTGCCGCGGAAGCGCAGTTTACCAACCAGAGTGAGCGCTTCGCCGGCTGAACGCGCGGCGAAGTCGTCAATCGTTTTCCCCTGCAGCCGCACGTGACGCGCGACCGGATTCAAGCGCGCGCCGTGGCATTCCGTGCAGGGAATTGCTTCGCCTTCATCGACCGATTCAAATTGCCGCTCCGCGTTGAGCTCGTTTTCGAGCATCGAGTCGCCAGTCTCCTCCTCGTTCTGCTGGAGTTTATCGTTCCAGATTTCGCCAAAACCGGCGCACCCTTCGCACCAGCCGTGCGGCGAGTTAAAGGAAAACAAACGCGGATCGAGCTCTTCAAAGGCGCGGCCGCAACCCGGGCAACTCATCTCCGTGCTCATGACGGTGAGGCGATTTTTCGCGTCGAGCAGATGGGCCGTGCCACGGCCGATCTGGAGGGCGCGCTGCACGAGATTGCGTGCCTTGAGAATGCGCTTCGCATCGATCGCACCGACCACCGCGTCGATCGTGTGTTCCTTGAATCGTTCCAGTTTGCGAAAGCGTGTGATCGGGATCAGCTCGCGATCAACGTAGAGCGTATCAAACCCCTGGCGCTCGGCCCAGCGTGCGACATCGGTGTGAAAACCTTTGCGCGCTTTCACGAGCGGCGCGAGCACCTTGAGCGGGCCGCGACGCGCGGCCGTTTCCAACTGCCTAACGATCTCGGCAACGCTCTGCTTTTCCACCGGCAGATCGCAGTCGGGACAAAATTGGGTTCCTGCTTTCGCGAAGAGGAGCCGGAGAAAATGGTAAACCTCCGTAACCGTGGCGACGGTCGATTTCCCGCCGCCGCGCGTGACGCGCTGTTCGATCGCAACCGTCGGCGGGAGCCCCTCGATCAGGTCGACGTCGGGCTTCTCGAGTTGTTCGACGAATTGCCGCGCATAGGGCGACATGCTGTCGAGAAAGCGGCGCTGGCCTTCGGCGAAGAGGAGATCAAACGCGATCGTGGATTTACCTGAGCCGCTCAGGCCGGTGATGACGACCATTTTGTCGCGCGGGATCGTTAGGGAGATATTTTTGAGGTTGTGCTCGCGCGCGCCGTGAATCCGTATGGCGCGAGAGGTTGCGCCGTAGCGGGGTGGCGTCTCCGCGGCTATCGCAAGCTCGGAAAAATTGTCATCCCGAGCGGATGCGAGGGACCTCCCGGACCAGTTTGAGCCGCTGCGAGGTCCCTCGCCCTCTTCGCGGCTCGGGATGACAAGCGTTTTTGAGGCGCGCCCAGGATTGAGGACGCCGTCCAGATATTTCGCCGTGTGTGAAGCGGCGAGCTTTGCAACTTCTTCGGGTATGCCCGCGGCGACGAGTTGCCCGCCATCCTCACCGCCTTCCGGACCGAGATCGATGATCCAATCGGCGCATTTCATCACTTCCAGGTTGTGCTCGATGACGACGATCGAGTTGCCCGCTTCAACCAGACGTTGAAATAGCCTAACGAGCAGCGCGACGTCATCGAAGTGCAGTCCAGTGGTCGGTTCGTCGAAAATGAAGAGATCGCCGCGGCGGGTCTCCGAATCCCCGCCGTCAGCTAAATGCCTAACGAGCTTGAGTCGCTGCGATTCGCCGCCGGAGAGCGTGTTCAAGGGCTGCCCGAGGCGCACATAACCGAGCCCGACTTCCTCCAGAATGGCGAGCGGTTGCGCGAGTTTTGCGAACTCACCGAGCGCGGTGAAGAACTTCACCGCGGCGCTGACCGTCAGCTCGAGAAGGTCGTGAATGGAGCGCCCTTCCAATTTGACCTTGAGCACGTGCGGTTGAAAGCGCCGGCCTTCGCATTCCGCGCAGCGGACGTAAAGGTCGCTCAAGAACTGCATCTCGATTTTCTCGAAACCGGTCCCGCCGCAGCGCTCGCAGCGGCCGCTTCCGGAGTTGAAGGAAAACGCGCTCGCGGTCAGGCCTTGGGCCATCGCTTCCGGCAGCCCGGCGAAAAGCTCGCGCACCCGGTCATAAACTCCGAGGTAAAGAATTGGCGTCGAGCGGGGCGTGCGCGAGAGGGGCGATTGGTCGACCATCACGATCTGGCCGACGCGATGCGCGCCCGTCACGCTTTTGCAGGCGCCCGCTTCGCTGCCCTGTTCGCCCCGCGCCCGAAGCAGATTGCGGTAGAGGACGTCGTGGATCAGCGTCGATTTTCCGGAACCGGAAACGCCGGTGACGCAGGTGAAAACGCCTAACGGAATGTCGACATCGAGGTTCTTCAGGTTGTGCTCGGTTGCGCCTTTAATCTTGATCGCTTGGGAAAAGGCGCGGCGGATTGGGGGAATCGGGATGCGCTTGCGCCCGGTGAGGTAGTCGGCCGTCAGGCTCCCGGTAGCGCATGCGTCCCGCGGGCTGGTCGACGCGTCTCGCGGAGATGAACTTTTTCGAGCAGGCGACGCGCTGAGGAAAGTTCGCGACGGTAAAACACCGTTGCCAGCACCCGAGACGGGTGCGCCACCCAGCATTTCTTCGAGCGTGCCTTGAAAGATCAACTCGCCGCCGGTCTCGCCGCGACCGGGGCCGATATCGAGGATGTGATCGGCGGCGCGGATGATCGCTTCTTCGTGTTCGACGACGAGAAGGGTGTTGCCCTTGTCGCGCAGGTCGTACATCACCCTAACGAGCCGGCCGACGTCGCGCGGATGGAGCCCGACGCTCGGTTCGTCCATGATGAAGAGGGTGTTGACGAGTGACGCGCCGAGGCAGGTCGTGAGATTGACGCGCTGCACTTCGCCGCCGCTCAAGGTGCGGGTGGAGCGCTCGAGCGTGAGATAGCCCACGCCAACTTCGCAAAGGTAATTCAACCGCGCGACGATCTCGCCGCGCAACATCTCCGCGGCGGAGTCGTTAGGCGGGAGGGCCAGGCTGGTTAAAAAACTGCGTGCCTGGGCGATCGGGAGTGCCGCAAATTCCGGCAAGGTAAAGGCAATCCCGTCCTGCCGAACGAGCCGGTAATTCAGGGTCTCGGCCTGGAAACGTCCGCCCTGGCAGCTCGGACAGGTGGTGTAGGCGCGGTAGCGGCTGAGGAGCACGCGCACGTGCATTTTGTAGGTCTTGCTCTCGAGCCACTTGAAAAATCCGCGGACGCCGTACCAGCGATCGTTCTCGTAATCCTCCTCGCTGAATTCCCCCGCGCCCTTCTCGCCGTTGATTACGAAATCCTGGTCGTGTTTGGGCAGTTCCTCGAAGGGTAGATGGACGTCGATCTCCTCCCGGGCGCAGGCGCGCAGGAGATCTTTTTGCGATTCGCCCATCTCTTCGCCGCGGAAAACGCGGACGGCGCCTTGCGCGATGGAGAGGGCGCGATCGGGAATGGCGCGCGCGTAATCGACCGCAATTGTGCGACCAAAGCCGCGGCAGGCGGGACAGGCGCCTAACGGATTGTTAAAGCTGAAAAGTCCGGGAGTGGGCGGGCGGATATCGAGGTCGCAATGGGCGCAGTGCCAGCCGGTGGAATACGGATGTTGAGAGTTGAGAGTTGAGAGTTGAGAGCCGGTTTCTGGCAGTGGGACGACGTTGATCTGGTCCTTGCCGAAGCGGAGCGCGGTCTCGATCGATTCGACGAGACGCGGGCGGCTTTCTTGCGAGATCGTTAGGCGATCCTGGATCACCTGAACGCGCCCGCCGAGCCGAAGGTTTTCGCTCCCGGCATCGGCCCTAACGATTTGGCTGTTGAGCCAGACGCGGAGGTAGCCTTGCTGCTGGAGGAAGGCGAAGAATTCGGCCGCCTCGGTTTTTGGCGGGACAGCGACCCAGAAGGTGATGAGGACGGTTTGCCCCTGCTTGTCATCCTGAGCGGAGCGAAGGACCTCACGAGCATCTGTTGCGGGTTTGCTCAAAAGGGAGGTCCCTCGCATTCGCTGGGGATGACAAGCATGAGATGAAAACTTCGTGATAATCTCATCGGCGATCGACTTCGCCGTTTCGGGCCGGATCTCACGGCCGCAGCTTGGGCAAAAAGCGTGCGCCACCCGCGGCATGAGGAGCTTCAGGTAGTCATTGATTTCCGTCATCGTCCCGACGGTTGAGCGCGAGCTTTTCACCGGGTTCGATTGCTCGATCGCGATCGCCGGCGGGATGCCGCGGATCTCCTCGACGCGCGGTTTGTCCATGCGGTCGAGAAATTGGCGCGTGTAAGGGCTGAACGTCTCGACGTAGCGGCGCTGGCCTTCCGCGTAAATCGTGTCGAAGGCGAGGGACGATTTACCGCTCCCACTCGGACCGGTAATGACGGTTAATTTGCCGAGCGGCAGGTCGAGATCGAAGCCCTTGAGGTTGTTCTGGCGCGCTCCGCGAACCTCAATGCAACCCGCATGAGCGGGCGCGGTGAGACAAGGCTTTTTGCCGTTGGTGGAAACCACCGACGACAATCGTTCTGGCGATTGAAAGCGCAAATTTTGCGGCGGTCGGAGGAAAAATCTATCTGGAAACCAGGAGACCAGGAGAGGTAATCGCTATTGCTAAGCTTTCTCCTGGTTTCCTGGCTTCCAGATTCATCCTTTGTGAACGATCTTTTCCAGCTCCTGCGTCAGTGTAGCGCGCGCCTCGCCGTCGTTTTCGTGCCCCCAAACTGCGAGTTCGAACATGCGCGCGCCGAGCTCACGTTTGCCTTGCCGGGCGGCGTGCAGACGTCCGCGCGCCGTCCAATCTTCCGCCGCCGCTGCGGCATCGTCGACATAAGAGGAGCGGCCGTCCCAGTAGCAGTAGAAAATGTGCAGCGGCCGCCCATGCTCGTCGAACCGGTAGGAACGGATCGGGAGTTTGACGCCGTTGATCGTGACGAGATGGATGCCGCTTTCCTGCACCATCGTTAGGCCGCTGGCCGGCAGGCAAATGTCGGGCCGGTGATTTTTGACGAAGAGCGCGGCGGTGCGACCGGGCAGCCAGTGGAAGGCATACATCATGCAACGGCGGTCGTCGGCGGAACGCCAGGTGGCAGCGCCGCCTTCGTTGTAGCGCAGGAGTTCTTGTGCGGCGGCTGGAATCGGCTGGCTTTGATAACCGGTTTCGTTTGTTGGCCAGGTGACGGTCCAGGGGTTGGAAGTTTCCGTGGCGCGCGGCGCGTACCAGAAAGCGACGGCGATTTCCGTTAGGCAAAGCCAGACGACAAGGACGAGCGGCCAGCCGATGCCGCGGAAGCGAAATGGCGCGACGGCAGCCAGCCGCGCCGGCGGCAATGCAGGCTGCAGCCAGAGACTCATCGCCCAGAGCGCAAAAAGACAGATGAACAAAATCGTAAAACCGGCGGGATCGTGCCAGCGATGGATCGCCTCGATTCCAGAATTAGCCGCCACCTCGCAAAGAAGAAAGGTGCGCCCGATGTTGCAGACGAAGGCGAGCGCTGCGCCAGCGACGATGAGCAGGAGGCGCCGCCGCAGCGGCATGCGATAAAACTCACCAAGGAACAGCGCGATCATGAACGTCGCCTGGAGCGAGCGCACGCCGGTGCAGGCGTCGTCGATCCCGACCTGGCCGGTGCTCAGCTCGATGACGTTGCCATGCTGGAGAGCGAGGGTCCCGATGAAGTTGAGAATGCCGATCGTGATCGCGGCGTCGGCCCGCATCAGATTCTGCACGACGACTTGCTCGAGCTGCACCGGCCACGGTACTGCGACGAGGAAGAACAAAACCGGGAAGCAAAAGTGCCGCAGGGTGGACGCGCCACCGGCGAGGTGAAGTGCGCCTAACGAGATCGCCACGACCGCCAGCGCCATCATCCAATCGAGCAGCCGCCAATCGGGATTGGCGACCGCGACGAGGCGCGCGGGCAAGAGGAGCGCGCCGGCGACGAGCGTGAGCGGGATCGTTAGGCCAGCAAATCGCGGACGCGTGGGAGCGGGCCGGCGCGACCAGCATTGATAAAAAAGAAAGGCCGCGAGGAATGGCACGGTCCACCCGTAAGCGTATTGCGGGTTGAGCGACCACTCGCTCCCGAGCTGGTGGATGATTTCCAGCCAGAGAAACAAGAACGCCAGGAGGGCGAGAGCGAGCGGCCAGGAGAACGACCAGGCCGCGGCGGGCGCGCGTGCCTCGAGCGCCCGGGCTTCCGCGGTGGAATGGGACATGCTATTTTCCTAGCAGCTTGTGCGCCTCGACGCCACCGCGGCGGCGGCCACGAGGAAACCAGAAGATGCCGCGCCCGTCTGACCTACGAATGGAGAGTTCTCTCCACAAGACCGAGCGCGTCTACATCAGATTATCGTTAGGCATTCTCCTCGCGCTCTGCCTGCTCATCGCGCTCAGCTGGGGCGGGCGTCGTTTTTATGTGCGCTGGCAGGAGCGGAAGTTGATGCGTCAGGCCCATGTCGCGTTCGACAAAACGGATTTCCGCTGGGCGGGGATGGCCGCGCAACGGGCTTACAATCTGGATAATTCGAGCGTCGACGCCTGCCGCACGCTGGCCGATATCGCGGAGAAACAAGGCAACGCGCAGACGATTGAATGGCGCCGCCGCGCACTCGGAATCGATCCCGGTTCCATCGCCGATCGACTCGCGCTGGCCCAGACCGCGCTGCGATTTTCGCAACCAGCGATTGCCGCCGAGGCCCTCGCGGCTATCCCGGCGGCGGAGCGGAAAAGCGCCGGCTACGAGGCCGCGGCGGCGCGCCTCGCCCTAACGAAAAGCGATCTCGCCGCGGCCGGCGAGCATCTGCGCGAGGCCGCCGCGCTTGCGCCTAACGATCCACAGCCCGCGCTGGAGCTGGCCGAATTTCAACTCCGCTCCGCCGATCGGGCCGAGCGCGCAGTGGGTCGGGAAACCGCCACCCGGTTAAAGAACAATCCGAAGGCCCGTCTCGACGCGCTCCATATCCTTCTCGACGCCGCCCTCCGCGGGCGCGACGACTCCGCGAGCGTCGCGCTGGCGAGGGAACTCGACGCGCTGCCTGACGCGCTGCTGGCCGATCGCTTGCTTGCCCTCGGCGTTCTGCGCCGATATCACGACCCCGCCTTCACCGCCGAGCTCACACGTCTCGAAGCGGACTCCGCGGGCTCCGCTGAGCGCGCCGTGCGTTTGATTAGTTGGATGAACAGCCACGGTCTCGCCCTGCTCGCGATCGATTGGAGCAAGCAGCTTCCGGCGGAAATGCTCGGGAGTGTTTCTTTACGTTTCGCCTTGGCTGATGCGTACGTTCAGTTGCGCGACTGGAGCGCGCTCACCGCCATGCTGAAGCGCGGTTCCTGGGATGGCGTCGAATCACTCCGGCTGGCCCTGCAAGCGAAGGTCGCCCACGAGACGGGCGACGATGATGGTTTCGAAAAAACCTGGGCGGAGGCCGTCGCGAAAGCCGGCAACGACGGTGAGCGGCTCGACGTTTTGCAGAAGCTTGCCTTCCAATGGCGTTGGCCGGAGAAGGCCGTCGCGGTGCTTTGGCTGCTCGCTGATAATCCGAAAACGCAGCGTGACGCGCTACAATCGCTCTATAAATATTACGCAGCAGAGCGCGACACCGCTGGACTCTATCGGGCCCTCACCCGCCTTGTGGAAGTGCTGCCTAACGATCCATTGGTAAAGAATAATTACGCGCAGATTTCCCTGCTCCTGCACGCCGAGCCGGCGCGCGCCCGTGCCCTCGCCCGCGACGTGCATCAGGCGCAACCGAAGAACGCCGCGTTCGCCTCCACCTATGCCTTCGGGCTTTATCAAAATGGCGATCTCCAGGGCGCACTGAAAGTCATGAGCAGCCTCACGCCCGAGCAACTTAAAGATCCGTCAGTCGCGGCTTACTACGGAGTGATTCTGGCCGCGACGGGTCATCGGCCGGAAGCGGCGAAATTTCTCGACGCGTCGGCCCGCGCCAGGCTCCTGCCCGAGGAGGAAAAGCTGATCAGCCAGGCGCGCAACGCCCTGGCGCGAGAGAAACGCGACGGCGGGACGTGATCTCTTGGACGCGATTTGCCTAACGAGTCTATGTCTCAGCGGACGTTTGCGGGCCAGCGGGACCGCGTAAACTCGTGGCTCGCCAAGCGAGTTCGCCCAATCCGTCTTCGAACGAGATGACCGTCGCCCCTTCCGGAATATAGCGGTCGCACGCCTCTCTTGGATCTGTGAAAGAGAAGCTGACCTTGTTCATCTGCATTGTTCTCGCTGCGGCCGGCGGCGCGTTGGCTCAGACCGCCCCTGCGAGCGAGGAGAAAGCGGTTTTTGCCGGGGGATGTTTCTGGTGCATGCAACCGCCGTTCGACCACGCCGCCGGCGTCATCTCCACCATCGTCGGATTCGCTGGTGGCACGGAAGCCAATCCCACCTACGAGCGAGTCGCCGCGGGTGAGACGAGTCATCGCGAGGCGATCGAGGTCACCTTTGATCCGTCGAAAACCAGTTACGCGAAACTGCTAGAAGTCTTCTGGCGCAACATCAATCCGATTCAGCGCGACGGGCAGTTTCTTGACGTGGGCGAGCAATATACGAGCGCGATTTTTTTCAACAGCGAAGAACAAAGGAAGGCGGCCGAAGGATCCAAGGGAGCGCTGGCGAGCTCAGGCAAGTTCCAAAAGCCGATCGCGACCGTAATTCTCCCAGCCGGCAAGTTCTGGCCGGCCGAGGAGTATCACCAGAAGTATTACCTCAAGAACCGGATGGCCTATGGGATGTATCACTTTACCTCCGGGCGGGCGTCGTTTCAGCGGCGGTTCTGGGGAGCTGGGAAATAGCAGCTTCCGAGTTCTACTCGCATGGTTGCCGAGTCATGCAAACGGCTCTCCTAAGCCAGCCCTCGCTCGTTAGGCGAATGGACTTGGAATAACGATTCCTGGATGAAGAACGATCGAGAACATGGAGTGAAAACTTAAGCAGGCGGCTCTGAAGAAGAGTCGGCAAGCGTTAGGCTAAACTATACTTTCACTTGCACATTCTGAAGGCGGAAGAATTTAAGTTAAGTGAAAGTGTTAGTGCACAATGGGACGGATCGTGCGCGCCACGTCGTTCTCTTGTGACAGCGAACCGTGTTGACGCAGTCGCGGCGCATCATGCCCCGCCCACCGCAACGCGATGGAGCTCGCCATTCTTTTGCGCTTCGCCAGCCAAGGTGAATTCGATCTCCGTCCCAGGCGGCAATTCGGCGGCGGGTAAGTCGGCGAACCAAAGTCCGAACGCAGTCTCAGTGGCAGTCACCTCCGCCGCACCGGCGCCGGCCGCACTCCAGCGAATCCTCGCCGAGGCGGGCGTGATGACGCGCAGCGTGCGCCCAGCCGCGATGCGGCTCACTTGATGAGCCGGCGTCCACATTTCGCAGGTGCAGCTGTTTTGCCTAACAACATAACGCTCGTGCGCCAGCCCAACCCGGTCGAGCGGCGAGCCTTCGGCGCTACTGCGAACCAAGGCAATGTATTCGGCGTGCGCCCAGCAGAGCGGCATGGCGGAACCGGTGGGCGCGCCCGGTTGGAAATCGCCTAAAGCTTCGTCCCACCAGACCTGCTCGGGAAGCATCCCGCCGGCGTTGGCAAACTTCTCGAGCGCTTCGATGAAAGGCAATGGATCGCGCCCAGCGGCCAGCTCATAATGGCCGCGCTCGCCCGTGAGCAACGGCCAGCAGCCGCCTACGCCTATGCCGTCGAAAGCGGCTCCATCCGCTTTCTGCCCGTAGCCGTCGTGATTGTAACGCCGCCAACAAGGGCCTTGGGGCAAATCGTGTTTTAGAACCGCGTCGATCACGGCGAGCGAATCGACCACCAGCGGGTCGTGCGGATCGCGCAGCCCGAGCCTAACGAGTGAAAGAAAATCGCCGCCGACAATGTTGCGCGCGGGATGTTCTCCACCACCGTTCGCCACCCGCAACATGGCCGTATCCGGCTCGGCCATGGCGCGTGGGTCGTCCGCATCCGCCGGCGTGATGCGGAGATAATGGCGAGGTTTTTCTGGGAGAAGCTCGCCGCGCGTCGTCACTGTCCATTCCTCGATCTTGGATGAAATCCAATCCGCATAGGCGAGCACGAATTCGGCGGACGTGTTGTCGTCGCGGGCGCGGGCAAACTCCGCCACGCAAACCAGTGCGGCCACGATCGCGGCCAGAGTGCCCGGCGAATATCCGGCCGCCTCCTCCCAGCGGTCCTGTTTTGTGACCGGGCCGTGCGCGATGAGATAACTGGCCGCCCGCGAGACGAGCGCCCACGGATCGAAACGCCCCAGCGCATCGCTCTCGCGCAAACGCCAGGCGAGCAGAATGGGCGCCGCCACTTCATCGAGCTGGGACCCCTTCCAGTGGGCGGTGCCATCGATCCAACTGTTCTGCGGCACATCGCCGTCTTCCTTCTGAATGGTGGCGAGCCAGATGAGCGCGCGGCGCGCCGTCTCCATCTGGCCGCTGGCAAGAAGGCCAAGGGCGCTTTGCGCCAGATCACGCGGCCAGACAAGATGATAGCCGCCGATCTCATCGTCGCCTTTGGTTTCTCCCCACGGAATGCTGGCCGAGGCGACGAGCGCGCCGGTAAAAGTTTTATCCTCGTGCGCGAGAAGCACGCAACGGCTGAGCCGGAAGAGGCTGCCGCCGTCGCCGGTCTGTTCCGCCAGATCCACCTTGGTGGCGGAGCGCTGCCATTGCTCGACGTAGTTCTCTCGCTTTTGCGCGAAGGGCGTAGCGAGGGATTGCAATAACTTAGCGGTTGAACTTTGCTCGCTCAGACCGAAGCCAACCCCGAGGGTGAACTCTAGCCCGCGCGCCAAATCGATCTCGGCCATCATCGCCACGTTGCCGTTGAGCGCCTCGCGAAACTCCCAGTCCATTTTTAGATTCTGCAAATCCTGCCACCCGTCGCTCGCTCCCACGTAACCCACCGAGCGGCGAGAAAACTCCGGCATCGCGCCCATGACGAGATGAATGCCATTGCGCCAGGCGCGCACCAAAGAGCGGCCGCCGATCTCGCAGACCGCGGCCGAATTTTGGTAGCCGCCGCGCTTGAGGTGTGGCGCGAGCAGGGCAAAGATGCGCAATTTTTTGCGTGAATCGGGATCGGCGATTTCGATCCGCGTCTGGATGAGGAGAACGGACGAATGCGGATCGGCGATGACTTCTTTGTGGATGCAGTAACGGCCCGAGCGGTCGCGATTTTTCAGCCGGTACAGAAGCGCGCCTTTTTCCGGGTAGTTAATTTCGTGCTCCAGATCGCGCCGTTCTTCGTGGAAAAAAGTTTCACCGTCGGTGATGAGAAACTGGAGGTCCCGCGTGTTGGGTTGATCGATGTGCGGATAGTAGACTTCGTTGATGATGCCGTGGGAAAGCGTGAACCAGAGCCGGCAACTCGTGTGATAAGAGGTGCCGATGCCTTCCTTCGAGCTGCGCGTCCAGCGCGGTTCCGCGCCGGGCGCGCCAAAAGCGTCGCTCACTGCGCGCCTCCGCGACAAGCAGCCTCTTCCGCCGCGGGCTCTCGAACAACTCCGCCAGTCGCGCGCGGACGGTTTTTTCGCTCGTAAAATGAAATCGTCATATCGCACCTTAGAGGCACCCGGCCCGCATGTATTCCGCGCGCGCGCCTAACGACTGATGTCGCATTTCGCAGAGCGCCGTAAGGGATGCGAAGCAACGGTCGGGCTTTCCAACGTCTACAGTCTTGCATTCCGCGCGCATTCGTGCTCAGTGAATTCCGCTCCGGCGACCTCCCTGCCGCGCTTACCGTTCATCCCATGTTACTGACCTTTCTCGCGCAGGCCGCCCCGGCCGCTCCCGCCGGTTCCGGCATCATTGGGCTGCTCCCGATCGTCTTCATTTTTGTCATTGGCTATTACGTCATGATCCGTCCGCAGATGCGTCGCTCGAAAGAGCAGGCGCGCGTCGTCTCCGCGCTCAAGACCGGCGACGATGTCATCACCGCTTCGGGCATTCACGGCCGCATCACGAACGTGAAAGAAACCACCGTGATGGTGAAAGTGGCCGACAACGTGAAACTGGAAATGGAGAAGTCGGCGATCACGAATGTGCTCAAGCTAGTTGAGAGTGAGAAATGAGAGTTGAGAGAAAAACGAATCCCCCGACAGGTTTCTCGCGCTCTCTCGATCCGTCTCTCAACTCTCAACTCTCAACTCTCAACCTTCCCCAATGACTCCCGCACTCACCTTCTTCATCGGGCTCGTCCTTCTCATCCTTTTCGGGTGGTATTTCGCGACCGATTTCGGGCCGCGCAAACGTCTCCTCGCGACGGTGCTCATGCTCCTGCTCGTCGCCTTCAGCATCGTCACGATCTGGCCGCCGAGTAAGAAGATTCAGCTCGGCCTCGACATCAAAGGCGGCACTTCCTTCCTCATTCGCCTCGTCGCGGGCGACCGGCCAATCACGAAAAATAATCTGGATCAGGCGGTCGAAGTCATCCGTAAACGAGTCGATTACTTTGGCGCCGGCGAACCAGTAATCAGCCCCGTCGGGACCGATCGCATTCTGGTGCAGATCCCCGGACTCGATCCGGCGAAAATAATCGAGGCGCGTCAGCAGCTTTCCCGCGTCGCGAAACTTGAGTTCCGTCTCGTTTATCCAGACAACGGCGAGCGGTTGCGCGCGATCGATGCCGGCACCGAAGTAATCCCGCCGGAATATCGGATCGAGAAATATACAATCCAACAAGAGGAAGGGAAAAAACCGATTGAAGAGCGCCTCCTGGTGAAGAAAAAGGCCGATCTCGGGGGCGACCGCGTGACCGAATCGAACGCCTATTATGGGCCCGACGGCTGGACGGTGCAGCTGAAGTTCGACAGCGCCGGCGCCAAAATTTTCGGCCAGATCACGGAGGCCAATGTCGGTCACCGTTTCGCGATCGTGCTCGACAACGTAATCCAATCCGCGCCCAGTATTCGCACCGCGATCTACGGCGGCGACGCAATCATCACCGGGCACTTCAACGAGCAGGAGGCGCGCGGCCTGGCCAGCGTGCTGGAGAATCCGCTGCAAACGCCGGTGAGCATGGAGGAGCAGCGCAGCGTCTCGCCGACGCTGGGGCAGGATTCGATTCGTAGCAGCATCATGGCGGGTCTGCTCGGGCTCGCGATCACGCTCCTGCTCGTTCTCGTGTACTACAAATTCGCCGGGCTCATCGCGAACCTCGCCCTCATCGTCAACATCATCCTGCTCATGGGCGCGCTCACGATGTTCAATTTCGTGCTCACGCTGCCAGGTATCGCCGGTATCATCCTCACGATTGGTCTTGCGGTCGATGCGAGCGTGCTCATCTACGAACGCCTGCGCGAAGAGCTGGCGCTCGGCAAGTCGCTGAAGGTTGCGGTGCAGACCGCTTATGAAAAGGCCTTTTCTTCCATTCTCGACGCCAACGTCACGACCTTGATCACCGCCGCGATCCTCTTCTGGAAAGCCAGCGGGCCGGTTAAAGGATTCGCGATTTCGCTCTCGTTAGGCATTCTCGCTTCCCTCTTCACCGCGCTCATCGTGGGCCGGAATTTGTTCAGCTGGTTTGTCGATACCGGCCGCGTGAAACGCATCTCGATGCTCCATCTCATCTCGTCGCACAACTTCAACTTCCTCGGCAAAGGTTTTCTCGCCGTGATGTGTTCGCTCGCGCTCCTCATCGTGGGTGCCACCTCCTTCGTCATCCGCGGCGATCGCAATTTCGGGGTCGATTTCAAGGGCGGCGATCTGCTTTCGCTGAGTGCGGCGAAAACCGTGCAGATCGCGCAAATCCGCGACGCACTCAAGCCGATTCACCTCGATAATGAGCCGATCCAGCAATCGGCTCAAGGCGATCGCAACTTCATCACGCTGCGCCTGCCGCTCAACACCAGCGAACAGGTGGAACGCACGATCCGGGAGCACATCCCCAGCGGACAATTTAAAGTCGAGCGGGAAGAACGCGTCGGCTCGCTCGTCGGCGGCGAACTGGCGAGGAATTCCCTTTGGGCGCTCGGCCTCGGCATATTCGGAATTCTGATCTACGTCACCTTCCGGTTTGAGCTCTCCTTCGCGGTCGGCGCTATCGTTGCCTTGCTCCACGACGTGCTCATTACCGTCGGCGTTTTCTCGCTCCTCGGGCGCGAGCTCACGCTCCCTCTCGTCGGCGCCATTCTCACGATCGCCGGTTATTCCATCAACGACACCATCGTAGTTTACGATCGAATCCGCGAAGGTCTCGCCAGCGGCCAACGCGGCACGATCGAACAGATCATGAACGCGAGCATCAACCAGACGCTCAGCCGCACCATTCTCACAAGCACGGTGACGTTGATCCCGATTCTGTGTCTCTTCTTCTTGGGCGGCGCGGTCCTGCGCGACTTCTCCCTCGCGATCATCATCGGCGTGGTCGTCGGCACTTACTCCTCGATCTTCATCGCCTCGCCGATCGTGCTCTGGTGGACGCGCGCGCGCGGCGGCAGCGCGAGCAGCCTGCGCCGCGAAGTGACGCAGAAGAGCACCGTCACTACGCCGACGACCGCTACGTAATCGAGGCAGATTGCCTCGCGATTTAGATGAGTGGTGCGGAGTATCCGAGGGGAGACCTCGCTCGTCTGCCTAACAAACCCAGAGTTGACGCTCAAGCGACGGAGCCTTAGGATCGCACGCCAGTCAGCTGGAAGAGATTTCAAATTTAGAAGGATTCAAGGAGAACCAATTGCCATGCCAGAAGTGATCGTTCGTAAAGGTGAGCCGGTGGACCGGGCCTTGAAACGGCTGAAGAACAAGCTGGACGCGGAAGGGATTTTGGAAGAGGTGCGCCGCCTGCGCGCGTTCGAAACGCCTAACCAAAAGACCCGGCGCAAGGCGAAAGCCAACGCGAAACGCGGCCGCGCCAAGTTTCGTTTCAATCCCTCGTAAGAGACCGTGATTCGTGAATTGTGAATCCAACACGATATAACAATTCACATTCCAAGCTCCCTACTCGCACTCGCAAACGACACGGAAGCCGAGATCGTTGCACGAATAATTCGGCACATTTGAGCCGCGGGTCGTCGCCCGCAGGCTGTTGAAGCGCGACTTCCAGCTCCCTCCGCGATAGACGCGCTTCGCTCCGGATTTCGCGGCGCGCGGATTGGTCTTCGGCGTTCCTCGATACGGCTCCAGGAAATCGCTGCACCATTCCCAGACGTTTCCCGCCATGTCTTCGATGCCGAACGGACTTGCGCCCACGGGAAACGACCCGACCGGCGAGCTTTCCGGGAAGCCGTCGTCAATCTCCCGATCGCTCCAGGCGAAGACCGTATTGCGATCGGCGAAATTGGCGAGATCGCCCCGCCCTTCCTGGCCACCCCAAGGGTATTTGCGGCCGTCAGTTCCTCGCGCCGCATACTCCCATTCTGCTTCAGTCGGCAGCCGATAACGCCGGCGCTCGCGCGAGCTGAGCCATTGGCAAAACTTCACGGCCTCGGCGCTGCTTACATAAATCACCGGATGCCGATCGCCGACGCCGGGCGCGCGTTTGCGCGCATGGCTTGGATCGAACATCTCGTATTGCGCGTTCGTGATCGGATGACGCGAGAGGTAAAAACGCGTGAGCGTCACCGGGGAGACCGGGTATTCGTTAGGCGCGGCGTCGGGCGCGTCGCTCCCCATTTGGAAAACGCCGGAAGGCACGAAAAGCATTTCGACGCCGATGGTGCTGTTGAATCGCTGAAAACGGGCGCGCTCATTGACCACGTCGATCGGCGGCGCGGCCGCGGCAGCGACTCCCGGAGCGGAAACAGCTGCGGCAACTTTCGGCGGAACTTTCGCCGCCGACTTGGGCGGAGGAGGCGGAGGTGCGCTCAGGCTGTCGATTTCTTCGAGGTAAAGATCGACCAGATCTTCGGCGTCGCCCGATTCGAGCCCGAGATTCTCCGCGACGTTAATGAAGGCATCGCGCTGCTCATCGGTCAGGCCATCGCTGTCAAGGCCGCTGAGCCGGAGCACGCGCAGGAAATCCTCTTTCGGATCGAGTTTGCGCGCGCCGTTTTTGGCCACTGCTGCTTCGTCCGGAGTTGGCGGGACGATGCGCACGGCGCCGATTGCGACGAGTTCGCCTTCGATCAACTCGCGCATTCGCTCTTCGCTCAAAGCGTTGTCGCGGCCGAATTGAAGCAATGTTTCCTCCTCGTGTGGAAGGAGAGTTTTATCGTTTAGGGCAAAGGCGAGATATTTCTGAAACTCGGCGACGGTCCGCTCCTCGGCTTGGGCGGCGAGTTCGTCATCCATTTTCTGGCGGCGTTCCGGATCGAGCAATTCCGCCCGCGCTTCGGTCAGGAAACGTGACGATTCATCCAGGCCCGAACGCAATAACTGCGCGAGTGGATTGCTCGGCTGGTTCTTCAGCGGCAGCTTTTTCTGCCACCAAAGAAGCAGCTCCCGGAAACGCTCTTCGATCAGCTCGTTGCTCGGATGGGTCTGCGGATCGAGACAGAGCCGCTCGTAAAGATCAGGCGAATTATAGCGGCTCCAGCCGTCCCATTTACGCGGATCATCCGGCAATGGAATCGGAAAATTCATCCCTGGCTGGAGCATTTTACGCGATGATCAACGCCCCCAGCGCCCTGGTCGCGAGATCGAGCTCACCTTCGGTAAGACCGGTCTTGCGCTCGATCGAGACCGTGGCGCAATTCCCGCAAGCTTGCACCGCGACCTCGAGCACCTGGTTGGCATTGTATTCGTAGGTCAGCTCAACCGGCGAACCTTTCGGCAGGAAGGGCGGCAACTCCACGTCGCAAATGCCGAGCGGTGTGCATTCGCCCGGAAGGGAGCTCTCGCCTTCGACGATCCGCACAATCGCGCGCTGCATGTTAGCCGTCGCGGTGCCGAAGGAATTCTTCGCCGTCGCTGGCATCGCGCTCATTTTGCGGATCATCGGGAAGACGTATTCCTCGAGCTGGGTTTCATCCCAGAGCACGACGCCGAGCGTGTGCGAGGTGATGTTGCGCACCTGGATCAGGCCGCCATCGCGCGAGGAAAATTGCTGACGCGTTTCCGCGGGGAGCGTTTTCTCGCCGGAAATTTCTTCCTCGTGCAGGAGCGAGAGGACCGCCTGAATGGCTGCTCCGACCGCTACGGCCTCGTCCGGATTCACGTCCTCGGCCAAGGGCACGGCCGAGAGCTCGGCGATCATGGCGCGCACCATCGGCATCCGCGTCATGCCGCCAACGAGCAGAATCTTGTCCACATCGCTCCACTGCATCTTCGCCTCGCGCATCACGATGTCGCAGATCGCTCTGCATTTTTGGATGAGGTGGCGCGTCATCTTTTCAAAATCTTCCAGCGTCAGCTCGAGCTTGATGCTCTTGCCATTGTGATTGTGCACGATGGTCGTGCGCGGACGGCTGGAGAGTTGGATTTTCGCGGCTAGCGCGCGGCTTTGCAGGTCCTGGTAACTTTGCAGATCGAGCAGTGGATTTTCTCCGTGCTGTCGATCGAATTCTTCCGCCACCCAGTTGACGATGACGTCGTCCCAATCCTTGCCCCCGAGCCGGTGGTCGCCGTTCGTCGCGACCATTTCGAGACGATGCGACTCGATCCGCATCAAGGTAACGTCGAACGTGCCGCCGCCGAGATCGAAGACGAAAACCGTCTGATCCTCATCGAGCTTATCGAGCCCGTAAGCGAGCGCGGCCGACGTCGGTTCGTTGATGATCTGAAGGACATTCAAACCGGCGAGCCGTCCCGCGGTGATTGTCGCGGTTCGCTCCGAATCGTTGAAATACGCCGGGACTGTGATGACCGCGTCGGTCACGGGCGTCTTGAGATATTTCTCCGCGTCCGCCTTGAGCTTCTTCAGGATGAGCGCGGAAAGTTCCTCGGCCGAATAATTCTTGTTCTCGAAAGTGCGATGAAATTGCTCCTTCGACTTGCCCATCTCGCGCTTCACGAAATCGACGATCTTTTCCGGCTCGGCCACCGTGTTGTTTTTTGCCACCGTGCCGACGATCGCGTTGGTCCCATCGAAGAGAAGGACCGACGGAGTAATCCGTTCGCTCTCGGCGTTGGGAATGATTTGCGGTTTACCGTAGGCGTCGATGTGGGCAACGGCCGAAAAGGTCGTGCCGAGATCGATCCCGACTGCTTTGCGATTGCTCATGATTTTTAGAGGAAAATACTGTGTCTCCGAACGTGACTGGCCCCTCTCTGAGTGCAGATTTCATGCCCGCCCCGGAATCAATCACGCAATGGTTTTTGCGCTATGCGCTGTAGCGCGGATCTCTGGACCCGCCTCGAGCCTTCGCGCCCCGAGTAGCTAGCTCAATCGCCTAACGACGACCTCTTCCGGCCGCAGCACTTTGTCGCGCCAGACGAAGCCCCGCTTCGACCGCGTAGCGATGCGGCCATCTTCCTCGGTCGATTCCGTCTTCTCCACGCCGACGACGCGGTGAAGCGTGCGATCCACTATTTCCCTCGGCTCGATCTCCGTCACCTCGAGACGGTGCAGAATCTCGACGAGAAAATGTAGCGTGTTCTCGAGATTATCGCGCAGCTGGGCACTCGCAGCGGCGCCATTTTCCTCGTACGCCGCCGTGACTTGCGCCGCTATCCGGCTCAAGTCGTCGAACAAGACGAGCAGATCGCGAATGAAAGGTTTCTGGAGCGAATCGCGGACGAAATTGTCGCGATAACTGATCAACTCCTCGTGCAGCGAATCGAACAACTTTTGATTCACTGTTTCGCTATCCCGAATTGCCGCGAGCTGCTGTTCGAGTCTCTGCAATTGCAGCCCTTCGAACTTTCGCACCATTGATTCTTCCAGCGCTTCCATCCGCTGACTGAGCGAGTGGATGCCGCTGATCAAAACCGAAATGCCCGAAGCGAGACGCGACTCGTCTCTCCCCGACGAAGCCTGCGCGCTCAGCTCATGCATGGCCGCTGCAAAATCCGTTCCGCTCTCCGTCGCCTCCGTCATGCGTAATCAGTGCTTGCTGAAAAAACGCCCGATCGCTTCGACCAATCCGGGCACATCATAATGCCGCGCCTCGACCGCAATCGTCAGGCCGCGATTCCGCGCGGTTTGCGAAGTGATCGGCCCGATGCTCGCCACCTGCATTCCCTGCGGCCAGGGAAGACCGAGCGCGAGGAAATTTTCCACCGTCGAAGAGCTGGTAAAAGTGATCATATCGGCGCCCTCTTTCGCCAACCGCGCACGCGCTTCCGTCCGGTCGTTCGTCTCGGCGACGGTCCGATAGGCAGAGGCAACGTCCACAATGGCGCCCAAGGTTCCGAGTTCCCTGGGAAGCAGGTCCCGCGCCTCTTCCGTTCGCGCGATCAGGATGCGCAAGTTCTCGATGTCGCCTTCTTTCTTGAACTCGCGCACGACCGCCTCGGCCACAAATTCGGCCGGCTGCAGATCGACCTTCAGGTGAAAATCGCGCACGCGTTGCGCCGTCGCCGACCCGATGGCCGCGATCCGCGCCGCGCCGAGATCGCGCGCGTCGTCGTAGAGTTTGTAAAACATTTCGAAGAAAGCGCTAACGCCGTTCGGGCTCGTGAAAACAATCCAGTCATAGCCGTGCGCGTCCTGCACCAGCTCCGCAAAAGCGCGCAGATCGCTCGGCGGTTCGATCCGGATGGTCGGCAGCTCGATCACCTCGGCGCCCAGATCGCGCAGCCGGTCGCTCAAGGCGCCGGCTTGTTTGCGCGTCCGCGTCACAACGATGCGTTTGCCGGAAAGCGGAAGCTGGGCGCGCCAGTCCAGCTCTTTGCCTAACGATACCACCTCGCCAAACACTGCCACAGCTGGCGGCTCGAAATTTTCTTCGGCGACCCGTTGCGCGATGTTTTGCAGCGTGCCGCGAATGACCTTCTGGCGTCCGGTCGTTCCCCAGCGCACAAGCGCCACCGGCAAATCTTCCCGCACCCCGTTCTCGCGCATCTGCTGCGCGATCGCTTCCATCCGCTCGACGCCCATGAGCATGACCTGGGTACCGCCAAGTTTTGCGAGCGCCGGAAAATCGATCGAGCTCTCTGTCTTTTCCGGATCCTCGTGGCCGGTGAAAAAAGTAACGTGCGAAGTGATGGCGCGATGCGTCACCGGGATCCCTGCATAAGCCGGCGCCGCGATCGCCGAGGTGACGCCCGGCACGACTTCAAATGCGAGCTTCGCTT
This sequence comes from Chthoniobacterales bacterium, assembly GCA_013815325.1. Taxonomy (GTDB): domain Bacteria; phylum Verrucomicrobiota; class Verrucomicrobiia; order Chthoniobacterales; family UBA10450; genus Palsa-1392. The sequence goes on from JACDGM010000009.1 coordinate 27,306, forward strand.
CCGCCAGCGCGAGAGCTTCCTCGCCGCCGCGGCCAAACAAAAACGGGTCGCCGCCTTTTAGCCTAACGACCTCCAAACCCTCGCCTGTTTTCGCAACGAGGAGCGCGTTGATTTCGTCCTGCGTGAGCGTGTGCGCGCCGGCTTTTTTCCCGGCGTAAATGATCTCCGCTTGCTCGGGCGCCCACGCGAGCATCTCCGGATTGCAGAGGTAGTCATAGACGAGCACGTCGGCCCGCTCGATCAGTTGTCGCGCCCGCAACGTCACCAGCCCGAGATCGCCCGGACCGGCCCCGACCAGGTAACACCGTCCATTCGTCTTTTTATCCGCCATAAATTTGCCGCATTAGCGCGGCCGCGACCGCTTCGGGATCAGCGCTCGCGCCAGTCGCCCTTCCGACTTTCGGCGGGGTCGCCGCGGTTTCAAAAATTTGCGCACGGAGCTGGAGGCTCGCTCTATCCAATGTCGCCTGCACGCCAACTGGCGAATCGCAATCTCCATCGAGCAGTCTTAAAAATTCCCGCTCCGCCCGCAGTGCGATCAGCGTTGCCCGATCATTAATCGCGTCCAGCAGTTGTTGCGCGCGCGCATCATCGCGCCGGATTTGCAGCGCAATAACGCCCTGCCCTCCCGCCGGCACGAAATCTACCTGCGAGAGAATCTCCATCGGCACCTCCAGCCCTAGTCGCTCCAACCCGGCGCGGGCGAGGATAATTCCGCTCCACGTTTCGTTCTCCTGCAGCTTGCGCAAACGCGTCGGCACATTTCCCCGCAGATCTGCGATGCGCAGATCGGGCCGTTTCCATCGAAGCTGGTGCTGCCGCCTGATGCTGCCGGTGCCGATCGTCGCACCTGCCGGCGCCGTCGTTAGGCCGCCGCCTGATTTCGTGATCAGCACATCCTCCGTGTGCGCTCGCGGGAGGGTCGCCCGCACTTCCAGCTCCTCGAGCCGCGCGCTCGGCAAATCCTTCGCGCTGTGCACCGCGACGTCTATCCGCCTAACGAGCAGCTCTTTCTCGATGTCGCGCGTGAACATTCCTTTCCGTCCCGCTCTGCGATCGGTCACGGGCGTGCCTTTGCTGCTTTCGTCCCCGCTCGTGCGAATGATCTCGAGCGCCACTTCGAGTGCGGGCCAGGCGCGCCGCAGCGCCCTCTCCACGAGCCGCGCCTGCGCCAAGGCCAGTTCGCTCCCGCGAGAGCCCAGAACGATCCGATCCGGCGAGGCCACTCAGGATTCCGAAGGGCGCAGTTCCAACGCGGACTGCATCACCCGCGCCCGCGGCGAGGTAAACCAACCGCTGAACTCGTCCACATGCCCGGCAATGATTTCTTCCCCGGCCGAGATCTGCTGCCGGCGCTGCGCGAGCGACTGCTGCGCGATCGATTGCAGCGAATCGATGTCGTAAAGATAAACCCCTTCCATCTCGTTGACGTCGGGCGCGACGTCGCGCGGCACCGCGATGTCGATGATGAAAAGCGGCCGATCGAGGCGATCGTGCAGGAGCGGCGAGAGCTTTTCGCGGGTGAGAAGCGGCGTGGGAGAGGCCGTCGAGGAAATTAAAATATCGACCTCGCGGCACTGCGACTCCCAGTTCTCCATCGCCACCGGTCGCCCTCCGACGAGCGTCGCGAGCGCTTCCGCGCGTTCGAGCGAACGATTGCTCACGCGCAGATCGCGCACCCCACGTTTGAACAGCGCTCGCGCCGTCCGCTCACTCGCTTCGCCCGCGCCGAGCAGGAGCACTTTGCGGGTTTCGAAGTTCCCGAAAATTTGTTCGGCCAAATCGACCGCTACCGATCCGACCGAGACGGCACCGCGCGTGATCTCCGTCCGCGTGCGCACTTGTTTTGCGACCCGGAAGGCCCGCTGAAAAAGCCGGTGCAAGTAGGGCCCTGCCGCTCCCGATTCGCGCGCTGCGGCATAGGCTTTCTTGGCCTGGCCAAGGATTTCCGTTTCACCGATCACCATCGAATCCAATCCGGACGCCACCCGGAAAAGATGTTGCACGCACTGCTGCGCTTCGTGGCGATAGAACGCCTCCACTTCCTCGCCTAACGAGTCTCCGGCGGTCAGAAGACAATGCGCGATGCGCTCGGTCGGGACCGCTTCCGCCGCCGCCGCGTAAACCTCAACGCGATTGCAGGTCGTGAGTAGGAGCGCCTCGGAGCAGCCGGCTTCGGCGCGCAACGTGCGATCGATTTCCGCATGACCGGCAAAGCGTTCTCGCGTCTCCACCTTTGCAGTGTGATGGCTGATTCCGACGCAGAAAAGGTGCATCACATGGAGGGAGTTTGGGAGAGAAACGTGATCCCCCAAAGAAGCGTGAGCGCCGCGCTGAAGGCCACCACGCAGAGCGCCGCGATGCGCCGCGGCGCGGTCGTGCCGAGATGCCGCGCGAGCAGGATGGCGGCGTAGAAAATCCACACGCCTAACGACCAGGCAACCTTGCCGTAAGGCAGCGGCTGGCCGGTGAAAAAGCCGGCTGCGATTCCAAGTGTGAGCAAGCCAAACCCGAGCCAGAGCAGCCGCGTGATCGCCGCAAAGAGATCGGTCAGCGGCGGGAAGTGATAAAACATTGAATTTAACTCGCGCTGTTTGAGCTGCCGCTCCTGCACGAGATACATCAGCCCCGCCACGCAGGCGAGCGCGAAGGCCCCGTAAGCGATGAGCGAGACCGAGGCGTGGAGTTCCAGCCACGGCGTCGGTGAATGCTTCAGCGAATGCCGCAGATCGATCGGCGCGAGGAGCGCGAAAATTTGCAAACCAAAAACCAGCGGGGCCGTGAACGCTCCCATCAACGAAAGCCGATAAGCAGGCCCGATGAGCAGATAAATCAACGAGACCGACCAGGCGAGAAAGATGAACACCTCGAAAAGATTGGTCAGCGGACAACGCCCGAGGGCATGGCCGCGCACGCTCAGGAAAGCCGTTTGAAAAACAAAGCCGAGCGCGATCGCGAAGAAATTAAAACCCGCCGGACGATAAGCGCCGCCCCTGATCGCCACGGCGGTGCGCACGATCGCGAGGAAGAAACAAAACGTGGAGACGATCAAGAGCTCGCGATCCATGGGCGGACGAGTCTAAAAGAGCGCGGCCTCCTTGACAATCGGCGTTCGGAACGCAACGAAAAGAGATTTTCGGAGACCTTAACCTCGTCACTCCGGTGGTGGTCGCGGAATCAGTCGTCAGGCGGCTGTGCTTGTCGCGTCCGCTGTCCTCAGCGGATGCCTGGCGCCGGTGCGCTGAGGAGAGTGCACGCTACGACGCTTTCGTTAGGCCAGGCGACCGTCTTATAATGTCCGCTGTCTCAGCAGATCGCCGGCGCGTCGCTGCGCCAGCGCGCGGGGTTGTCGACGCGATCATCTTCACGGGGTCGCCGTTGTTGGCGGGACTAGCAAGCTTCGTGGTAACACGAAAGTCTGGCGCGCCAGGGTCGATTGCAGCACCGCGAGCTCGTAATATTCCTGGAGCAACTCTTTTTGGAATAGATCGGGATTGCGCGACGCGAAGTCGTTCCAATCTGCATATCGGCCGCTCAGCCGCCGCTCGGCGATCACCGCGAGAAAAGCCGCCGTGATCGTCTCATGATAGATCTCGGGCCGGCCCGCTTTCGCGGCCAGCCGGCGCAACCCTCGCGCGAGATGCAGGAGCGCTTCCGGAAAAGGATGGCGTTCGAGCAGCTCGTAGCCGACGCGGGCATGCTCGCGATGCGGAAACTGTCGCGGGTCGACCCGGCCCTCCTCGAAAGCGGCCAGCAGGGCGGTTGGATTATTCGTTGTCACGATTCTCCTCCACCAGGCGATGACTGTCCCGCGCGTTCAGATCAAGGCCGTAAATCGCGCGCAAGCGCTTGACGTGCCCGAGGGTTTTCGGAGTGAAAGCAGCCTTCCCTTCCAAGGCGTGCAAGGTAATTCCTTCGAGTAAATCGCCTAACGAAAGATCGAGATACTCCGCCAGCGCCTTGAGCACTTTGACCAATGTTTTTTCCATCCGCGCGCCGACCTGGACGCGCTCCACTTTTTTGGGAGCGGTTGATTGCTTCATTTAATATTATTACATTGGTAACAATGTCACACAAGCGATACCGCCGGCGTCTCGCCCTGGAGGGGCGACGCCGCGGTTCATGCTCTGCCGCGGCAGTCTCGGCGCTAGCCGCGCTTCATCGCGCGCGACCAGAGGAGGAAAAGCACGCCGAGTGCGCCGAGGATGGCCGTGGCGATAAGCCAGTTGCCAGTCTCCGGAATGTGCAAGTAGCGGGTGTCGCGCCGCACGCCCTCCGCCCAGCCAAGCAGAAGACAGAGCACGGCCACCGCGAAAAAGATGATGCTGATGGCGACTGCGGAATCGCGCCGCTTGCCGGCCGCGCTTGGGTCAGAAGGAGTCATGCCCGAGAATTCGGATGCCGGGGCGACTTCAGCCGCATCGCTCTGCGCGACGGCGCGGCGGTGCATCAGAACGAGGCATCGTTAGGCGCAGTCAAGCCGTAGTGGATTTTAGCGCATTCCGGGCAAACGCCGTGGGTAAACTCGGCCTGCGAACGTTCGACGATATAAGTCTCCAGCCGCGTCCAATGTTTCTCCTCGTCAAGGATGCGCTTGCAGTGCGCGCAGATCGGGATGAGCCCTTCGAGCTGTTTCACTCGGCGCGCCAGCTGGGCGTTTTGCTGGGCCACGCGCGAGACCAACACGGCCAGGCCCACCAGGACGACGCCGCGAATGAGACCGTTCACGAGATCCGCTGCCATGGGAAAACTCGACTCCCGGATGAAGCCCGAGCCAGCGGGCGGCAGTGAGAACGACGGCGATAAAGACCGCCTCGCGCCGGGCGCAATTCCAGGCCGCGAGCATGACCGGAAGGATAAAGAGGACGGGGAAAAGCAATTCCGGTCCGCAAAGATAATCCGCCACCAGGATGACCGCTGAGAGGACGAACCAGAGCCAGCGACAGCTCCACGGCGGCCGTTGAAAAAAGGTCGAGACAGATTCCGCGCCTGGGGTTGCGCCGCTCATTTTGGATTCGGGCCGATCGTATTGTAGCAACGGCCGGGGCGACAAGCGCAATTCTGCGGCCGGGAACAAAGACACGAAAGGGTCACGTAAATTGGGCGAGGATGCCGGCCTCGGGAGTGCTCATCTATTTTCCCACCGCAGCGCGTCCTCTATGATGGCCCGCTGGTTGTCGGTTGCTTATACAAGTCGTCGGGTTCGTCTGCGTCGGCCTCGTGGTGGGCCTTCTTTTGCGCAACTAGCGGCCGGCGAATTAGCGCGTTTTTCAGAATACGCGAAGCCGGACGCTCGATCCTGGACATGCGGAAGGCCTGTCTGCCTCGGTTTAACCAGGACGGTTCACTAGCGGTTCGTTAGGCCGCTTCGTAGCGCCTGGTTTTCAGTGCGTAGGCGACGAAACAAATCCCGCCGGCGATCAGCATGACCGAGAGCGTCTGCCCGCGGGTGAAGGAACCGGTCAGCGGCGCGTCCGGTTCGCGAAAGTTTTCCACAACGATCCTGACGAACGCGTAGAGCAAGAGGAAAAGTCCGGCGAGCATTCCGCGCGGCTGCCGTGTGCGCACGCGTAAGATCCAAAGGCAAGTGAAAAGGAACGCGCCTTCGAGAAGCGCCTCGTAGATTTGCGATGGATGTCGCGGCGTCAAGGTCCGGCGGAGGACACCTTGCAGGGTGACGTCGCTCCGCGCCTGCACGATCAATGCGTCGAGATTTTCGATGGCCAACTGCACAACCCGGGCCGCCGCCAGAGTGCGCTCGCCGAGCGCAGGAAGATCGAGCGCTTCTTTTGGAAATTGCATGGCCCACGGCACCGTCGCCGCCCGGCCGTAGAGTTCCCCGTTGATGAAGTTCGCGCAGCGCCCAAGAAACAATCCAACCGGCGCGACGACCGCGATGTTATCCGCCAGGCTGAGCCACGAGATGCCCTGCTGCCGCGCATAAAAAAACGTGACGAGGGTGAGACCAATCATTCCGCCGTGACTCGACATCCCGCCGTCCCAGACCCGGAAAATAAAAAGCGGATCGACCAGCGTTTGCTGCGGCCGATAGAACAAAACATAGCCCAACCTCCCGCCGGCGATCACGCCTAACGAGGCAAGCGCAATGAAGTCCGCAACCTTCGCGGCCGGGAGCGCGCAATAGCGCTGCTGCGCGAGCCAGCGGAGGAGGAGAAAACCGCAGAAGAAAGCCAGGAGATAAGAAAATCCATACCAGCGAATCCCGAAGCTTGGCCCGAACTTGAGGAGGAAGGGGCTGAAATTATCCAGATAATAAGCGATCAAGACGGGCAGCGTAGATGAGGCAGCAAGCGATGCGGAGAAGAAAAAATTGCCGGTGAAATTCCTATTGCTTTTCGGATGTCTCTTCTTCGCCGCTCCGCCGGCGCACGCGGCCGGCCTCGACCCAGCGGCGGTCCGGAAGGCAGCGAAATATTCCGCGGCTCATCATGGGCTCTCCTTCCTCGCCATCGAAAAAGGGAAGACGCTGCTCGAGCAGTATCCGGACGGGGCCGACGAGAAGACTGCATCGAAAATCTACAGCGGAACCAAAGCCTTCTGGAATCTCGCCGCGCTCGCCGCCGCGGAAGATGGCATCCTCGGCCTCGACGACCGCGTTGCCGAGACGATCGCTTCGTGGCGCAGCAACCCGCGCAAGTCGCGCGTGACAATCCGGCAACTGCTCGATTTTTCCTGCGGCCTGCCTCCAGGTTTTTCCCTACAGCAGAATGATTTTGGTGATCGCGACGAGGCCGCGCTACGCCTGCCGATTGTCGCCGAACCGGGCAAAGCGTTCATCTACGGTCCGAGCGCGCTCCAGGTTTTCCATCAGATTCTAAAGGAAAAGCTGCACCGGGAATCGCCAACCCGTTATCTGGAGCGGCGCGTTCTCCGCCGGCTCGGGCTTGGGCCGCAGCGTTACCTCAATGATCGCGCGAGCAATCCTCTGCTCGCCGCCGGTTTCACGCTGACCGCCCGGCAGTGGGCGAAAATGGGAGAGCTGGTTCTCGCCCGCGGCAAGTCGATCGTTAGGCCGGAAACACTCGCGCAATCCTGGCGCGGCTCTCCAGCGAACCGCGCCTTCTCGTTAGGCTGGTGGAACAACCGGGCCGCACCCGGCGGACGCGAGTTCGATTTCGAAGCCATGCTGCAGTTGAAATGGTCGCGCCAGGAGTGGGCCGACGCCTGCCTCTGCCGCGAGGCGCCGAGCGATTTGGTGGCCTGCATCGGCTCCGGTTATCAGCGCCTTTACGTGATTCCGTCGCTCGATCTCGTCGTCGTGAGGCAGGGCGCGGGCGGGCCTTTCTCCGATGCGAACTTTTTGCGACTGCTGCTCGGGAAATAGGTAGTCGTTAGGCAGCGCGCTTCGCTTGCAGGCGCTTCGCTCGGTGAAGCGCGGTCTACAGCGCTCGACTTTTCGGCGAAGCGAAGTAGATGACGAGTCCAAGCGCCGCCGTCGCGAGTCCCCACAACGACGGCTCGCGCGTCGAAGGAGCAGCGAGCAAGTGCCAGAGCATCCAGACGCTGATCGCCAGGAAAATTAGCGGAGTCAGCGGATATCCCCACGTCCGATAGGGGCGCGGCAGATCGGGCCGCCGCCAGCGAAGCACGAAAACGCCGAGTACCGTGAGAGCCGAAAAAAGCGTGAGGCTGAACTGCACGTAGTTCACGACCTTCTGAAAGGTTGTGATCAAGATGAGCAGATTCACGATCGCGAACTGCAGGAGCGTCGCGCGGATCGGAATGCCACGCTCATCTCGCCGGGCCAGCCACGATAGCGCGCGCAGATCTTCGCCCATCGCCACCGTCACTCGCGGGCCGATCCACATCATCGCGCTGACCGTGGAGATCAACCCGAGCGCGATGAATATCGCCATCAATTTCCCGCCGGGGCTCCCGAATATATGCACGCCCGCGATCAATCCGACCTGCTGTTTCCCGATCATGTCGGAGACCGGCGTCGTGCGCAGGAAGACCGCGTTGATGCCGAGATAAAGCGCCATGACAAGGAGCGTGCCCAAGCCTAACGAGAGCGGAATGGTCCGCGCTGGATTGCGCACTTCGCCCACGATATAGGTCGAGGCATTCCAACCTGAGTAGGCATACATCACCCAGTAAAGGCTGATCGCGAAGGGCGTGCTCACGAGCAAAGCGCGATCGCCTGCGACCGGCGCGAACGCGATCGGCTGCGTCTCGCGCGCGTAGAATCCGGCCGCGATGATCAGCAGTATGAGCGTGATCTTCAGAAGCGTGGAGCTGTTTTGAAATCCTGCTCCCAGGCGCAAATCCCACAGCAAAGCGAGCGTCGCAATCCAGACCACTGCGAGCGAAAGAAAGAGCGGGTTCAATCCCGGAACGACGCTCGCGACGTAAACGCCAAACGGGATCGCCGCGATCGCGACGGGCGCGGCAAATCCAACCGTCGCGGAGATCCAACCCGCCACGAACCCAACCGCCGGGTGATAAATTTCGCGCAGGAAATGATACTCACCCCCTGAGCGAGGTAGCGCCGCCCCCAACTCCGCGTACGAAAGCGCCCCACAGAGCGCGCAGACTCCGCCGATCGCCCAGAGCGCCATGATCGCAAAGCCCGAGGGCAAATCGCCCACTTGAAACCCGAGGCTGGTAAAGATGCCGGTGCCGACCATGTTGGCGACGACGAGGCAGGTCGCGGTCAGGAGCGAAATGCTTCTCCTACCTTGGGAAGATGAGCCGGTTGTCACCGGCGCTCACTTACTGGCTTCGCAGCTGGGATTCAAACGCGAACGATCTGTCGGCAATGCCCCCGCACCCGACCACCGCATCGGCCGCGAGGAAACAAGGCACGAGCAGGGCATGAGCGATCAACGTCGTTAGGCGAATCTTACCTCAAGGGGACGGAAAAAACGGAAAAGAGTTCTTCGAGATCCCGTTCCAGCATTGCGCCGCCCGCGGAGCCGTCGCCTGTCAGCGCACTTTCCAAGAGCGGAAATCGCGCGATCGCTTCCTGCTCGTGGGTGTTCTGGCGAGCCGCCGCTTGTGCCTGCCAGCCAAGGAGCGGCGTCTCTGTTGCGGAGACGCCGCCTTGAACTTCGGCAATCCGATTTACGGCAATGGGCTTCGGATCGTGGAGAACGACGAGTTGATCGCTCTCGCTGGAGACGCCGGGCTTTGCGACTGAACGGAGCTGGCCTCAGAGCGGAATGTGACCCGGGCGACAATCCCGTGGCCAATGCCGTCAGCGCCTTGATAGCGGCCGCAGATGATTCCTGCCTGATTGATTCCGTTCAACGAAGTAAGCGTGGCGCCCGGGAAATCGTAGCCTACGAAGTTGTTACGATCAGTGAAGAAGAGACCATGAGTGATTCCCGAACTATCCGCATATCTGCCGACTTTCGCGCCGCGGTCGTTATTCCCAAAGAGAAGCGTTTGGGTAGCTCCGGGAGGATCGATCGGAAAGATGAGGGTGCCGTCGCGTTTCCGGATAAATCCGTGGCTGACTACTGCACTGTCGAAGTAAAAGCCCGCGCTGTTCTGGGCATCGTTGATCGAAGAAACATCAGTCTCGAGCGCTCCGGGAATGCTGAACGTGGTGAGGACACCGTCGATGCTGAGGTAGCCGTGATCAGTTACGCCGTCATCAGTATTACCGACAAAATCGCCGCCGTTATTTATCCCAAATACTAGGGTATTCACGGCCCCTGGAACATCGAACTCAGTAAATGTGTCTCCCGAGAGAAAATAGCCGTGGAACGCGCCATCGCTTCCGATGTAAAATCCGACGATCGTTCCGTTGTTATTAATGCCTCGCGCCTGGGTGTTATTTCCGGCGTCGTTAGGCTCGACAATCGGCGCGCTGAAACTGCCGTCGCGATAGCGGACAAAGCCGCGGATTACCCCGCTCGAGTCGATAAATTGGCCGGCGATATCGCCCTGATCGTTTATCTTCGACGGTTGGGTTGAATTTCCTTCACCCGGATAATCAAAGGTCGTGAGAAGTTCGATTGTGATTGGGGGCGACTGTGCGGATGTCTCCAGAAACGGGAGCATCGCGAAAACTGACAGAATACAGATGAATAGGTTTCTTGTTTTCATGATGTCTAAGTAAGTCACCTTGCATTTCCAGGGCAAGGGTGTTGCGGTGAACCAGCTGAATCCTGCGATAAACCGCCGGAAATCTGCGATGGCGCCCCTTCACGAATGACGCAAAAGGGAGTAAACTTCGCGCGTGATTGGATCTTTGAACCACTTGGAAGCCGCGGTAAAAAGGTTCAGGAGGCGCTCGGGGCGGATGAGGAGGCGCCGGTAGAGGCACAAAATATGGCGGGATTAAGATTGACGCCGCCCCTTCGTGAATTTTGAAACCCGCTCTAGAACAATTTTGGCTTTTGCAGATAGGAGGCTGGAGTGTGTACGCCGCAGGCGTCCTTATTGGGCTTCTCCCCCATTTTCAGCACCGAGAGGTCGTTTACGATCTAACAATCCTGTCGGGCATGTTCACCGCGAGCTTGATCCTTCGCCTGGTCTGCCGCAGATCTTTTCAAAAGGGCACGCCTTGGCCGAGAGCGATGCTCCTAGCTGTCCTCGCTTCGACCGTTTGCGCCGTGCCGTGCGCCGCCGTGGCCGTGTGGGCCGCTTACAGCGTGCAACGCGAATCGTTGAGTTGGCCCATGCTGCTGGTGTGGGCGTGGTGTAGCGTCATCTATGCCGCACTCGTGCTGACCTCCTGGAGCGGGTTGTATTTGGGCATAAAGCACTATCAACTTTTCAGATCAGAGCAAGCTCGCGCGCAGCAGGCGGAAGAGCTTGCGCGCAGCGCGAAGTTGCAGGCGCTACGCTTCCAGCTTCAACCTCATTTTCTTTTTAACACTCTTAATGCCATCTCCACCTTGATTCTGGAAGGCAGCTCGACCGAAGCGAGTCTCATGGTCGGGCAACTCGGCAACTTTTTGCGCGGAACCTTGAGTGAATCAAGCGCGACGGAAATTCCGCTCAGTGAGGAAGTTTCAAATGCACGGGAATATTTAACCATCGAACAAGCGCGACTTGGGGATCGGCTCAAAGTAGAATTCTTGATCGCGCCCGAGGTTGCGTGCGCGGTGGTCCCACCGCTCCTTTTGCAACCATTAGTTGAGAATGCCATTTACCACGGCATTGCGCCGCGCTTGGACGGCGGAAAGCTGACTATCGAGGCGGAACGTGACGGGGCGCGTCTTTGTCTGCGAGTCCGCGATAATGGCGCAGGTGTCCGAACTAACCGGCGCGGAGTTGGCCTTGGCAACACCGCCGAGCGACTTCGAGTTCTTTACGGAAACGATCAGCGCCTCGCCGTCCGCTGGCCAAACGGAGGGGGATGCCTGGTTGAAATCGACCTCCCCTACTCGACGAGTCCAGAGGTTCCATCTCACATAGGACAACCTGCATGCGTATCGTGATCGTAGATGATGAGCCGCTGGCGCGACGCGGCGTCCGCATTCGACTTAACGCAACTCGCAATATCGATATTGTTGCGGAATGCGCTTCCGGCGGTGAGGCCGTGAAATCGATCCAGAATCTCGCGCCCGACCTCGTGTTTCTCGATATCCAAATGCCTGACTTGAATGGCTTCGATGTCTTGCGCCGCCTGCCATCGCAGAGGTTGCCTCTTGTTGTGTTTCTAACTGCCTACGATGAATATGCCCTGGCCGCTTTTGAGGCGCACGCGCTTGATTATCTGCTTAAGCCGATTGACAACGCTCGTTTTGAACGCGCGCTCAAACGCGCTAGAATGTTAATCGCCTCGCACGACTTGGCAGAAGTCAACCAACGGGTTAGCGCACTGTTAGATTCACTTAAGCAAGAGAAAGCTCGCCCTCAATACAGAACGCACCTAACGGTCAAGACTGGCAGGCGACTTACAGTGGTGCCCCTATCGGAAATCGACTGGTTCGGCGCCGACGGTGATTACGTAACATTGCACGTGAGCAACAAGGAATACCTGGTACGGCAGACGATTAGTTCCCTTGAACGCGAGCTTGATCCAGAACACTTTCTCCGCATCCACCGCTCGACGATCGTTCCGACCGCGCAAATTGCAGAACTAACAACGCTTGATAGCAAGGGATTCCTTATCCGGCTGCGCAATGGCAGCGAACTAAAAACAAGCCGCGGTTTCCGTTCGCGTCTAGGGAAATGGTTGTAGGCAGCGAATGCACTTTGTGGATGGGATTGGCTCAGCTCGGCGCAAGCCTGATCCGTTTCGATTATGGGGTAGCTCCAGACATCGTTGCGGCTAACGGTGGCTCAACGCTTTGCAGATAGTCTCGACATCCGTCATTACCGCGTCACCCGCGAAGCGGAGACTTTCGAGGGAACGCTGGGCTGCTTGTTCGTCGCCGTAGCCGCAGGCGTCTTCCACCAGCATGTAGCCGCGAACGACGCCGTGACGCACTGTCGGTTCGATGCCGATGTCAAGTGCGACTCCGACGATGTAATTGGTTTCGCTTTTGTCTGCATCGGGATTCTTGATCAAGGTTAACTGACCCCGCTCGTTATGGTCGAGGGTGGTGACGTTGCCACGGGGATCGGTCACGGTATCGAGGTGGTCGTCAATGTCGTAGTGGTATTTGGTCGGTGGAGCGAGCGAAGCATTCGTGAACATACTGGTTTTTGGACAAGGCAAGAGCGGGACGACGGTCCTTTCCAAAGCGATCCAGCACTCGCTCCCCGACGCCAGGTATCTAATGGAGCCGAAGTCGGAGGAGGCAATCTCGAGCCCCGGCGCGCGTGACCAGGTTGTGAAGATCCTTCACGGCCAGTGGAAGGCGAACCTGCCCGGCCTAACGAGAATCCTGCGCAACGAATCGACCGCACGCTTTGATCGGATTGTGAAAATCATCCGCGACCCACGCGATCAAGCGATCAGCTCCTTCCTTTACAATTTCTACGGCATGGCGGCAAACGGGAATGCTTCGGACGAGCAGTTGCAAGAGATGATCGAGCTGGTGCGCGCGAAGGAGCAAAGCCCGCAGGCGATTTCCTTCGCCACCCTTTGCGCGGAGGTGAATCGCATTATGCGCTGGAAAGGGTATTCAAGCCGCTGGCTGCTGACCGAGAGCGGCCTTGTCGCGAACCGCGACTACTGGAATTACCTCATTTCATTCCAAGAGTGCGGGTATCTGCTGAAGTATGAGACTTTCATGCAAGGAGAACTCATGGGCCTAGAATCCTACCTACACGTGCAGTTGTCGCCCAAGCGGGACGTGGGCGAATTCACGCGCACCAGGCGATCCGCTTCGTGGGGAAATTGGCGGGAGTTTTTTACCCCGGAGGACGTGGAGCTACTCCGGCCCTTGAGCGAGGATTTGCTGAATGAAATGGGCTATCCCGATTGGCGACTCCAGCCGGTTAATCGCCTCAATCCTGAGCACTTTTCCGAGTATCTGATGAAGCTGCTAGGGGAAGCTCGGCGTCGTTAGGCGAGCCGCAACATCACTGCCGCGCGCGGAAGAGTTTAGAAACTACGGCACATCCATCGCCTCCGAATTCGACGATCGCCCGAACAGGAAAAAAAAGCAGGCGAGAACAAGAGAAGCCGCGAATACTCCCGCGGCGTAAAGCGCCCATTGAGCGCCAGCGTCCATGCGAAACAGGCCCCAGGCGTGCGGCAGCGGAAACAGGTTGGCATCCCAAAGCAGGAGCCCGGCGACGAGGCAAATGTTCCAGGCGCTCGCGAACGAGAAGAATGCCGTCCAGCACAAGGCGGGCGCGATTGTCGGCCAAAGTATTAAGTAATATTTCTGCCAAGCTGTGCAGCCGTCGATCGTCGCCGCTTCTTCCACCGCAGGAGAAATGGCGTCGTAGCGGCGTTTCAACTGCCAACTGCTAAATGGCAGCGCGGTCAGCAAAAAAATCACGCCAACCCAAAGACAGGATTTGGCTTGCCCGAGTTTCCAAAGCAGAAACGCGAGCGGCGCGAGCAGAATCAGCGCCGGAACAATTTGCGGAAGAGGAGAGCGATAGAGAGCGTCACTGCACGGCCGCAGGCGCAAGCGCGAGAAAAAATAGCCAAGCACGGAAGCGAGCGCGATGCCGGCGATGGCGACAGCGAACGCAGTTAGAGCCGTCCGCGCGCACCACTGCCAGGTCGCGGCATCGAACAGAGTGGCACTCGTTAGGCTAGGTAGCGCCGGCGGGATTGCTCTGGGTTTCGAATGGAAGGCCCAGAGCGCCGCCTCGCCAATCGGAAAAAGCGCAAAGAGAGCGAAGACCAAAAACGCGAGATAACTGAGCGCCATGCGAACGTCAGGCGCGAGCGAGCGGCGCGGCCTCAAGCGACGATGCCTTTCACGACCACGCGCATCCCGTCCGTCGCGACGACCGCGACCGGCATTTCCGGGGCGATGAATTCCCCCTCGGTCACCACATCCACGACGCGATCATCAAATTGCGCTTTGCCGCTCGGGCGCAGTATCGTGAGGGAGCGGCCGCGCGCCCCGGAGGCGATCGGGACGGCCGGGAGAAACGCGCGCGGCAAGCCGGCTAACGACGGCCCGGGCGGATTCGTGGTCGAGAGAATAATGCGGCGATAAATGCTCGTCCGAGGGAGGAACTTCGCAAGCAGCGCGATGGCGACCGCGGCCATGAGTAGGGTGAGGAAAAGATTGAGCACCGGAATCCTCAGCATCGCGCCGCTCGGGAAACCTTGCCCCGGGTAACGATCGATCATTGCCCAGAGCAGCGAAGCGAGCATGAGAAGCACGCCGACGACGCCGAAGACAATGGTCGAATGCGCAAAGAATAAAACTTCGACGAGAACAAAAATGACGCCGAGGACGAAGAGGGCGACCGCTTCCCACCCGGCCAAACCGGCGAAGTAATGGCCAAGGAAAAAGAGAGCGAAACAGATCGCAGAAAGAATCCCGGCGAGACCGAACCCAGGAATTTTAAACTCGAGATACGCGCCGATGATTCCGCCTAACAAGAGCAGCGGAGCGAGGGTAGTGAGCCAGAAAGCGAGTTGCTCGAAACCGCTCGGGGCGAATTGCACAACCTCGCCCTTAAGACCTGCTTTCTGGGTTAGGTCGACAAGCGACTCGGCGACGCCGTCGGCGAGCAGCGGCTTGCCGTTGATTTTTTCAGTCGCTTCCTGCGCATTGAGAGTGAGGAGCGTTCCTTTCGGATGGACGACGCGATCGCCGACTTTCACTTCCTTCTCCTTGTTCATGAAGGCCTCCCCGATGTCGGGGTTGTGGCCGTTGCGCAAGGCGGTGCCGCGGATAAGCGCGGACCAGTACGAAATGGTTTTCTCCTTTTGCGTCGGCGGAAGGTCTTCGCCCGAGGAAAGGATCGGCGCCGCCGCGCCAATCGCGCTCACCGGCGCCATGTAAATGTGACGGGTCGCAAGGGCGATAAGCGCGCCGGCCGAACCGGCGTTGGAGTTGATGTAGGCGTAGGTCGGGATCGTGGCGTGATTCAGAATGCCCGTGATCTCTTCGGCGGAATCGAGCCGGCCGCCGTAAGTGTCCATGTCGAAAACGATCGCGGTCGCGCCGGCGTTCTCGGCGGTTTTCTCCGCGCGCCGGAGGAAGACTGCGAGGGAAGGCGAAACCTCGCCATGGAGCGGGACGAGGACGACATTGCCGCGACCGATGGCCTGGCGCGCCTCGGCCGCGCCTAGCGAGAAGAAGGCGGCAAGAAAAATGGTGAAAAGGCGGAGAAGGATTGGCATCTGGTCTGGAGTTGGAAAAATTCTCGCAATGTAGCGCGGGTCTCTGACCTGCGAGGTTCACCGGCGTCGCGGCTCAGAGACCCGCGCTGCATGACTTGGCTTGGCCGCTGCGTTAATCTGCCATCGCTCCGGTTTCATCACGAGAAAAAAGAGCGCTTCATGGGCACAATCCCCAATCACACGATCGAGCAGGTGGCCGCCGCGAACGACATCGTGGACGTGATCGGCTCCTATTTTCCGCTGAAGAGCGCCGGCGCGAATTTTCGCGCGCTCTGCCCGTTTCACCAGGAGAAGACGCCGTCGTTTCACGTCAACCCGGCGCGGCAATCGTTTCACTGCTTCGGCTGCGGAGTGGGCGGAAGCGTTTTCCGATTCGTGATGGATTACGAGCATGTCGATTTCCCGGCGGCGGTGAAGCGGCTCGCGACGCGCGCCGGCATTCCTGTGATCGAGGAACGAGGCGGCAACACCGCGGACGATCGTCAGCATGAAGCGCGACAAACGCTGCTAAAGTTGCACGCGGAAGCGGCGGAATGGTTTCAAGAAAATCTCTTGAAACGCGAGTTCGCGGCGCCCGCTCGCGAGTATCTGAAAAGGCGCGAGATCACCACGGCGATCGCGAAGTCGTGGCAGCTCGGCTTCGCTCCGGAAAGCTGGGACGCCTGCTTGAAATGGGCGCTCGATCGCGGCTACAAGCGCAATACCCTTTTGCAGAGCGGCCTCGTGAAACTGCGCGATGAGGAGCGACCCGAGAGCGAGGTTTACGATCGGTTTCGCGACCGGCTCATGTTCCCGATCTGCAACGACGTCGGCGAAGTGATCGCGTTTAGCGGACGCATTTTGAAGAGCGAGGCGGAGAGCGCGAAATACTTGAACTCGCCGGAGACGCCGCTCTTTCGCAAAGGCAGCATCCTCTTCGGCCTGCACAAAACGAAGCGCGGATTGATCGAAGCCGAGTGCGCGATCGTCTGTGAAGGGCAGCTTGATTTGATCACTCTCTTCGAGGCCGGCCTAACGAACGTCGTGGCGCCGCAAGGGACGGCGTTTACAGAAGGGCAGGCGCGTATTCTCAAACGCTACGTGAACGAGGTCGTCCTCTGTTTCGACGCCGATGCCGCGGGCGAAAAAGCAGCGGAGCGCTCGCTCGAGCCGCTCCTCCAGCACGATCTCGTGGTGCGCGTTGCGGAGATGCCACCGGGTGAAGATCCCGATTCGTTAGTGCGAAAGGATGGCGCGGAAAAGTTCAGCGCCCGCATCGGCGCGGCCCGGGATTTTTTCGATTTCTGGATCGATCGCGCCGCCTCGTCCGCCGATCTCAGCAATTTGAACGCGAAGATGCAACTGGCGCGGCAACTGGCCGAGACGGTCGCGCGCGTGCACGATCCACTCATGCGCAACGAAGTAATCAGCAAGGTGACGGCTCGTCTCGGCGTGGCGCCGGCGGATTTCGCCAACCTGCTCCCGAGGAGGCAGCGCGCGCGCGCGCCTAACGAGCCGCCGCGCACGATCGCGCCCGCTCCTCGGCACGAGATCGCGCTGCTTTGTCTGCTCGCTTTGCGCGACGCCGAAGCGCGCGATTTTCTCGTTGCGCAAGCGTGGCGCGACATCCTGCAGGAAACTCCGGGGACGGAGATGCTGGGGAAAATTCTCGAAAGCGAACTGCGTCCGGACGACCCGGCCTCGCTCAACCTCTTTATGTCGTCGCTCCCGCCCGAAGACGAATCGTTAGTCTCGGGCTGGCTTTTGCAAAAAAAGCCGGGAAACGCCGCGGCGGTGGCGCGCCAATGGTGGCAGGGACTGCGCCAGCCGGCTTTGCGGCGTCGTCTTCAGGCCGCGGAGAGCCGGTTAAAACTTCCGCAAATCAGCGCGGGCGAAGTGGTCACGCTCCAGAAACAAGTGGTTGACCTTCGAGGGCAGCTCGACGATTTTTCACGGTTTTCGCCGAACCGCCAGCTCGATTCCTAATGGTCCTCCACGGAATGGCACCTGCTAGTTTCCTCCTTTAGATTAACTCATTTCGATTTGGCAAAAAAACCCACAGCACACGTCCGCGCGAGAAAGCCCTCGAAAGTCGCCGCGGTCGCGTCCAAGAAGCCAGGGCGTCCGTCGGGTTCAACCAAGAACTCGGCCGGCCTCGCAAAGGTGAAACGTCCTCGCGGCCGACCCCGGAAAAATTCTTTGCTAGCGCCGCCGGACGTGAAGCGCAGTCATGGCGCGCCCGCTTCGAAAAGCTCGCGCGGGCATTCTGACGGCAACCGCAAGCCGGCTCCTGCCATTTCTCACGAAAGTGCTGGCGAGAACGGCGCCGCCTCCATGAATGGCGCGAGCCAGACTCAGGCGCACGTTCGGGAGCTGATGACACTGGCGAAAGAGCAGGGCTATCTCACCTTCGATGACTTGAATGACGCGTTGCCCGCGGAGGTCACCGATCCCGAGGAGCTGGATCAGATTTTGATGCGGCTGCGCAAGCTGGAGATCAACATCATCGAGGCCTCCGAGGTTGACCGTTACAAAGATGGGAAAAAAGAGAGCGAGGAGGAAGAAGAAAAGCCCGAGCCCAAGCTCGACATCCTCGACGACCCAGTGCGGATGTACCTGAAACAGATGGGCCAGGTGCCGCTGCTCACTCGCGAGCAGGAGGTGGAAATTTCCAAACGCATCGAGGAAGCGGAGTCGATGGTGCAAACTCACATCAACCGTTTTGGTTTCGTCGCCCGCGCCCACCTCGATCTCGCGGCCAAACTGGTCCAAGGCGGCGAGCGTTTCGATCGGGTGATTCTCGATAAAAAAATTGAGAGCCGCGAGCGCTATTTGAAGGCGCTGCCGGGCCTTTGCCGAAAGGTGCAGAAAATGAGCGTCGAGCTCCAGGGGCAGTATGAAGAACTAACGCAGCGTGAGCGCCGCGATCCGGAGCAGATGAAGAAGTTCGAAAAGGCCGTAGCCAGGCTGCAATCGCTGTACCCGCAGTTCTTTTTTAAGCAGCGCGTGACGGAGGAATTCGTTCACCTGGCGGATTTCCATTTCTCGCTGCTGCGGAGTGTGCAGGAGGAAATGAGAAATCGTTCCGCGACGCGCCGGAAAGATGCATTGCAAAAAAAGGTGCGTGCGCTGGAGACGACGCTCTGGCTTTCCATCACCGAATTCGGCGACCGCTACGCGGAATTGCGCAACTGGCTCCGCCAGGCGCTCCGCGCCAAAACAGAAATGGTCGAAGCCAATCTGCGGCTCGTCATCTCCATCGCGAAGAAATACACCAACCGCGGCCTCTCGTTTCTCGACCTCATCCAAGAGGGCAACATGGGCCTGATGAAAGCGGTAGAGAAATTCGAGTACCGCCGCGGCTATAAATTTTCCACCTACGCAACCTGGTGGATCCGGCAGGCGATCACCCGCTCGATCGCCGACCAGGCCCGGACCATCCGCATTCCGGTGCACATGATCGAGACGATCAACAAACTCATGCGGGTGCAGAAGCAATTGCTCCAGGAATATGGACGCGAGCCGACGCCGGACGAGGTGGCCGAGGAAATTCTGCTGCCGGTCGACCGAGTGCGCGCCGTCCTGAAAATGGCGCAGCAACCCATCTCGCTGCAGGCTCCGGTCGGTGAGAGCGAGGAGACGAACTTCGGCGATTTCATCGAGGACAAATCAGCCGAGAACCCGAGCGACATGACGGCGATCGCACTTCTAAAGGAGAAAATCAGAGACGTGCTTGAAACATTAACCGACCGCGAGCGTCAAGTTCTCGAACAGCGCTTCGGCTTGGTCGATGGCTACAGCCGCACGCTCGAAGAAGTGGGCCGTCAATTTCGCGTGACCCGTGAGCGGATTCGCCAGATAGAGGCGAAAGCGCTGCGCAAAATGCGTCACCCGACGAGAATTCGGCAGCTTGAGGGATTCCTCGAAGCTGCCGATCTCCAGACGATCGCGAAACCGCTGCCCTCCGCCTAACGATGACGGAAGCCGCGGCGACCGTTACGTAGGACGACCACGGGTCGGCGGTAAATGAAAGGCCGACGATAAACGATCGGCCCGCCGTATCCATACCCGTACGCGCCGTAGTAGGGATACCCGGCATAAGGATAACCGCAGTAACCGCCCACGGGATAAGCGATCGGCAATCCAATCCCTATGCCGATCGATACGCGCGCCTCAGATTTTGGCGCGGCAACAAATGCAAATGCCCCGGCGACCGCTGCAATCAGAAGAAATTTTTTCCAGTTCATACCTCACCTCCTTTCCAATTAAGAATGTCATTTCAGACGCGAGCGGGTGCAAACTATTCACTGTCGTCTCGGCCCCATCGCGGGTAACCGCTGATGCAGAGATCGGATCCGATCCGCGAGCAGTCCATCCCGGTGAGGCGCGCGCCAAAGCGTGTGGCGGCGGCTCCTCTGCCGCCTGTCGCGGGAACCACCCCGCCCGTGAGAATGGGCGCGAGGTAAAACTGCACTTTATCCACGAGGTGCCCGTCGAACGCCTGCCCGAGCACGTCGCCTCCGCCTTCAATGAGAACGCTTGTGATTTCTCTCCGCCCGAGATCCGCCAAGACTGAGGCGAGCGTTTTGCCGCGATAAAACAAAGTCCGGGCCGCGAAGCAATCGGTGAAAAGGTGAGCGGCGCGCGGAAGATTGCCGGAACGGGACATGACAATTCTCCACGGCTGCCTGGCGCCGGCGACGCCCCGCGTAGTTAGGCGCGGGTTGTCCTGGCGCAGTGTTTCCGCGCCAATCAAAATCGCATCGACCTGCGCCCGCAGCATCCGGGCGTGCCGGCGCGAAGCCGCGCTCGTGAGCCAGCGGCTCTCGTTAGGCGATCTCGTTAGGCGGCCATCGAGGCTCATTCCGCATTTTGCGATGACGAACGGCCGGCCCGTCACGATCCATTTGTTAAAACTCTCATTCAGCCGGCTGCATTCTTCGGCGAAGACGCCACTCGTCACTTCTATGCCCGCGCTTTCCAGCTGGCGCACCGCCCGACCGGCGTGAGCCGGGTTCACATCTATCGCGCCGATGACAATCCGTTTGAGGCCAGAGTGCACAATGGCGTCTGTGCATGGCGGCGTGCGGCCGGTCGTTGAACAGGGCTCCAGAGTGACGTAAAGAGTCGCTGAGCGGAGGGAACGCCGTCCTGCAGCCGCGAGGCATTCAATCTCTGCGTGAGGCAACCCGCTTGCCCGGTGATAACCGGTGGCAATGATGCGTCCGCACTGCACGAGCGCAGCGCCGACGGCTGGATTCGGGCTCGCATTCCCGAGTCCTTTACGTGCCTCCAGGAGCGCGGCTCGCATGAATCTTTCATCAGATGTCTTCGTCATCATCGCAGATTAAACGGGAGTGGCGAGGCCTGCAACGAGTTGGTGACTCCCGCAAACTTTCCTTGGCCCAAATGTAACTTTCTGGCGCGCTTCCAATTCTACAGCTTGGATGTTCTCTGCGCCGAAATGGCACTCGCTTAGCGGACGGACGCACCCAGCACTTTCGTGCAAGCTCCTTAACACAAAGCGCTTGATGGTTTGGATAGTAAATCGAGCTAACGTGGCATTTAGATAGCTGTTGTATCGATCAAACCGCAACACCATTAAACCAAGAAAACAAACATGAGCATAATACGTTATCAATCCCCTGAAATCACCGCCTGGCCCTCTTTCAACCGCTGGGCCAATTTAAGGGGCGAAATGAACAGCCTTTTCGAGCTGCCCGTCATGCCCGCTTCCGGTCGCCATACGCAGCTCTTCAACGGCTGGACTCCGCCCCTTGATGTCTATCAAAACGCCGACAACATCGTCGCCGTCGTCGAGTTGCCGGGCATGTGCAAGGAAGAGATCGAAATCTCTCTGCACGACGGCACGCTGACAATCGCGGGCCAGCGCATAATCGCATCTAACGAAGGCGAAAAAGCTGAACGCACCGAGCGATTCAGCGGCAAGTTCCGCCGCAGCATCACGTTGCCCACGCGCGTCGACGCCGGCAAGGTTACCGCCTCTTATAAAGATGGCATTCTTCTTGTGACTGTGCCGAAAGCGGAAGAAGCCAAGCCGAAAAAGATCGAAGTCAGCATCGAATAACACACAGCCAGAGGGGAAAATTATATGATTAACAATCAAATGCGCGAAAACAACGGAGCGGCCACCGCGCGCCGCGAAAGCGAGAAATTCATCACGCCGATCGCGAGTGTAAAGGAGACTCCCGACGGCTACACGCTCGAGCTGGAGATGCCCGGCGTGAGCAAGGATGGTCTGGAAATCTCCGTCGAGAATAACGAACTCTCGATCATCGGCCGGAGAAATACATCGGCGCCCGAACGGACGCTCGTTCACCGCGAATCCAGCTCGCATAATTATCGTCGCTCGTTCGAGATTGATCCGTCGATCGAGAGCGGGAAAATTGGCGCGCGGATGAGCCAGGGCGTCGTCACTCTTACGCTTCCCAAAGCCGAGGAAGTGAAGCCGCGCAAGATCACCGTGGGGTAAATTCAATTCGGCTACGCGATTGGAGAGCCGCAGGCCGTGAGGTCTGCGGCTTTTCTTTGCGTGCGTCCGCTTTTGTGCTTGGCGGGGCGCATGGCGCAACGTACCTAGGGGCCACTTATGGTCTCCAAAACTGAAGAGAAACCCACCGAAGATAAACTCATCACGGCCCGCAACAAAAACCTCGACCTCGCCATCCAACAGATCGCCAAAGATTACGGCGACGGGGCGATCATGCGCCTCGGGGACGATAAGATTGTTGATATCGACGTTATCCCGACCGGCAATATTTTGATCGACCGCGCGCTCGGTGTCGGCGGCGTGCCGCGGGGCCGCGTCGTCGAGGTTTTCGGTCCTGAATCCTCTGGCAAAACGACCCTCACCCTAACGATCATCGCCCAGGCGCAAAAACGTGGCGGCCTGGCGGCGTTCATCGACGTCGAGCACGCGCTCGATCCGCAATACGCGCGCCGGCTGGGAGTGGATCTGGACGACCTGCTCGTCTCGCAACCGAGCTCGGGCGAGGAAGCCCTGCGCATCTGCGAGACTCTCGTTAGGTCAAACGCGCTCGACGTTATCGTGCTCGATTCCGTCGCCGCACTCGTCACAAAGGCCGAGCTCGAAGGCGAGATTGGGGACACCACGGTCGGCGCTCAGGCACGCCTGATGAGCGCCGCTTTGCGCAAACTCACCTCGCTCATTTCCAAAGCGCGAACCTGCTGCATTTTCACGAACCAAATCCGAGAGAAGATCGGCGTCATGTTCGGAAATCCGGAAACGACTCCCGGCGGCCGCGCGCTCAAGTTTTACTCCAGCGTCCGCATCGACATCCGGCGCATCGGCGCGATCAAGCAGACTGACGGCGTCGTCACAGGCAACCGCACGCGGGTGAAAGTCGTGAAGAACAAAGTCGCGCCGCCTTTCACCGAAGCCGAGTTCGACATTATGTACAACGAGGGTATTTCTTCGACCGGCGCGCTGCTCGATCTCGCGCTCGAAAAGCAGATCGTCGAGAAACGCGGGTCATGGTTGAGCTACAAAGGTGCGCAACTGGCGCAAGGCCGCGACGCCGCGAAGGAAGTGCTGAAAAACGATCCCGCTCTCTACGAAGAAATCGAGATCGCGGTCAAAGCGAAGCTCGACGAAGACAAAAAGTAGGCTGCCCGCGCGTCTTCTCCTTGCCCAGAGTTTGCACAGAGAACATCGCCGCGTCCTCTTCCGGGCGCAGCTTAGATTGGTCTGATCATGGCATTTTCGCGGCGCTTTCTGCATCTCACCCTCCTCACGTTCACGGCCGTTGCGCCGTCGGCGGAGGCACGTCCGCGCAACGCACTCGAGCTCGCAAATTCCACGGAAGATCCCGCCCTTATCGCGCGCCTCGCCCACCTCGGCCCCATGGTGAACCCGGCCGAAGCGCGCCGTGTCGGCGCCATCGCCTATACCACCGGAAACGAAATGGCGCGCGAGTGGCGCGTCGTCTCCTCCCCGATTATCCAGAATTTCCTAATCAATATCGGCGCGCGCAAAGCCGGCTACTGCTACCAATGGGCGACGGCCTTACTCTACCGGCTCGATGCCGCGAAGCTGAAGACGCTCGAGCTGCATTGGGGCGAATCCGACGTCGCTACCGACACTGAGCACAACCTCATAGTCGTCACCGCGCGCGGGCAGCCGTTCGCCGAGGGGATCATGCTCGATAACTGGCGGCATTCCGGTCACCTCCTTTGGGGGCCGCTCAATGGCGACCCGAGCCATACCTGGAACGAAAATGCCGGTGAGCTGGCCGGCCGTCGCGCGCATCGGCGGGAACTTTCGGCCACGCTCGACCTTCCGCTCATCGCCCCGTGATTTCGCGCGCTGCAGCCGATGCGTGCCGCCGCTGATTCCGCGTTATACTCCCCGCTGCTACCATGACCTCCACCGAAATTCGCCAGAGCTTCCTCGATTTTTTCCGGGAGAAACAGCACACCATCGTGCCCTCCTCCTCGCTCCTGCCCGACTCCCCCAACCTCCTTTTCACGAACGCGGGCATGAATCAATTCGTGCCTATTTTTCTCGGGCAAGAGACCGCGCCCTACCGGCCGCCGCGCGCTGCCGACGCCCAGAAATGCATCCGCGCCGGGGGCAAGCACAACGACCTCGACGAAGTAGGCCTCGACACCTACCACCACACCTTTTTCGAGATGCTCGGGAACTGGAGCTTCGGCGATTACTTCAAGAAAGAAGCAATCGAGTGGGCTTGGGAGTTGGTCGTTAGGCGTTGGGGCCTCCCGCCCGAGCGACTCTACGCCACCGTCTACCGCCCCGGGCCTAACGAACCGTCGCAATTCGACGAGGAAGCGCACGACCACTGGAAAGCGCTCTTCGAAAAAGCCGGGCTCGATCCCGCCATGCACGTCGTGAACGGGAGCAAAGCGGACAACTTCTGGATGATGGGCGACACGGGCCCCTGCGGCCCCTGCTCCGAGTTGCACGTCGATCTCACGCCCGCCGGCGACACCCGCGGTTCGTTGGTCAACGCCGGCGACGCGCGCTGCATCGAAATCTGGAATCTGGTTTTCATCCAGTTCAACGCCAATCCCGATGGCACTTTCGTTCCCCTGCCCGCGCGGCACGTCGATACCGGCATGGGCTTCGAGCGTGTCACCGCGATCCTCCAGGGCACTAAAAACTTCACCGACTTCAGCGGGAAGATCTCGAACTACGAGACGGATATCTTCCGTCCGATCTTCGACGAGATCGAAAAGCTGAGCGGCAAAACCTACGGCGGGACGCTGCCCGACGTGGCGCGAGCTTCTAGCTTGCGAGATTCTGAAACACCCAAGCTGGAAGCTCGCGCCACTCCAGAACAAATCGCGACCGACATCGCCTTCAGGGTTATCGCCGACCACATCCGCACCCTGAGCTTCGCCATCGCCGACGGCATCCAACCCGGCAACACCGACCGCAACTACGTCCTCCGCCGCATCCTGCGCCGCGCCGTCCGCTACGGCCGTTCGCTCGGCTTCAAGGAGCCGTTTTTCTACAAGCTCGTCGCCGTCCTCGCTCGCACGGTGGGCGAGGTTTTCCCCGAAGTCCGCGCGAAGCAAAAGCACGTGGAGGAAGTGCTGAAGCGGGAGGAGGAGGCGTTTAATAGGACGCTCGATGCGGGCATGGAAATCCTGTCCGGTTTCTTCTTCGACGCGGTAACGAAAAGCCTGCTCAGCGAAGATTGGAATCTACTTCAAATGATCGATGCTGTTGGACGGCACGAGCTCTCAGATGCCCGCGCCTCCGACCAAAATTGGCCAGCAGTGGTTGCTGTGGCGAAGGCGCGGAACCCGGATTGGACTCCCGCCTGCGTCCCGCCGATTTCCGGAAAAGACGCTTTTAAGCTCTACGACACCTACGGATTTCCACTTGATTTGACCGAACTGATAGCCCGCGAGCGTGGCTTGGCGGTAGACACTTCTGGCTTCGAAAAATACATGGAAGAGCAGCGCGCCCGCGCTCGCGCTGCACAAAAGACACAGGTCATCGCTCTTGCGGACACCGGCGTAATGAATTCCCCTTCAACCCATTTTATTGGATATGACTGGCTTTCTATCGGGCAGACGAAAGTTCTAGGAACCGACGGAAAATGGCTGATCACTGCTGAGTCGCCATTTTTCCCGGATATGGGTGGGCAGATTTGGGATACGGGCTGGGTGGTAGAAGGCGCGCGAATGTTCGAGGTCAAGAGCGTTCATAAGGTTGGTAACGGTGTCTTTGTTCACTGGAGTGAAGAAGACTTTGATCTGAAGGCAGGCGACACGGTGCAAATGCGCGTCGATCCCGTCCGCCGTGCCGCGATTCAGAGGCACCACACCGTCACGCATCTGCTCCACTGGGCTCTGCACGAAGTCGTGAGCAAGGAAGCCACTCAAAAAGGCTCCTTCGTCGGCCCCGACAAGCTGACCTTCGACTTCAACAGTGCCGCGCTCACGCCCGCGCAGGTGCGCGACATCGAGCGACTCGTGAACGAACGCATTGTCGAAAACTCCGGCGTCTCCTGGACCGAAGTGCCCTACGCCGACGTGCGCGGCCGGGCCGACATCATGCAATTCTTCGGCGATAAATACGGCGAGACCGTACGCGTGGTCCAGATCGGCGGCGCGCCCACGCAGCTCGACGGCTACTCGATGGAACTCTGCGCCGGCACCCATACCCGCGACACCGGCGAGATCGGCCTTTTTCGCATCAATTCCGAAGCCGCCATTGCCGCCGGCGTCCGCCGCATCGAAGCCGTCGCCGGGCTCCACGCCTACGACCTCGCCACCGCTGATACCCAGCGCCTCCACGCACTTTCCACCACGCTCAACACTCCCGTTTCCGACCTGGAAAAGCGCGTCGAAAGCCTGCTCGCGCAGCAAAAGGAAAGGGAGAAAGAATTCGAGTCCGTTTTAAAGCACCAGGCCCACGATGTTGTGAAGAATGGATTAAAGGACGTCGATGAGGCGGCGTCTGTACCGAATTGGATCGCAAAGCTGCCACTTGACGATTACGGAGTGATACTCCTCCCGAACGTTCTCGACGCCCTCAAGGTCCGCCAGTTCCGTGGCGTCGCTGTGCTCGGAGGAGTAGCTAACGGTTCAGTGCAACTAGGAGCCTTCGTTTCGCCTGACTTCACGGCGAGATTCCAAGCGGGAAGACTCATCCAGCAGATCGCGCCGGTCGTCGGCGGCAAAGGCGGCGGCCGCCCTGACAACGCGCGCGGCGCCGGGAAGGATGCGACGAAGCTCGACGAGGCCCTCGCGAAAGCGCGCTCACTGTTGTTCGGTTAAAGGGCGCCGGAGAAGCGCAAAGCGCCTGCCACCTCGTGGCGCGCGCTTCCAGCTTGCGCGGTCGGTCGGCAGAGACGGGGATTTTGAATCACGCAAGCTGGAAGCTCGCGCCACACCACGGTTTCCTTACTTCAGAGCCGCCCAGACGCGGTGAACGTCGTCGTGGTCCTCGAGCGTCTGGAGAAATTCGCCGACCTGCTGGCGATCTTCGTCGCTCAGCTCGGGGTAACTTTTCGCGACGTAACCGAGCTCGCTCGTGACGATGGTCCAGCCGTTGCCGCCAAGCCATTGCGAGACCGCGTGGAGATCGGTCGGCCCGGTGATGAATTGCGCGCCGCTCGTGCCCTCGGGAATTTCCGGGTCGTCCGCGTGGGTGAGCAGTTTGAAATCCTGCGCGCCAGATTCAATCGCAGCGGCTTCCGCGTCCGTCGCAGGATCCGCGTGGTGCGCTTCGACGAGGCCGACGTGATCGAAGAGGAACTTGTTGCTGCCGGGCGCGCCGAGCTGCCCGCGTTTGAAGAGAACGCGGATCTCGGGCGCGGTGCGGTTTTTGTTGTCGGTCTGCACCTCGACGATGACGGGCACTTTGTTCGGTGCGTAGCCTTCGAAAACCACATGCTCGAGCTCGAGCTTCTCGCCGCCAATGCCGGCGCCCTTTTTGATCGCGCGCTCGATCACGTCCCGCGAAACGCTGGCGCGGCGCGCTTTTTCCACGACGGCGAAGAGGCGGGCGTTCCCGGTCGGGTCCGCTCCGCCGAGCTTCGCTGCGACCATGATTTCCTTCACCAATTTGCCGGTGACCTGACCTTTTTTGAGGCCGGCGACTTCGCGTTTGGCGTGCAGCCATTGTCGACCCATGTGCTCATTTAAATCGGGCAGCTCAGAGGTGGCAAGTCCGCCGCAAGCAGTGTAGGGAGGGCGCTCCGCCGGCCGATTTCGATCTGGGGCGGCCGGAGCGCCGGTCTTACACCCCTCTTTCGACTGTTGGCGCGTGGATCAAAGCAGCATGGAACTCGGGCCAGAAAAACCTTGTGCTTACACTTATCACCATCGGGCTCGAGAGGTGAAAGTGCAGGAACAAAGTTTGCCTAACGAAACGCTTCCTCAGGGCAGGAGCAAAGTAAGAAAAGCGGTCACGCCGAAGGCGAGGGTCAAGAGGACCACGTAAATGGCGCTGCCGAGG
>JACDGM010000096.1 GCA_013815325.1 Chthoniobacterales bacterium
CGGAACCGACGACGTGATTTCTGCGATCGAAACGGCAACATCCGAACCTTCGAAAGACTGAGTTCCCTAAGCCGTAGCTCGTTATCCACAAACATGACAGCCACCCCACAAAGTATTTGCGGCGCCGTCAGATGTATTGTTAAGTAGTTGCGCAAATACAAATTTAAAGAATGAAATGCGTTGGTCCCACCATCTCGAAAGGCGAAATCAAGCGCTGGCAAAACGAAGTCTTATTCAGCCCGCAACTTGAAGAGTTTGCCGAATTTCTCAGTCTCGTCGGCAACGGCTCACGGCTCAAGGTCGTGTTCCTGCTCACCGAATTCAAAGAGCTTTGCGTTTGTGATCTGGCGGAGATTCTCGGCGTGACGGTCCCGGCCGTTTCGCAGCAGCTCGCGAAACTCAAAGGATTTGGTTTGCTCAAATCACGGCGCGAAAAACAGACGATCTTTTACTCCATTGCCGACACCCGAAACGTGAAGTTGCTAAAGGGTCGCTTCGATCAAATCCTGCAATTGCACGAGATATGAGAGCAGGACGATTCGGCATTCTTTCGGCGGTTCTGGCATCGGTCTGCTGCATCGGGCGGCTCCTGCTCGTCGCGATCGGACTCGGTAGCGGAGCGGCTTTTTTCGGTCGTTATTATTGGCTTTTCCTGATTGGCGGCCTCGGCCTGCTCACATGGGCGTGGGCGAAATATTTGCAAGAAAAGACGGTCTGCGATTGTGAGCACACGACTATCCAAAGTCGACGGCGTGGGATGTTTACGCTGCTCGTTGCTACCGTGATCGTGCTCGGTTTCGCTGGACTCAATGTCAGTCAGTATGTTTCGGCGAGCTCGCCTGCCTCGACGCAAAAGCCGGCTGTGGCAGATCGATTGAGCCGCGTCGTGATTCCTGTCGAAGGAATGAGCTGTGCGACCTGTGGAATTGCGGTACGCAGGGCATTAAGCCACGTCCCCGGCGTTAAAGTCGCGAGCGTGAGTATCGCGAGCAAGACAGCGGAAGTTGATTTCGATCCGAAGCAAACGACGACGGCGAACCTGATCTCAGCAATCAACGCGACCGGTTACGAGGCTTCCGCTCCGCGAAACTAAACGCTCATACCGCCCAAATCCAACATCGATAACTATGAAATCTTTAATCGCATTATTCACCGCCTTTGCCATGCTCTGCCCGCACAGCCGCGCTGAGGAAGGGCCAAAACCACAACTTCCTGCCGCTCGCGTAAGCATCTTCCAAGTGCCTATGCGGTGCCCGGCTGCACCGCAAATCGGTTGCGGCAGCTTTGCGAAACCATTTCTAGTGGAACTAACGAAGAACCCGATCGTTCGAGAGGCATGGTTGAATCGAGCCGGAACACTCCTTGCAGTCGTTAGCGCTGAAACCTTCTCGCGGGAAGATCGAGCAAAAGTCGTCCAAGCTATTTCGCGGAACAGCAATCTGGATGCGAAAGAACTGCAAGGCGTGGAGTTCGAGAGCGCTCTCGCTAATTTTAACTCTCCCACCGGCTGGTACAAAGGCTCCGAAGTTGATAAGCTTAGCGGCGAAGAAGCCAATCTAATCGCGCAGCGATTGATCCGTCGCATCAAAGTTAAAGTCTTTCTTTCCGCGGACAAAGCAGCAAAGCTCGAACCCGCGATCGCCGATGTTTTCAAGCGTCAATTCATGACCGATGCAAGCAAGACGAACGAGACTTCCCATTCGGACTGCGACCAGGAATTAGTGAAAGTGGCAAGCGTCTATCTCGACGAAAAAACTCTGGCTGTATTTAAGGAAGCCTTGAAGCCGGGTTGGCGGCCAATTCCCGAGGACAAAGAGCCGCAATCAGAAGGCTCATGCTGCACCCATCCGTGACTTGTGGCTGGTTCGATCGTCTTGGTCTGCGACAAATATTGTCAGTAATGGGCAAGAGCGAGAAGCCCCTATCGTAACTAAAATAACTATTACCAATGCTATTGGCGAGTGGGAATAGTCCCGAGTTGTTTTGTCGCCGAGTTATTTCCATGAATGAGCCAAATCTTAAATCCGTTGTTACTTGCCCGTATTGCGGCGCTCGCAAAGAGGAGTTAATGCCGACGAATGCATGTCTGTTCTTCTACGAGTGCAACGGATGCAAGGTGATGTTGAAGCCAAAGCCAGGCGATTGCTGCGTCTTCTGTTCGTACGGTAGCGCGCAATGTCCTCCTAAATTGTGTGATTCGACTAGGCCCTCTCTTGCTATGAAGGTTCAGTAAGGAGTATTACAACGACGCAAATCTATTGCGCGCCTGTTTCTGCGCCGAAAGCGGCGGCGTGTAGTTCGATGAACGAGCGCGACCGCTCCGCGGAACCGACAACATTGGCCCGCGATCGAAACGGCAACATCCGAGCAATAGCCTCGGGCGCGCAGGTTTCGTCGGCCAGATTGGCATCCGAAAAACGACCGACGCCGTCGGTCGAATCTGCCTAGACCAAGAACTCGCATCAAAAGTTTCGTTCCAGTAGGTTCAGCAATATGGCGAAAGCGACGAAG
Source organism: Chthoniobacterales bacterium (assembly GCA_013815325.1). Taxonomy (GTDB): domain Bacteria; phylum Verrucomicrobiota; class Verrucomicrobiia; order Chthoniobacterales; family UBA10450; genus Palsa-1392. Next base: position 2,512 of record JACDGM010000096.1, read on the forward strand.
CGGGTAACGCAAAACAAAAGCGCGGCGTCTGGAGCACTCGTTGCGACGCACGCGGGCTATGACGTGATTCTCTCCAGTTTGGTGGAGTTGTTGGAAAGTGCGCGCCGGCTTTCGGCGCGTTCGGTCAATACCATCATGACGGCGACCTATTGGGAGATTAGACGGCGCATCGTCGAATTCGAGTAAGGTGGAGAACGCAGAGCGGAATACGGCGAAGCTCTGCTCAAGAAGCTGGCCGTGGATTTGACAGCACAATTTGGAGCAGTCAACCTCAGTCAAATGCGGAGGTTCTTTCTGAGCTGGCCAGAGGATAAGATATTTTCAGACGGCGTCTGAAATATCGGTCACCGGGAGTCGCAGGCCGGCAGCCACAAACATTCTTCAGACAGCGTCTGAAATATCCGAACCGGATTCGCCGATCTCGCATTTACGCGGGATCGCCAGCCACTTTCCATTGCCCGTGGTCTGCCTACGTCCGCCTCCTTGCCTTGCGCAAGAAGGAAGCGAGAAGATTTTACGAGACTGAAGCGCTGCGCTGTGGCTGGTCGGTGCGCCAGCTCGACCGCCAAATTTCAAGTCAGTTTTACGAACAAACCGCGCTCTCGCGGAACAAGGTCGCGATGCTGAAAAAAACTGGCAAGGCCGAGACGAGAGACGCAGTAAGAGCTGACGAAGAAATCAAAGACCCGTTCATTCTCGAATTCCTCGGATTGAAAGATGAGTATCCCGAATCCGACCTGGAACACGCGCTCATCCGTCATCTCGAAATCTTCCTTATGGAGCTAGGAGGCGACTTCACATTCGTCGCGCCCCAACGCCGGCTACGCCTCGGCGATGAATGGTACCGCGTAGATTTGCTCTTCTTTCACCGCAAATTGCGCTGCCTGGTTGTGATTGATCTCAAGCTTGGCCGATTCACTCACGCCGACGCATGCCAGATGCATCTTTATCTTAATTACGCGCGGGAGCATTGGACCAGGGAAGGGGAAAATCCTCCGGTAGGATTGATACTCTGCGCGCAGAAGGACGAGGCAGTTGCGCGTTATGCGCTGGAAGGACTGCCTAACAAAGTCGTCGCGCGCGAATATCTTACCGCCCTACCAAAAGAGAAGACGCTGGCTAACGAGATTGAAGAGACGCGGAAGCGTTTGACGGTGAGGACCGGATCAATCCGCTGAGTTCAATTTTCCGCTAGTCGGATTTTTTCAACAACAGGTCGGCGTAGTGTCTTCCATCGCACATGACAATTTCGCCCACCCGAATATGGACCGGCCTTGCAAAAATCGGCCCGTCATAAACGAACGAGTGAAATTCACCGTTTTCTCCACAGGGATCGACTCCCGCCGGTAAGTCATCAAGAAGCTTTTCGTCAAACGCCCGACCGGCGAAAGCCGGCCCAAGCCCCTTCTCGACACATGTGAGGTAGGCTTTGTAACCGAGCTGGATCACTTCGTGGGCCAATTCGATGGTCTGCCGATGCCAGAGCGGGAAAATCCCGCGCATTCCGGTCTTGGCGAGGTTCGCTTCACGCCACTCGCGCAAGTCTTGCAAAATAAATCGCCAAAAGCCACCGTCGTCACGCCAACATCTCGGTAGGCGAGGATCACTTTCTCCATGATCGCTTCATAAATTTCATTCGTGCAACCGCCCGAGTCTCCTGAGGGCAGAAACACTTTTTCCAACGGCAAGCCGAGCGCTTTTGCTTGTTCATCCAGCAATTCTTCGCGGACTCCGTGATGACTGATTCGTCGAAATTCTTCCGATACACTGGTCATCAGGCCCACCACCTCAAACTCGTCAGTTCGCTGCAATTCTTGCAGAGCCATGGCGCTGTCCTTCCCTCCGCTCCACGACAAAATGACGGACTCTCTCATCGAAACATCAATGAATCCAGGATTGCTGTGATCGTGAAAACTCCTCCGCCTCCCCGAGTGCGATCCATCCCTCGCCGCGATGACCGAAATCGAAGCAATCGGGATGCAGAATTTCGGCTACAATTTCCACCGATTCGACCAGCCGCGGCCCCGGCCGGTTGAAGAAATGATGGCCATCGATCATGTAAACCTTCCCGTCTCGCACGGCACGGAGCTTTGGCCACGCCGGATTCTGCGTCAGCAATTCAAGGTCGGCGATGGTTTCCGGAATCGTGAAACCGCACGGAAGGAGTAAAATCACCTCCGGGTTTGCCTCGCTCAACGTTGCCCAATCAAGCCAGGGTGAATGTTCGCCCGCAGTGGCGAAGAGGCTGCGACCGCCCGCGATTTCGATCAGCTCAGGCATCCAATTTCCGCCAGCCATCAAGGGCCCGAGCCACTCGATAGCGGCAACGCTCGGTCGCGGTTTTATTGTTGCGACTTTTTCGCGAATGAGAGCGAGACGTTGCTGGAGTGAGACGATTAGTTCGTTAGCGCCTTTTGAGGCACCGAGCGCCTCACCGACGCGGCTGATATCATTCCAGACATCCGCGAGATCATTCGGTTCTAGCGAGAGGATGGCCGGTTCGGTTCCAACCCAAGTGCAGAGCGCTTCATCGAGATCGCGCGGAGTAACCGCGCAGACCGCGCACTGGGTTTGTGTCAAAATCAAATCCGGCTGCAACTCGCGCAGACGATCGGCATCGACTCGATAAACCGAAAGACCTTCGGCGACGATCTCTTTTACCCGCTCGTCGATCTCATAGGAGGAGCCGTGAACGGGGATTTTCGTCGAGCTACACACTGGCAGCTTTTCCACGCCGAGAGGGAAATCGCATTCATGGGAACGGCCGACGAGATTTTCCGCGAAGCCCAGCGCGGCGACGATTTCGGTCGCGCTCGGCAGGAGTGAAATGACTCGAGGGTGAATCATGCCGCTTTTACCAAACGCGGGATAGTTCCGAGCCACGGTTTGCAGACCATCGCCACCAGCTCGTTCAAGGCGACCAGGCCGATGAACCAGACAAGATTCGAGAAGCCGACCTGGGCGATGATCGCTGGCGAAAAGGTTTCCATTCCACCGAGAAACAAAGCCGCCATGAAGAGGCTGCTCTCATAAGCTGTGAAACCGAGCCCGAGGGCCAGACCGGCTCGGGCGAGGATCGGCAGCGCGGTACCGTGCGTCATGACCTTCGCCGCCACTGCTGTCGCGAGCAGCGCCGCGGCGCCGATGCCAATCCCCACAACACGGTTTTCGGCGTCCGCGGGTAATGATAGAAAGCGAAACCAACGAACTGGTTTGCCAGCCAGATGCCCGTCATCGCGCGCAAAGCTACCGTCAGGCGCACCGTCCCGGCCAGCGCGACCGCGAGCGCGACAAAAGGTGCAACGCAAGCAATGACCACGCTCCCGCCAAGTCCCGCTAGCGCCAAGACGAAGAGCCAAAGGAAGTTTGCAGCGAGGGTTGATTCTTCGGCTGGTTGAAAAGTTGAATTATTGTCAGTCATCATTTTGAGGTCTCCTTCGCGTAGATTTCATTGGTTGTTTGTTGTTTCTTTGGGGGAGAAAGCCTGGCCTCCAAGTTGACTCGAACGCCGGCGAAAAAACCGAAGCCCGGCCGCTGAAACCCGGTTGGATCCTGGTAACGCTCGTCGAACAAATTAGTGGCCCGTGCAAAGACGGTAACGTATTTCCCGGTTTTATATTACGCTGCGATATTGGCGACGAAATAAGGGTCGGTTTTCAGCCGGGTAATCGAGAAACTGCGGTTCCCATCCACCTGCGACCCGACATAAACCATCGTGGTCGAGAGAGAGAGACGGCGAAACGGCCGCCAGTTCGCGCTCAGGCTCGCTCGATGTTTCGGGCGGCGGAGCAACTCCAGACCCGTCGTGTTGTCGGTCGAGTCGGTGAAGGTGTAATCCGCGCGCACCTCGAAGCAGTCCGTGAGCGAATACGAGACGAACGCTTCCACTCCCTGGCTGGTCGCTTGGCCGATATTTACCAGCGTGGTGAAGGTCTCGTTAGGCAAGATGAGATTGGTGATCTCGTTGTGAAAGTAAGTCGCGCCAAAGCGGACGTGCTCGTCAAAGAGCGGCTGTTCGAATCCGATACCGTAGCCTTCACTCTCCTCCGGCTTCAGATCGGGATTGGCGAAAAAATTGAAGGCCGGAAAGCTGACGAAGAGCTGCGTCAAGCTCGGCGCTTTGAAGCCTGTGCCGTAACTCGCTTTCAGTTTTGTCCCGATCTTCCGAACGATATATGCAGGTGCAACGCGCCCGGTCGTCTTCCCGCCAAAGCGCTCATTCGCATCGTAGCGGACGCTCGCCGCGGCGAAGAGATCGTGCACGATTTCCGTCTGCAATTCCGCGAAGCCGGCGGCATTCGCGTTCTCGGCCGAGATCGGACTCTCGAGCAAGCGATCGTTCTGGTCCTCGACCCCGAGAAGCAAGGTGTAATGCTGCGCGAGCGCAATCGTGCCGAGCCAGTTGAACTTGAGGCGATCGCCGCGATTCAAATTTGGCGGCGGCAGTCCGAAACCGGTGTCGGGCGCTTGAATTTCCGTGCGGTAATACGTGTAGGCCAATCCGGCGCTGTTCTTAAACGCGCCATCGAAAAGCGAGAGGTGCGCTGACCCACGGGTGAAAACCTGATCGACGTTCTGATCGCTTTGATCGGCCGCGGGCACACTCGGGAAAACCGAGAAATCATCGCTCGTAAAGAGCAGCTCCGAATTCGTGTAACGCGCGACGGCATCGATCCCGAAATTATCGGTGAAATCGTAGCCGAGCTTGGTCGAGAGCGTCGTATTCTCGTAGCTGTCGTTGATTCTCTTGCGGCCCGCCGGGAGCAAATCGAGCGGTGTCACCGGCGTGCTGTCAGCCAGGAAATGCGCGATGTTGAAGGAGTAATTGAAGCGCGAGATCGAGCCGCTCGCGCTCGCCGTTTGATTGAAGGTCTCGAACGATCCGCCCTCCAGCGAGCCCGTGAAGCTCGGCGGTGTCTCCAAGAAAGGGTTGGAACTTGTCGCGGGCGAACGACCAGAAGATACCCGCAAGCTGGTAATATTCGGGTTCTTCCCGAGTGTAATATTCAGTATGGGATGTCTTCAGCTCGGCTAGCATACGGTTTACGGTGCTTGCAAACTCCTCCGGAGAATCTGCCGCTTCAGCTTCCTTGCCGTAACGTTGCTTCATCGCCACCCAATCCACGCCTCTCAGCTTCGGATCGAAGAACTTGTCTTTTACCGTTTGCCAAACCTGTTGAAAGACTTCGTGTCGCGAAGGCGGAGCCGAGCCCATCAGCTGCGGCGTGCTCGAAAAAGCAATAACAACGGCCGCGAAGATTACGCATCGCCCAATCTGGTTTTTCTCGAACACAACATCCGTTCTAACTGCACTTCCGGGTTCGGGCAATGGCCAAGATTAACCCTCTTTGGTTGAGGATCAGATACTGCCGGCTGAGACCCATCGATCAAGGCGACCAATTATGTGCTAGGTCGAAAAGAGGAGGTGCAGCGGGATAACGCCAGCACATGCCCCAAATTAGCACCTCACGGATCAAGGTCTCGCTGCCCTCCCCGGCAGGGAGGGTGTAGCCACACTGGGAAGGCTAGTTTTAGGCCCACCACCTATAGCCGGCTCCCTCTTATTTAGGGCGGCGATAACATCTGCGGTAAAGTCGGTGCTGGTACGAGAAAAAAGAAGTGGAGAGAAGCCGTTCAGACTGGGACCGGACTTATCAAACACTATATCCATGTCCTTCGACTTCACCTGTTTCATAACAACGTCCATGATTTCTTTGACGATGCCGTCTCGCATCCGGGCCATTTGTTGCTGAAGCTGTTGTTCGCGAGTCTGTCGAAATTCGTTGATTTCACGTTCCATATCTTTGATATCCCCGATTTTTTCGTCCCGCTCCTTTGTTTTCGCCGCCTTCGCATCCGAGCTTAAGGCTGGCGCCTCCAGTTGCTGATTGAGTTTGTTAATCTGGTCTAACACCTTCTTGTAAGCATCCGCCCGCCCATCATACTCCTTCTTAGCTTCGTCTTTGGTGGCGTTGATCCTCGCCTCAGCTTCCTTGGTTTTGTTGTATTCCTTGAAGACGCGGTTCACGTCGACTGTGCCGACTTTTATCTGTGCTTTCATTTCACACGCTCCGAGAAAGCAAAGACTAACGAAGATAAGTGGAAAAGCGTGTTTCAGAATCATGTCAGAATATGTTTAACTTTGACTGGGATATTAAGCCGATCTGGGTGCTAATAGCTCTCATGGGGACTTTGCCACCTTGTTGGTGCTTAGAAGTGCTCTAACGGGAAGGTCGAGTCGCATCCTCATGTGCTCATTTCCTTCTGCATCAAACGAGACCCGGTTTGTGGCGAAAAACGACGCCCGCAAGGTGGCAAGCTCGCTAGCGGAAACCGCAAGATTTAGTCGGGCGCGTCCAATCTGAGGCTTCGAAGGCTCGCCGCTTCTTGCGGTATTCCTATACGTCACACCTTCTGCCGAAGGCGCTTTCTGCAGGCCAGAACCCGTCAAAGTTCCTTCAACGATGATGTGCGTTGCATGGCCCTTCGGAAATTCTCGATAGCCGAAACATATAACCGCAGTCGTGGCGATAATGCAGCTCATTACGACGACTGCATGAGCGGAGATACGAAAAAACCTCGAGCAGTCGATCGCATACTTTCGACAGCCGATAAACCATGCGGAACCTCTCGCTGCACAAGAGCCTCCAGCTGCTGAAAGATGGTGCTGTAAAGCTTTCATGATCCGAGGGGAAATCTTTACTTGATGTTTGTCGAGTAATTGATCCCGCTTAGTTGAGGTGACGTGAACCGCTGCCTCAAGCGGCAATCTTTTCTCCAGAAGTTCCCTGAAGGTCGCGAAGCGTGTAGGAGAAATAGACTCGACCGCGCCGAGTAATTTATCGCGATTCTCTGCGATTCTCTGCAGCATGGCATCCAGTTCTTCGTTCTGTCTTTCAGCCATTTGCATTTGTGAGCTTAGAGCGGATCAATGCCAAAAGGAGCTTCTCTTTGCATCTTATTAGGCGAGTACAGACTGTCTTCGCGTTCATACCCCGCGCTTCCGCGATTTCCCTAAAAGTAAGCTCTCCGAAAAAATGTAGCTGAACCAAGTCACGTTCTGTTTCGTCTAACGCCTCAATCGCCCGATGTAAGATCTCGGCACGATCATTCTCAGCAGACAGATCCGAAGGTGATTTGCCTTCGTCTTCTCTTTCTGTTAAGGAGTCGAGCGAAACAAGGAGTGCAGCCCCACGTTTCTTAGCTGACTTCATTCGATAGAAGTTGGATGCTTGCTTGGTGGCGATACCAAACAACCAACCGCGAAACAGGCCGTTCCCGGAATAACTGTCGATTCTGCTTATCGCAGCTTTGATTGATGCCTGAGCCACATCTTCAGCGTCTTCTAAATCGAACGACCGATAGAGACGATGAACGAAAGTTACCAGTATTGGCCAAGCTGCGGCGAACAGCGGCTCCCAAGCGGCGAAATCACCATTCCTGCATCGTTTACCCAGGGCCTCGATTTCCTTGTAGCGTGAATCATCAGAAATCATCGCGCGGTCTTCTCGATGCGGATTTGTAGAGACACCGAAAGGCTGTGCCTGGGTCCGTGCTGCACTGGAAGCGCACGAGATCACTTTGTGTCCAGATTGAATAGTTTGGTCATCGTCGAAGCGATCGTCGTCGCGGTCCTAGACGGGTCGCGTGGCAGCGCCCTCATGACTTTAGTAGCAACCGGCCTTTAGAAGACTTCAATTTAATTGAAGATTGTTTCCGCGAACTCTTCGCTAGCGCGGGGCCTTGGATGCGGAAGGTTGCGCGTCGCAATCCGATGATCTCCGTGTCACGCGGCAGCGCTCATCCGCAGTTCGCTTGCTTGAAATAAATCCTGCGCTGAATCGGGAGCATGAGTGAGATCACGGCGCGGTATCAATGGCGCGTAATGAAAAACGCCACTTTTCTTCTTTCGGTTCTCGCGAACGCTCTTCTCACAAGCTGCGCGGGCGTTAGCCCGACGCGCATCATCGGCGACACGGTCGGCGCAGCCGGCGGTGCACTGATTGGAAATAAACTTAGCAACGGTAATCCGTTGATCTCCGCAGCTGGCGCGGGGGCCGGCGTGCTTCTGAGCGAATCGCTCCAGGCGGGGAGCAACACCTATGCGCAGAAGTCATACGATGCCGGATATGAAAAGGCACGTAGTGACGCAGCGAAGCAGCAGTTCCACGAACTCATCGACCGGCAGCGATTCGGACCACAGCTCGACGGTGGCGCGCATGTGCGGCTGTTCGATGTGCCGCTCCCAGAGCGAGAGGAAAACGGAGTCATTCTCGCGCCGAGCACCGCAACAATCCGCATTCAAGAATAAGGCGGGCTTGATCATGAAGTCCATCATCGCACTTTCGACGTTCGCCGCTGTCGCATCGGTCGCGCACGGGCAACTCGTGGTCATCGATCCGACAGCGATCGCGAACAATCAGGCCAATCACATCGCGGACCTCGCGAAGTACGTCGAGATGGTCAATAACCAGATCACGCAGATCAATACGCTAACACAGCAGCTTCAGCAGACTGAAGCGTACGTGAAGGCTTTCGGTAATCCTGAACAGCTCTTGCACATCGTGGGCGCTGATCAGCTCGTTACCAGCCTGCAGCGCAGCGGCATTAGTCAGACCATCTCTAACTTGCAACGTGCGACGAACGGCACCCAAGCGTTGGCCTACAATGGCAATGGGATTTACACGAGCCTGGGAGCGACCTTCACCACTCCAGGCGGAGCTACATTCCCTCGCGCCGAAGATCTCTATCGGAAATACGGAGCCATCCAAGATAGCTCACGCAATTTCCAGACGGTCAATGACGACGTGCTCGCGCGACGCGCCACTCTGCGCAGCCAAATCTCTGCGACGACGCAACAGTTACAAGCGTCCACGACGGATGCCGAAACTCAGAAGCTGACTGGTGTTCTTGTCGGCTATAACGCCGAGCTCGGAACAGTCGATCGGGAAATCGATCACGCGGCGGCGCAAGTCGCGACGCAGGACGCCGAGAATCGTGCGGACCGCGACCGCCAGGAACAAGCGTTGCGTGAAGAACGGCAGGCGCAGATGGAAGAAAGCTTTCGTCGCTACGGAGAAGTTTTTCGATTGGAAACGACACCGCCTGTTTTTCCTGCCGGTCGAGAATAATTGGGCCTAACGAGCAATGAATAACTTCGACACGCTTTTCCCGAATTTTCTCAATCAGTGCACGGAAATGAACCGTGTGCTGGCGCCTATCGCTTTTGTCCTGCTGGCGATCGGGATTGTCTCTTCCACAGTTACCGGCCATCGAAGCCCGAGCGCATATCTGCGCACCATCGGTCGCACTTTCGCGTTTGCCGCCGTGCTCGCCTACCTGCCCACATGGGGGAATGAGGTCGCCGCCGTCGTGGACACGACCGTCAGAGAGACTCTGCACGCAGATCCGGCTCGCGTTTACGACCAGTATCAAAAAGCGTTGACCGTAAGCAAGGGCACGACGGGCGGTTCGGATTTAGGTTCCAAATCCTGGTGGGACATGCTCAACGGTCAGGCACTCTTTGAGGCAGGTATTTCGATCATAATGTACGCGCTGGGATTTCTGGCGAGCGTGATCGTCTTCTACGCCTATTTGGTTCAGAAGTTCATCCTCTACGTCGGCTTTGCGCTCGCCCCGATCTTCATCGGCTTCCTCGCAGTGCGGACGCTCCATTCGATTGGCGTTAGTTTTCTTCTCGGCTACGCGGGTGTGCTCTGCTGGCCAATTGGGTGGGGCGCGGCCTCGCTTCTTACCTCCGGATTGATCGGATTCATGACGGATCAAAGCTTTCTCGCGACAGGGGAACTAACCGCAGGCGCTGCGTACGGTTTGCAAAACCTTCTCGGCTTGGCCGCCTTGGCAATTTGGCTGATCGCCAGCACGATTGCGGCGCCGATCATCATCCAAAAAGCCATTGCGACCGGCACGCAAGTAGGCCAGGCGCTGGCTGGAACAGTCCTCACCGCCGGCGTCGCCGGTGCAACCGCAGGTGTGGGAGCGGCGGCTGCATTCGGCAGCGGTGGCGGGATGGGCGGTTTTGCCGCCGGCGCTGTAGGCGGCGCGGCTGCCGCGACCCTGGGAGCCGCAGAAGCATCCACCAGCGGCAGTTCTTATTCACCGCTCGGGAATCTCGTCGGCTCGATGGGTAGCAACCGATCCGCCTCCCGCAGACCGCGCCGTCCGAAAAAAGACGATCCAAGCGGAGACGCCTTGGTCCGTGAACTCCTTCTCCAACACTCACGAAACTAACCATGGAAACAATCTCTCCCGATCTCCGCGCCACCACGCCGCCGCCACAACCGCCGGTTGTTCGCGAACGACGCGAGAATCCCATGCGAGTGTTCATCGACAAGGACCGGATGGCCAGGTTCTGGTTTCTGGCGTTGGTCGCGGTGCTCATCGGCGCAGCCGTCGAGCGCATCCAATTGGCCAAGACTCTCAAGGAGCGAGAGCGCGTCGTGATCGTCGATCCCGCGGGCACGTTCTTCGTTGCGCCTTTGCTCCAATTCCAGGAGGCGCGTGAGCTCCACGCGGAGCAGAGCACGCTCGCGGCCGTCGCTTTCTTGGAGCGCAATCCAAAAGGCTTCGACCATCCCGATCTGCTCAAACAAATGTTTCTCAAGCAGGCGCAACAGAAGGCGCGAGCGCAATGGTCAACCGAAGAGCCTGAATTCAAGGCCAAGCAGCTGCACCAGAAGGTTGAGATCGGGAAGATCGAGTTCCTGCAAACGCGCAGTGACGCCGTGCTAACTCAGGTGAGCGGTCAGCTCATCCGCAGCGGCATTTTTCAGGAGCGCGCTTTCACCGAGGCCGTGCCCTTCACGCTCAAACTCAAGATGCGCCGTAACCCAAACATGCTCGAGAACGGCCGCTTCCCAACCGCCGTTGAAGACTTCAAATATGAACCGACTCACTAAGACCCTCTTGCTTACTCTGCCTTTCAGCCTGACGACAGTCTTAGGGGCTGACAAGCGTGTGCAAGACTTCACGCTCGACGACCAAATCGTCTATGCCGTCCCGGTTTCCGGCGTCCGAGTTACGACGATCAGTTTTCCATCGACGATCGCGGCCATTGACGGGGCGCTCCTGACTCTGGATGGCAAGACTCCCGGTCTCTTCCAGATCGCGCATACGAAAGGAACAGCTTATCTGTCGCTGCGAGCGCTGGCGAAAGACGCTACGACAAATCTAAACGTGCGTTGGAATAATCGCACTTATGTCTTTGAGCTGCACGAAAGCGATGAGCCTTGGTATTCGGTCGTTCTCCAAGCCAAGCCAGACAAGAGGAATCACTCATCGCTACAGCTTACGCCTCCGCGACTGCTCGGACTGCTTGATAAAGCGAAGGCGTTCACGCTGCTCCAAGCGAATGCACCGGATGAAGTAGCGAACGCTGAGTATCGCGATCTGCGTGGGAAGCCGCTGGTGAGCGATTGCGGCGATTATCAGGTAAGGCTGACAGAAGCTTTCCGCTTCGCAGATGAAGACACCCTCGTTTTTCATCTGACCATCGAAAACA
>JACDGM010000010.1 GCA_013815325.1 Chthoniobacterales bacterium
CTTGCTCCGCGATTAGCCGCTTTGGATCGGGAACGATCTTTTGATATCCGGCGACGGAAGTCGGAGTCGGAAATGCGGTGATGATGTAAGGATTGCCGCGCTCAAGGTCCCAGAAGTAATGGAGATTGCCGTTAGAGAGAATGACGAAACGGCAGTTCTGCGACTTTGCGTATTTCCGCGCCTGCTCTTTACCGACAAGCGGGCTCAGGCCTTCGGCCTTTGCCTCCAGCACAATGAACGGAAAGCCCTTCTCGTTGAGTAGTAGGAAATCAATGAAGCCCTTAGGCGTCTTTTCAAAGTTCTCGCCGACAGCATCGAGGTCGTTAGGCGTCAGCGTGACGCTCAATTCCAGCTGAATGTTCGCCGGACGGTCGGCCTTTTTGAAGAACCGCCAACCTGCCGCTTCGAGCAGCTTGTTTATTTTAATGCGAGCAGTCGCTTCTTTCATGCAGTTAGCGCGTTACAGGAGCGCGACCAAACGCTTCGTTGAACGCGCAAGAGGCGCGGCCTGTCTCCTCGCGTGATTTCGTCCTGAGGCATCAGTGTTTCAATCCAAAATAAGAAAGCGCGGAGCATGGCGTAAAGGCGCACAAGGGAAGGCTGAAGGATGAAGGATGAATTAGGAAGGGGATCTTGGTTGCTTGGATCGTTTGAGGATCGTCACGAAAATCGCGGTGAGCTCGTCGCACTCGGCGCGGAGTGGTTGAAGCTTTCCGGCGGGAACGATCTTTGCGTCGACGAGCAGCTCGAGCCAGTACGCGGTTTCCTCAAGTTCGCGGAGAGAGTCTCCGCATTTCGCGATAAATTCGAGCTTGCTGCGACCGCGGTATGCTTCGCGGTAATTCGCGCCGATCGACGTTCCAGATCGCAGCAGCTGCTTGCCAAGGATCTGCGCCTCGGTCGTTTTCGGAAGAGCGGAAAACATTCGCACAATGCGGAGCGCGAAATCCTTCGTCCGCTCGCGCAGATCATTTTCGTCCTTTTGCATTCCTACTTCTTACTTTACGCAGCGAGGGCCTGGCGGCCGAGATTGGCGCGGTCGACGAGGAAGAGGACGTTGCGCGCGCCGGCGTGTTTGATGAGGCGATAGGTGAAGGCGCAGGCGGCAAAAGGATGAAGGATGAAGGATGAAGGATGAACGATGAATTAAGAAGTGAGGTCATGTTGGGCTTCGGGGAAGGATTGTTCGAGGTTGGTGATCGCTTCGACGCGACAGACGCGGACGCCGTCGCCATTGTACGGATGCGCGAACGGCATCTGGGCGAGGCGGTGGCGGAGTGTGTCGGGTTCTTCGAGCCATTGCGCCAGCGTCTCCGGTCGGTGGAAGGCGAAGACTCGGCGGGAGCGTGGGTGCGGGTCGCGTTCATCGCGGAAGTAGGTTTCGATTCCGGTGGACTCGTACAGGAACGGTAGCTTGCCACTCGGATTGCCCCGCAGGAAGTCGGGAAAGGTTTCGGCGTAGCGGCCGGATTGGTCGGCGACGCTCGAAAGGGTGACACCGGCTTTCTTGGCTTCGATGATACCGACGAGCTTGCGATCGACGAGAAGGAGGTAATCGCAGCGGCCTTCCTTTAGTCGCACTTCGCGGATCGCGATGCCTTTGTCGGCGGATAGGTCTAGCTTCTTGTAATCTTGGATCAGCCAGCCGCACTTTTGAAGCAGCGCGTCGATGTTCTGGCGGGCGAGTTCTTCGGGGGGCGGCATCTCCGGCGCATTTCTATCGGGCACGCAGATGATGTCGAGGGAAATTCCCCTCTTCCTGCTTTGAAAGTCCGGCCGGCGGTCGAGTGGGCGATAGCTTCCAGCAGAATGACTTGGAAAAGCTCGGCCTCGCATCGGCTGCGTCACGGGTCGCGCTTAATTAGCTCTTCGTCCGTGAAGTTCTTGAAATGCTTGCTATCTTTGCCGTCGTGTCTCGGCCTGAAGGACACTGCTCTGTCGGTGCTTGTCTCGGCGCAACGGCGCGCTCACATCGAAGGAATGCCGTATTGATTTTGGTGTATACGGGAACCGATTGGCGGCCATCTCTTCGCAGCTGACGCGGTCTTGAAGCCGATGGCCGCGCTTCTATGTTAAGGGATGGAAGACGCCGAAATCGCGCTGGAGCATCTGCACGAACAAGCGCATCACGCAGCCGAACATGGGGGACCTCGATGGATTTCGGGGGTCGCGCTTAGCACTGCCATTTTGGCGGTGCTTGCGGCCATCGCCGGACTACTTTCCGGCAGTCATGCCAATGAGGCGATGATGGCACAAATCGAAGCGTCTGATCAATGGGCTTTCTATCAGGCGAAGGGGATCAAGGCGACCGTCCTGGACGCCAAGCAGACGCTGAGCGGTAAGCTTAACGAGGCGGATCGCGCGAAATCTGCCCAGTACGCGCGCGAGCAGAGCGAAATCGAGAAGGAAGCACGGGCCAAACAGGCGGAGGCGAAATCCAATTTCCATAAACACGAAATCTTCGCGCGTAGTGTGACTATGTTTCAAATTGCGATCGCCGTCGCCGCAATTTCTGCGCTGACCAGGCAGCGGCGCTTTTGGTTCGTGAGCATGGCTATCGGGTTGATCGGTTGTGTCTTTCTCTTACTCGCCTTGATGGCGTCTTAGCTTCGCTTTTGTCTTGTCAATGGCTAGTTCGAGCCCTTTCCGAGGTCTCGGGCAGCCGCTGCTCCGCCACGGCAAGATCCTCGGCCGGGATTTCCGCGTCATCCAACTCCAGCGCGCGCACGACCAGGATTTCCGATCAACTGTAGCGTCGGCTGTGTCAGCCGAATCCTTAAAGGCAACGGACGCCGCAGCGTCAGTGACGCGCGGCCGAAAACTTTTCCCGTCCATTGGTCCAGCCGGAGTCGAATAGTTGTACCCTTGATATCGTCAGGGACTATCAGAATATGAAAATCATCCACTTCGCACTCATCGCCGGACTCAGCACCGGGCTCGCCCTCTCGGTCGGTGCCCAGCAGCCCGATACCACGACCGCCGCGCCCGCGACCACTGTGCCAACCACGACCAGCGCCGCACCGAGCCCCTCCAAGCCGTCGAAACATCGCGTTCGGCGTCGTACCCGACATAAGCGCCACCGCAGGGACGCAAAAGAAAGCCAAAGCAAGCAACCGAACGACTCGACGACGCCTGAGGCTTCACCCCAGCCGTCGCCGCGATAGCGGACAATGCTCAGCTAGACTCTTCGATACTGCAGAAAACGTTATCGAAGCTGAAGGCGGAATTCCGAGACAAAGTTGGATTGTCGATTTGCTGACTGGTTAGTTCTTCCGGGGGCGGCATTTCGGAGCGTTGACCTCTCGCGCGCCGCGCGGTGCCTCTCGGGTCATTAAAGAGGCCGCCCGGCGTCGGCCGGTTGCTGAGATTCTGGCGGGCGGAATTTCCGGAGACGATATCTAAAAGGGCGAATATCAACGCCCCAGCGGCGTGGATACATCCGTTCCGGCAGGCGGGGAGAATTCGAAGGTCGCCGCGGGAATCGCCGCGCGCGATTCGTGCGCGTAGGTGGTGACGATATGGTCGCCGTTAGGCTGGACCATTTCGGTCCGCCCTACTTGCAGGTCGGCGTTCATCTCGATGTTAAAGGTCTTGAGCAGACGCTTGAGCGAAGGATTGCGCGGCGCGAGCTGGAGCTGGTAGCCGTCACCCTCCTTGCTCGCGCTGATGCGGTAGCTGTTCTCGACGTTCTCGAGATTGAGCGCGGCGGTGAGGGCGGCGATGCCGGCATCAAGGGGGGAGTGTTTACCTAACGAATAATGCTCGGCCGATTTGAATTTCGGGTAGTAAATCCAGAGCTGCTGCCCGTCGCTTACCGTGATGCTGGGCGAGCTGCCGGTCACTTCGCGGCGGAATTTGTTTGGCGATTGGAACGAGACTTTGCCCGAGCCGCTGATCGGTTTGTTCATGAGGTGCACATCCTTTTCCTCTTTGAAATCGGCCTGCACCTGCGGAGTGCCAGCGCGTTTGGCGCGGATGCGTTCGAGCAAAGCCTTAACGTCGTTAGGCGCGAGCGGCTGGGCCTGAGCGGCGGCGAGGAGAGCAATGAAGAGGAAGGACGAGATGAATGAGAGCTTGGAGATCATGTTGGTTACTGAGACGGTTTTCGGCGCAAGCTGTTTGAAAGATACTGAATCAGGAAAAAAGGAACGCAGGAAAAAGAACGGCGGCTTCATCCAAATTTATGCATGGAAATATTTCCTGCTTTCCTGCGCTCCTGATTCAATCGATTTCGATCGCGCGGCCGCGGCGGCGGGCAGAGTAAAGAAAATGGTGGCAAACAAACTCCAGGCGAGCCCAATCGCGCAGGCGACGCCGAGGCCGCTCAAGGTCGGGTTGTTGGCGAAGCCTAACGAACCGAAGCCGGCGATCGCAGTCAGGCCTGCGAGCGCGACCGGCTTCAAGACGCCGGCGACGTCGTGCTCGACTTCTCTCGCCTTTTGCCAAACGAGGAGCACGTAAATCCCGTAGTCGACGCCGATCGCGAGGACGAGCCGAAAGGCGAGGACGTTGAGGAGATTGAGCGCGATGTGGGCGAGCTTCATGGTCGCGATCATGGCGCCGACCGCGAGGATGAGAGTGACGATCTGGATAAGCCACAGGCGCAAATCACGGTATAGCACCGCGAGAAGGAAGGCGTCGAAAAAGGCCATGAGTCCGCTGATCAAGATGAGCTGGTGATGCGACCAGGGGAGCAAATCGGTTAGGGTAAAACTCCAGCCCGAGAGCGTCATCGGCACACCCGCGATCGGCAGTTTTTCGCGCAGCGTCTCCTTTTGCGCGTGCGTCTCGACCGGCTGGTTGGTCGTGACAAAGCCGACCGTGAGAAGCGGGTCTTGCGCGAAATAGCGATCGACGAGGAACCACCAGCTCGAGGACAAAGGCAGTTGTTTGCGCCAATCCGGGACCGGCTGCGCGCCGCTCGCGACCGCTTGCAGCCGATCGAGAAGAGCGAAACCGGCAGTGAAAGTGTCGCGGCTGAAACCCTCCTGCGTGACCGCTGTTTCCAGAGCCTGGCGCGTCGCCGCGAAATCGATCGTGCGCAGGCGCCGGCGATTGTCTTCCATCAACATCGGCGAAAGCGCGAGCGCGGCGGGCGTCGAGAAATCTTTGATCGCGCCGGCCTTGAGCAGGTCGCGCCAGTGCGCCTCGACTTTCCGCCAATCGGCGTGGAGTCGCTCCTCGTTAGGCGCGCGCACGATGCCGATGACCGGCTCCCAGCGCGTTGGCATTTTGCCCATAATCGTCTGCAGCGCGTAACCGGCGGCGCTTGATTTTGGCTCCATCGATTTGGTGCTGGCGTCGAAAATGATCGGCGGCTTCGGCGAGACGGCGATGGCGAAGAGGAGGAGCAAGAGCGGGAGGGCGATCCAAAGAATGAGAGCCGGAGCGCGGAGCATCCGGCGGACATACAGCCTAACGAGTATAAGGATCCAATCGTGGGGCGGCGGGAGCGAGCGCTCGCGGGTGAACAAAAAGAAAACGCTCGTCATAAAAAGACCGGCGACGAGGATGCCGATGGCGATGAGGACGCCGAGTTGAGTGAAGCCGGCGGCTCCGCCTAACAACAAGGCGAGGAAGCCTACGGAAGTGGTGAGGGCGCCGAAGAAAATGGCGCGCCCGAGTTTCGCGACCGCTTCTTCGATGGCGCTCGCGTGGTCGCTCCCTTCGTTCCGCGCCTGCTGGTAGCGGCCGAAAATGAGGATGGCAAAATCCACCCCGAGGCCGATGAGGATCGCGCACATCCCGATCGTCACCATGTTGAGCTCGTGGAAAATGAGCAGTCCAACCGCGAGGGCGACGAGGCAGCAGAGAAGAAGCGAAAAGCCCATTCCGAGAAGCGGCAGCCAGCGCCGGAACCCGACGAAGAAAACCGTGCTCACGAGCAGGATGGAGCCGAGCAGCGTAACGACGATGTCGTGGCGCATACTCAGCGAAATCTCCGCGACATAAGCCGAGCGCCCGGTCACGAGAATTTCGAGCGGTCCGCCATCCCAGCCTTCGTTCGCTGTCGCGCGGAAGGCGTTCACCTTTTCCATCAGCGCCTGGCAGGCGAAGGCATCGAGCGTCGCCTGATTCGTGACCGCGAGAAAAATCCGCAGCGTCCGATCGGGCGAGGCGAGGGGCTGGCCTTCCTGCAGTGCGGCGTTGCCCGCGAACGGCTTCAGCGCTGGTGCGACCACGCCTAACGAATCAAGCTGGAGCTCAAACTCCGGCCGGGGCGAACCGGCTTCGATCTCCTGGTGTAAGTGGCTGAGGCGCGCTTGCAGATTTGCCGGTTGAAGAATGGAAATGGTCTCGGCAAAAGCCTGCGGTTCGAGATTGAGAAGGAGCGGAACCGCCAGTTCCTGGAGATCGTGAATGCCTTGCGGCGTTTCCATCGGCGAGCCGCTGAGGACGCGCGTCGTCCAAGGCTGGGCGCGCAGGCGTTCGGCGAAAATCGGCGAAAATTCCTCCAGTTTGTCAACGTCGTTAGGCTGGCAAAGGAGCGCGAAGGTCAGCTCGCGCGTCTGCGCGAAATCGTTGTTGTAAACCTTAAGCCCCTGGACTGACTCGAATTTTCCCGGGAGCAAGTTGAGCACTTCGCTGTCCAGCGTCATGCGAGTGATGAGCACGTAAATGCTGGCCGCGGCGATGAGCGCAACCGCGACCCAGAGGAAGCCGCGACGTTCGGTCACGAGGCGGGCGATGAACTTCGAGTACGACATCAGCAGCCGACCCGCTAAAACGCGAAGGCGAAGCTATCGGAGCCGACCGTTTGGCGGATGAGCGACTGCGTTGGCGAGCGCAGCAGCAGGTCGCGGAGGGCGACCCAGCCGCGCAGGCGCGCGGGGGCTTTGTTAGGCGGACCCGACCACGAGCCGCGGGTGAGGGGACCGCTCACGCGCACGAACTTCTCGTCCTGGCGCACCGTGAGCAGAGCGATGCCGGGGCCTTTGCTGAAGGTGAGCTCGAAGTCTCCCGCGGTTGAATTGCGCACGAGGACGTCCCCGATAAGTGAAGTCTTCGGACTACGATATTGGAGCTGGCCGTTGCGCGTCTGCCACTCGGGAGCCGGTTGGGTGAATTGGTGACGGAACGTCTGGCAGTTCGTTAGGCAAAAGATCGCGGTGAGCAAAAAAAGCGCCGCGCGGGGCGGGGCGGCGGAGAGGATTTTGTTCAAGGCTGATCAAGTTAGCAAGACTGGAGGAGAAGCAAGCCTCGGGGTTGCGTGTAGCGCGGGTGTCACACCTGCGAACCTTCGCTCGCTAACGCGCCTTGCGGGTCAGAGATCCGCACTACATCCGCTACTGATTAGAAATCGTGGCGATCGTGCCGTCGATCTTAGTCTGGCTGACGGTGAATTTCTCGAGGTAGGTCTGCGCCCATCCTGCAGGATGCTGATGGCGATAGCCTCCCCTAAAGGGTGTCATGAACTTTGTTTCGGGGAGAGGGAGTTTCCCAGGGCCTGACGAGCTTCTGCGGGCGGACGCCCCGCCCGGGTAGCGCATGCGTCTCGCGTGCTGGCGACGGTGTTCCACCGTCGCGAACTTTCCCAGACGCGTGCGCGCACAAATGATGGGGGAAGGAAAAGTGCGTCGCGCTGGAACAGCGCGACCGGCACACGAGACGTGTGCGCTACCCGGGCGCTGCCTGCTCCTTTCCAAAAGTGCATGACACGCTCTAGCTGGATCGAAGAATCAGTGTCGCCGTCCCGTACCCTTCACTTCGCGAGAGCTGGAGCGGGGACGACGACGGCGCGAACCTGATTAGCCGGAGATAGCGCGATTGTCTTCCGGACGAATGGCCACAGTCCCGGAGCGCCGCTACATTCACGACAATGAAATTGATCGACCGCTTCGTGGCCCGCGAGCTGATCGTCAACGTGCTCTTCGCGATCGCGGTGCTCAGTCTTGTGCTCGTGGTCGGCAACATTTTTCGCAAGCTCCTCCCCCTCCTCGTGAATCACGATGTGCCGCTGCAATACCTCCTCACCTTTATCGCCTATGTCCTGCCCTTCTCTCTCATTTTCACGATCCCGTGGGGGCTGCTCACTGCTATCCTTCTCGTCTTCGGCCGGCTTTCCGCGGATAACGAATTGATCGCGCTCCGCGCCAATGGCGTCAGCGTGACGCGCGTCTGCCTGCCGCTGGCTGCGCTCGCCCTTGTCTGCACCGCCATCTGTCTTTGGCTGAACGTCGATGTCGCGCCGGCCGCGCAGGAAAAATTGCGCAGCAGCATTTTCGATTTGGCGACGAGCAATCCGATCGCGCTTTTCGGGGGCGATCAGGTGATCGACCAGTTTCCCGGGCGCAAGATCTACGTCGGGAAAAAAGAGGGGAACAAGCTGGAAAACATAATCGTCTTTCAGATGGACGAGCATTCGCTCCCCGTGCGGGTGACACACGCGCGCACGGGAAAGCTCGAGGCCGATTTGCCTAACAAACGCCTGCTCCTCCATCTTTATGACGCGCGCTACGAGGAGCGCGACGAAAAAAATCCCTACGATCTGCGGCGAATTCGCGACGGCATCAGCATGGCTGAAGGGACGCTGCCGATCAGCCTCGAGGAACTTTACGAGAAGGAAAAGAAGCGCCCGAGCCGGTCTGCGCTTTCGCTCTCGCAGTTGCTCGAACAGCTTAATTCCGGTCCGCGCAAAGACCGGAGCGCGACCCGCACCGAGATCAACAAGCGGTTTTCATTTCCATTTTCCTGCCTCGCCTTCGCGCTTATAGGGGTGCCGTTAGGCATCACCACGCATCGGCGCGAGACTTCGGTTGGCTTCGCTACCGGGCTGCTCGTGGCGATCTTTTATTTCCTCTTCATCATCATCGCCGACACCATGCGCGCGAACGGGCGAATTCATCCGGAGTTGCTCGTCTGGTTTCCGAACGTGCTCTTCCTCATCATCGGCGGCCTCCTCTTCTGGCGCTTGAGCAAGCAGTGATTGTTCAAGCGTCACATCGATTCAGATTTACGGTTCGCTACGGCTACCACTTCTTCGCTGAGCACGAAAAACTTCTTCAGAGTCGCGCTGCCGAAGTTGGTGGTGAGCGCGACGTCGGCCGCGTCACGCCCGACCGCCATGACGATGCGGCCGATCCGCGGGACATTATGGCGAGCGTCGAAGGTGTGCCAGCGATCGCCGAGATAGACTTCGAACCAGCCGCTGAAATCCATCGGTAAGACCAGCGGGACGCCTATGTCTCCCATGTAACCAGTGACATAGCGCGCCGGGATATTCATACAGCGACAAAAAGTAAGCGCGAGATGGCTGAAATCGCGACAGACACCCTGGCCCGTGGTGTAAACATCGAAAGCCGACTTGGAGGCGTCGGCGAAATGATAGCCGAAGGTGATGTGGTTGTGCACCCAGGTGCAGATCGCTTGCACTCGCTCCCAACCCGGGGGCGTCTGTCCGAAAAGTTTCCAGGCTGTATCGGTCAGCTTGTCCACCTCGCAGTAACGGCTCGGCATAAGATAGCCGAGCGTCTCGTTAGGCAGATCTTCTATCGGATGCTGGACCGCGTCGGGCGATTGGCGGTCGGCTTCGCCGCTGTCCTCGATCAAAGTCTCGAGCGAGAGGCGGATATTTCCCGCAGCGGCCAGGATGCGCGCGCAGCGGTTGCCGAAGAGGTCGGTGTAATGGGAAACCGGCACCTCCGGCGCGACGAGAAGTTTTTCCGGGCGGCGGAGATCGTTCAGCCGCGAAGGATGGACGAAAAGCATCAGCACCATCGGGGTCGGTCCCCGCAGCTCAAACTCAACATCGAATCCGATCTTGATCAGCATCGCGCGCGCGCCTCTTGTCTCTGTCGTTAGGCTGGGGCCTCCCCGAACTGCGCCGTGACCCGCAGATCGGCGCCGGCGGCGATCCGCACGTCGCGCAGCTTTATCCCACCCAGCGGCAGTGCCGCGAGCGGAAAGGCGCGGTTATTGAATCGCTGCAGATGCGGTGAAAGGAAACCACAGGCGAGCGAGCCCAGCTTTCCATCGCCTGCGCACTGCAGTCCGCTCAAGCGCGCGTTGAGTTGCTCATCGATCTCCAGGCGCCCGTTGATCCGCACCGTCGCGCTGAGAAAAAGTTTCTTCGCGCGCACTTGCACAGCCACGTCGAGCGAGCGCTCGGAGCGAGTGTGCATTTTGATGCGTACATCCTCGACCGCGACGCCTTGTTGCGCGGCAGCCGCTTTCCCTTCGGCGCGGAGCAACGCCTCGAGATCGGCCATCGGCGTTGCGATTTCGATCGATCCTTCCGCGGCATTTTTCAGGAGCAATAAAATATTGCCGTCCCGGTCACGCCCTTGCGTGATCTCGACCTCGCGCGCCCGGCAACTCAGGTTGATCGCGGCGCCGCCCTGCAAGTGAATCGGCGCGCCGCTGATTTCAAAGTTCTCGACCTGCAAAGCGGGTATGACCGATCCAGCCGGCGCCGGGGGCCGCGGGCGGCGATCGCCAGCGGTCGCATGGTCGAGCGACACGCGAATGGAGGCCAACCTCGGATAGCTCTGGCCTTCGATCGAGACCATGGGACCCGCCGGCCTCACAACGCGGCGAAGCGACTCCTCAATTGCCTCGCGTAATCCTTCGGGATCGGCGGGCAAAGCTTTTCTATAGATCGGAAACATCCGGCAGACTTCGCAGTTCGCAGTGGAAGCGGTTCTCTTGCCTCGCGCGTTTCGCGGCAGCGGTGCGCTCGCCGGCGATTCCGGCTTCTATCGACTTTGCAGGTCGTAAACCTCGACCAAGCCGACGCCCGTGGAGCCGCCCGCGCCGGAGACGATCGCGGTGTAATTGCCCGGGGCGAGCGTGGCGACGATCGCTGATTCGCGGTCGTTCGTAGGCGGAATGGTCGTGTCGATGATTTGTTGCTCCTGGGTTGAGCGCCAGTTGTCATTCGAGAAGAGGAGGGCGCCGTTGCTGTCGTG
Source organism: Chthoniobacterales bacterium (assembly GCA_013815325.1). Classification (GTDB taxonomy): domain Bacteria; phylum Verrucomicrobiota; class Verrucomicrobiia; order Chthoniobacterales; family UBA10450; genus Palsa-1392. The sequence goes on from JACDGM010000010.1 coordinate 10,908, forward strand.
CAATTCCAGGACTGGGTCCTGCAACGCGCCGGCCAGGCCTAACGAGCCTAACGACGGTCCAAGCGCTCGCACAATGACCTTGGTGGAGTCCGTGCCACCAATGATAAATCCACCGATGATGACGTCCGCCCCTGTTCCGGTTTCGCCGCGGGTGGAGATATTGCTGACGCGTGAGCTTTTTGGATCCAGGTCGTAAAGCTCAAACAAGGCAACGCCCGACCCGCCACCGACCCCGCTGAGGACGGCAGTGTAATTGCCCGCGGGTAGAATGGCGGTTAGGAGTGACTCAGACGTGTTCGCCGGGATTAAGTCAGCTGTAAGACTTCCGGGCGGCTTCCAGTTGTCGTTGGACTCCACCAGGATGCCGTTGCCATCGAATAACTGCAGGAGTGGATCGCTCAGCGTCGCGCCCAGGCCCGACTGCGCGAGCGATGGCCCGAGCCCGCGTAAAACAACGCGCTTAGCGTTCGCGCCTGTGACGATGAATCCGCCAACCGTCACGCCGTCGCCATTCTCGACCCGGGTGCGCGTAGAAACATTCAGTAACTGCCTGGCGTCCAAGGCGCCTGGAGTCGGCGCTGGGGAGGGCGGCGGTGGAACTACGCCCGCAAAGCCGGCGGCGAGAAACGCCAGGGCTTGATCTTTCACCGTTGGCCAATAGCTAAACGAGTGCTGGTGTCCAGGAAGGCTGAACGCCTGATAGTTAGTCACGCCGGCTGTATCCAATTTGGCGATCATGTCCGGGAGCTGCGAATAAGGCATCGGATCCTCGACAGTGTTGATAAGTAAGAGAGGCGAGGCGCTCTGGTCTACTTGCCAGGCGGCAGAAGCAGCTTGCAACGCCGTCGTGTTAGCCGATGTCACTCCGACATAATTGATCACTTTTTTCGTATAAGTGGCGAGGTCCGGGTTCGGGCTGAAGTCAGTGAAGTCATAGGCGCCTGAGAGGCTGACGCCGACATCGATTCGGTCGTCGCCCTTGGTGCCCGTGGTGGCAGCAAAGGCGGTATGAGCTCCACCGGCCGACCCGCCGACCGACCCTACCTGCCCGGTGCAGCGCGAGTCGGAACGCGCCGCGCGAACCGCTACTTTGATGTCGTTAGGCTGATCGGGAAAGCGCCCACTGGAGACTTGGCCGGCAAGACGACCCGGCGGCGCGAGTCGGTATTCAATCGACAAGGCGAGATAGCCTGCGTCGGCCAAATCCTGGGCGCAGATCACAGACTCAGCCGAGTCGGTAGGCGTGCCAGCATCAAACCCGCCGCCGTGGATGATGAGCACCGCCGGCCAGGGGCCGGGGGTGGACGGAGTATGGGCAACCCAATGCAAAATAGTCCCATCCGACGCCGTCCCATAAACCTGGGTTATGGCTGTCGCCGCTGCGGGCGAATTACTGGCAAAGGCGAGCGCCAGCGCGAGCGCCGTCAGAAAAATGGAAAGCGCTTTTTTGCCGCGAAAAATCATACGATACATACGATAAGATGTTCGTGCACGCGGCACTTCGCAAGCGCTAATCTCTTGTCGCGCGGTGAAACCTCCCAGTTGGGCTCCAACATATCTTGCGCTTCCCGCAAGCCCCCGCGGGTCGTAGCGTTCTCTGTCCCCAGCGGATTGCTCTAAGGCCTCAAGCCTTGAGGGAAGCGCGGAGAACAGCGCACGCTACGGCGCCTGCCCACACGTCCGCGGATTGGAAGTACGAAAACGTTCTAAGTCACAGCTTTCTCGCGCCCGCAAAAGTTCCATCGCTTCGTGCATATTGTCCGCACGATCCGTGCAAGAATTCAGTTGCGCGGCCAGCCTTTCCCATTAACTTCCGCGTTCCTTATGGCGAAAACTTCCTGGATCAATCGCAACGAACGCAAGCGCAAGACGGTCGAGAAATACGCCGCCCTGCGCGCTGAGCTCAAGGCGAAGAAGGATTACATCGGCCTCTCGCAATTGCCCCGCAACGCCAGCCCCACCCGCGTGGTCAACCGCTGTCAAGTGAGCGGCCGCCGGCGGGCTTTCATCCGCCGCTTCAAGGTTTCACGTCTCACCTTCCGCGAGCTCGCGTCGAATGGGTTCATCCCCGGCGTAACCAAGTCGAGCTGGTAAATTTTCCGCCGCGCGGGTTGCGACGCTTCGCAGCCGCACGATGAGCTTGTTTTTTTATTCTTTTGCCTTTGCCGCTCTGGTCGAAGGCGTGGCGCTGCATTGGGACTCACCCGGGGTGCTCTTCGTGAAGCTGGCAACGATCGGTGCCTTGGTGGCGTTGAACGGATTTTTCGTCGCGGCCGAGTATTCTATCATCAAAGTACGGAGCAGTCAGCTCGTAGGTCTGGTGGATGAAGGGGAGCCGCGCGCAATCTTCGCCCAGCATGTGCGCGGGCACCTCGATTCCTATCTTTCCGCCACCCAACTCGGAGTGACTCTGGCCAGCCTTGGCCTCGGCTGGGTGGGCGAACAATTTCTCGCCACCATTTTCCAGCCCGCCTTTGCCTTGGTTCACATCCATTCGCAGGCGGTGGTGACGACGGTGTCGATCGTGCTCGCGTTCCTCGGGATCACTTTTCTACACATCGTGTTCGGTGAGCTGGCGCCGAAGTATCTCGCGATCACGAATCCGCTCCCGGTCTCGCTCAGGCTTGTCAGGCCGCTCTCGATTTTCCACACGATTTTTCTGCCCTTCATCTGGCTCTTGAATCACTCTTCGAATTTCTTTTTGCAAAAACTCCTGCGTTTGAAGCCGGTGAGCGGCGCGGAGCTGGCGCACAGCGAGGAGGAGCTGCGTCTCATCCTCGATCAGAGCGAAAAGTCCGACGAGGTCTCTTCGATTGGCCGCGACATCCTGATCAACGCGCTCGATATGCGGCAGCGGGTGGTGCGCGATATCATGACCCCGCGGGGCGAGGTGGTGTATCTCGATCTCGAGGAGAGCTTCGATGAGAACGTGGAGAAAGCGCTGGCCTCGCGGCACACGCGTTTCCCGCTTTGCCGCGGGCATCTCGATAACGCGATTGGTTTGATCCACATCAAGGAGCTGGTGCCCTTGATGCGCGATCCGCAGCCGGATTTAATGAAGATCAAGCGGGAGCTGATCCCGGTGCCGGAAATGATGTCGCTCGAGAAGCTGCTCAATCTTTTCCTCGTTAGGCACGCTCATCTCGCGATTGTGGTGGATGAATACGGCGGCACAGTAGGGATGGTGACGATGGAGAACATTCTCGAGGAATTGGTCGGCGACATTCAGGACGAGTTCGACACGGAACGGGCGGAGTTCCGCAAGATTAACGAGCACGAGTTCACGGTCGACGGGACGCTGGGGCTTTATGAGTTGCGAGACCTGGCGGGTCTTGAGTTGGAGAATTCGGACGTAAGCACGATTGGCGGCTATGTGACTCACTTGCTGGGCCATCTCCCGAAGCAAGGCGAGCAGGTCCGGATCGAAGATTACCTCATAACGGTTACGCAAACCGACGGCCGCCGCGTCGGACAGTTGCATTTCGAGAAGCCTCCGGAAAAGGATAGACTGGAAGCCACGGCTTCCGGCGCGGAGTAAGGCTGGCTCCGAGCCTGGAGCACTGTATCAGAAGAAGCCAGATCGCTGCGCTACAGGCTGGACATGCGAAAGCATGTCCCTCCGGAGGGACGCGCTTTCGCGCGTCCAGTCTCTGGCGGTCGGACCTCAGTCTGGACCTGGCCGCTACACTGCGCTATAGCTTGCTGAAATCGGCCACGACGTCGACCGCGCCCGCGACCGGTTTACCGTCCTGATAAGCGTGAGTGTACTGCGCGCCCTTGATCGCCGCGCCAAGTAGATCGCCCAGTCCGCTGCCCTTCGGATTTTCTCCGACCACGGAGGCGCTGGTCAGCGCGCCCCTTTCATCCACTTGCACGACCGCCTGAGCTATGCCCGCGACCGGGAAGTTATGCGGGATTTGGCGGATGATTTTCGCCACTTCCTGCCGCAGGCCGCCAATGAGTTGCGGCTGAATGTAGTTAGCCAGTTTACCGACGCGCTCGCGATCGTGCGTAGCCAGGGAGACGAAGATGACGGGCGCACCTTTGTCATGCGCGAAAATAACTGTGCCGCCGAGATAAACTGCCACCGCCTTTCCATCGACGGTCGCCGGGGCGAAGCGACCCCAATCGAGGGCCGATTGCACGGCCGCTTTGAAGGCCTCGTCTTTCCCAACCAATGCGTAAGTGGCCTCAACCACGCCGGCGTCGGAAATGTCGCAGTAGAACTGCACGACATCATCGCGCTTCACGGGGTTTGGCGGGAAATGGAGATAATAGGTGATCGAGCCGGCGTCCTGGGTCACGACAGCCGGCGCGACCGGCCCGGTAATGGGCGGAGCTGGAGTCGCACCGGCGGCCTTCGCAAGCAACCCGGAGGCCGAGGGGGAGGGCGAGGAAGGGGCGGCTGTTTCGGTCTTCTTCCCGCAGCCGGCGAGGAGGAACGCGAGGCAGAGAAGCGGGAGCGCACCTCGGCGGAAGGAGATTTTATCCATGGTAAAACTGGGGGACGTAACCTCAGCCATCCGCTTTCGCAAGTGCCGGGCACGATCAGCCGAACGCCCTCGCGGGGAGAACTAGAAGTTTCCCCCGGCGAGCTTGGTTCGATACGTGTTCGCGGGGTCCAACTCTCCCCAGTTATCATAGAGCGCGACGAGACGCTGAAGCGCGAGCCGGGTTCGTGGATTTTTCGCTCCCTGCGATGCTTGTAAACTTTCGTAACTCTCGAGCAAGAGCGGCTCGGTCCCAGAGAAACGCTTCTGTGGCGTCAAAGGGCGCCGCAGCTACACTTGGCTTAGTCGGAGCTCGATCGGCGATCGCTCGCGCAATCTCATCGGGTCGGTTTGTTTTTCTTCGGTACGGACTCTGCCCGGTAAGTAGTTTAATCTACAGTCGAACTGAGAGAACGGAGCAAGCTGAAAAGTTGTTGCGCGAAGCGGTGTAAGCCTTGCACCATCAGGGCCGTTGCGTAATTGATATATCGCGGTTTGCTACCTGCCCGATAAATCTTCAAAGCTTCATTGATCTTAGCTTCGGCTTCGGCATGACTGTGTCGCGCATAGAGGGTTTGCCTGCAAACGGAGATTGTCTCCCAGTTGCATATTCGAAGGATCGCACAGCTTCCCATAGATTACTTCGGCCTGATGCAGATTCTCTAGCGCTTCGGTCACGTCGCCTTTCTCGAGGAGAAAGCTGCCGAGTGCAGTTAAGGTTGCGCAAAGCTCTGGAGTTGGATTCTGGGATTGTTGGCGAATTGCTGCTAGTTCAGCGCGGCTTATTCTCATCGCTTCCTCAAAATTCCCTGGTCGGCTAGCGTTAAAGCCAAAACCGCTTCCCCTATGCCAAGACCACTTTTGGTGTTCGGCGAAGCCTGGGGCGCAAGAGCCAGCTCTTCATGTAAGAGCAGCTCTGCCTCTTTGGAATCGCCCTGCGCCCGTCGCGAAAGCGCGAAATCACCGAGCGCAGCGATCAAGTAATCGGCGCTGATCCTTCCCCTTTTTTATTCAGCGCGAAGAAGGGCATCGTCTGCCGGTAAAATTTGTCCGTTTTTTCGTAATTGCCTCCCGTCGTTCAAGCCTGTGCCATTAGAACCATGGTCTTGACCGTTTCCAGATTTTTTTCGCCATAGATCTGCTTTGGAGAGCAAGCGCAGCCGCCAGGTTTTGCCCGGAGAGATCGTATTGGCCCAAGGTAAAGTAAGTGGCTCGAATAATCCGTTGCAATTCGGCTTTGACTTCTGGCTGGTGGGACAAGTCTTCGGCCGCCAGTCGCTTCGAGGCTTCATCTGAAACATCCTTGACCGTGAGATCCCTCTTTTGCTGGCGCAATTTCGATTCTGGGTTTGGATGCGCCAAGCATTTTTTGCAAAAAATTATTGATGACTTGGCGATTCCAAAATCGAGCAGCTTCGCTTCGCCCTCGACGGTCACGCGAATGTTCGCCGGTTTGATGTCGCGGTGGATGACCAGGTGCTGATGCGCATAAGTCACGGCGGAACAGACTTTGCGAAAGAGTTGCAGGCGCTCGGCTGATCGAGAGCCGGCCTTCCTCGCGATACTCGGCCAGCCGCTGGCCTTCGACATATTCCATGGCGAAGTACGGAATGCCTTCCGCAGTCACACCACCGCCGTAGAGTTGCGCGATGTTAGGGTGATTAAGGCCGGCGAGGAGGCGCTCTTCGCGTCTGAAGTGACGAATGAGGTCCGCCTGAGTCCATCCCCCGGCGGATGAGCTTGAGGGCAACCTTGCGCTGCAGGTGACGATCCTGCGCGAGATAGACTTCGCCCCTTCCGCCACGCGCAATCAGTGAGAGAATTTCGTAGTCGCCGATGAGTTGGCCGGCCGAGTAGGCGCCGCCCAGGAATGTCTCCGCGGCGAAATGGACCGCTGGCTCCTCGATAAATCGGCTTATGCCCTCTTGCTCTCGGAGCAGCGAGTTGGCTTCCGCATGTAACTCTTCATCACCGCCACAGGCTTTGCCTAGGAATTGCGCGCGATCCTCTGGTCCGCGTTCCATCGTGGATTTCACGATCTCCGCAACGCGGCTCGCCCGTTCCGATGAAGTCATCGGAGTGAAGTCACTGCGATGGGTTTGCGAGAGGATTATCTCCGGCGGCGAATCGGGTGGCTTCTGCGGGCTTGTCCCACGCGAGATACATCTGGTGCAACCTGTGGGCTGCGGCCACGGACATCGGATGCTTTTCACCCAGGCGTGCGTGCAGGTCGTTGTAACCGGTTAAGAGCAACGGCTCGGCCTCGGCATACCGGCCTTGTGTCGTTAGGCATTCGCCCAGGGCTGTCTCCGGGTTGCCGAAAGTGAATTCCAAGGGTTGCCGGTCGACGTCGGGACCCTCGGCCAAGGCGGCGCGCAGGAAGGGTTCGCCTTCGGCGGCCCGGCCAGTCCGAGTGAGCGCCAGGCCAAGGAGTCCACGCGCCTGGACGATCCCGCCGCGCTGGGTGGGGAAGGCGGTCGCCACCGCTTCCAGGGGATGCCGCACTTCGTCGATGACCTTCGCGTAATCGGCCTGCTCAAAGTCGACGCAGGCTCGGAGAAGGCGGGCCAGCGAATATTCCAAACTCTCGCTGCCCTCCAGTTGCAACGAATCTGTTTCCAACCGTTCCACGGCTTGCTCTGCCTCGGGCAGCCGTTGTTGACGTAGCAGGCAACTAACGAGACCAAGCTGCGGTTCGATGGCGTAAAAGCCGTGCGGTGCACGCTGATCGCTCAGCTCGATCGCGCGCCGCTGATCTACCTCGGCTTGCTCGAGCTGGCCTGCGGTCATCCTGGCAAGGCCCAAGGTAACTAAGACATGGATGTAGTCGGTATCACCTTCTCCGCGGAGAGCGCGCAGGTCTGCGAGAGCCTTTTGTAAGACGATCAGGCCCTCCTCGGGACGGTTGGTGTAGGATAAGACTGAGCCTAAGACCTCGTTGGTTCGGGCCAGCCAGTAAAGGTCTGGCGGATTTTGCCTGCTCCGGACGGCTAGGACATGTCGCAGCAATGGCTCCGCTGCCTGCCATTCGGCCCGATTGCAGAACGCGCCGGCCAGCCACATTTCAGTTTTGAGCGTTGCCGGATCATCCGGGCTGTGGATACGGCGCCGGATCTCGAGCGCCGCCCGGATGTGCTCTTCCGCCGGTTGGACTTGGCCAAGTTGGCCATAGGTGAACGAGATGGACTCGTGGGCGTGCGCCAGGACCTCCGGCTCGGCGGCCAAATCGTGGTCCATGCTTTTGCTGGCGGCGTCTAGCACTTGGACCACCTTGACGTCTTTGCCCATTTTCGCGGGATCCGCGCTGCGCAGGAGACTTTGCAGGAAATCATCCATGCGTTCGGCCTGCCGTTGGGCGACGCGCGCGTGGTCGCGTTCCTGCCGAGCAATGCGCGTCTGCCAGGTAGTGGTCACTAACCCGCCGAGCAGCGCCAACAGGACAAGCGCGGCGGCGGCGACTCCGGCCTTGTGGCGCCGGACGAATTTGCTCGCGCGGTAGCCGACCGTGTCTTTGCACGCTGCGACCGGCAGTCCTTCCAAGTGCCGGCGAATGTCTTCGGAGAATTGGCCGACGGATGCGTAGCGGCGCTCTGGCTCTTTGCGCATCGCTCTGAGCACGATGTTGTCGAGATCGCCCTTGAGGAATTTCTGATTGCTGAATGCTGAATGCTGATTATTTGCAACCGCCGTGCTCGGACGTTCCGGGTCCTGATCGGTGATGGCGCGGGCGAGTTCGTTAGGTTGTTTGGTTTTCGTCCGGTAAGGGCTTTGGCCGGTGAGCAACTTATAGAGGAGAACCCCGAGGCTGTAGATGTCGCTCGTCGTGGCCACGGCTTCGCCGCGCACTTGCTCGGGGCTGGCGTAATCGGGGGTCATCGCGCCGGCAAAAGTCAACATAGTCTCGTTGGGCAAGGAGGTGTCTGTCTGGAGGAGCTTGGCGATGCCGAAGTCGAGCAGCTTCGGTTCGCCCTCAGGCGTGACCCGGATGTTCGCCGGTTTGATGTCGCGATGAATAACCAGGTGTTGGTGCGCATAAGTCACCGCCGCGCAGACCTTGCGAAAGAGTTGCAACCGTTCCTCAATGGCTAACTGACAGTTATCGCAATGTTCATCGAGCCGCTGGCCTTCCACGTATTCCATGGCGAAGAAGGGAATCCGATCCGCGTTGACACCGCCGCCGTAGAGCTGCGCGATGTTAGGGTGATTAAGGCTAGCGAGAAGACGCTCTTCACGTTTGAAGTGACGAACGAGGTCCGCTGAGTCCATCCCTCCGCGAATAAGCTTGAGCGCAACTTTGCGCTGCAGTTGCCGATCCTGCGCGAGATAGACTTCGCCCATCCCGCCGCGCGCAATCAGGGACAGAATTTCGTAGTTACCGACTATTTGGCCGGCCGCGTAGACGCTGGCGCGCACGAACGTTTCGGCGGCGAAATGGAGCGCTGGTTCTTCGATGAACCGGCTGATGCCCTCTTGTTCTTTGAGCAGCGATTCGACCTCGGCGCGCAACTCTTTATCACCGGCACAGCTCTCGTTCAGGAAGCGCGGGGTATCCTGAGGCTCGCGTTCGAGCGCGGATTTCACGATCTCCGCGACCCGCTGTGCTCGTTCCGGTGAAGTCATTGAGTTAACCACGGATTACACGGATGGGAGCGGATTTCCCGCGAGCACCCGCGGCGCGCGTTTGTTTCCCGATCCGTGACATCCGTGAGATCCGTGGTTAAATCCCCTGCTAGCTCGTACTCAGCTCGCGCCGGAGCCAGAGCTTGGCGAAATTCCAATCGCGCAGGACCGTCTTCGGCGAAACGTCCAGCACTTCGGCGATTTCATTCGCCTCCAAACCGCCAAAGAACTTCAGCTCCACCACAGTTCCTTCGCGCGGATAGATAGCGGCAAAACTTTGTAGCGCGTCGTCCAGCGCGACGAGGTCAGGGCGGCTGGCCTGCACCAGTTCGCGGGTCTCGTCGAGATAGAGTTTCTCCAGTTTTCCGCCGCGCTTCTCGGCGTTGTGCCCACGGGCATGTTCCATCAAGACCCGCCGCATCAGTTGCGCAGCGACGCCGCAGAAGTGCGCGCGACTTTTCCAATCGACCCGGCTTTGATCGACCAGCTTGAGATAGGCTTCGTGCACCAAAGCGGTCGCCTGCAAGGTATGGTCAGGCCGTTCGCGGCGCAGATAAGCAGCCGCGCGCCGTTGCAATTCCTGGTAAACCAGCGGCATGAGACGGGCCGGCGCCTCCTGGTCGCCCGCGCTCCATTCCTGCAGAATCCGAGTGGCGTCTGGGGCGGTCACATTGTTCATCAGGGTTCGCATCTTCATCCGGCTTGCGTTGGGCGCTGGATTCAACTTTTCCGATTTCAGCAGAAAATAGTTTCGAAGGCAATGTCCGTTTTCGCCGCCGGATCGCACGTCTAGTCAGTGAAGCGATCCTTTCGCTCCTTCAGAAACAGAAACATCCGCATCAAGAAAAACAGGTCCACACCATGAAAAAACACCTACTTCTCTGGCCGTTCGCGGCTGCAAAAAACAACAAGAGATCCGCAGCGTGCCGGCTCCTTCAGGCAGTTGGATTGACCTGCCTCTTTGCCGCCCACTCTGCCGTGGCCCAGGTGGCGTCCACTTGGACTGGTGGTGTTGGCGATTACGTCGACGCCGGGTTCTGGAGTAACGGTGTGCCCAACGGCGACAGCGCAGACGCCTTTATTGATGGCGGCAAAACGGGCATTGCCTCCAGCGTGGGGATTAATAACCAATTTCTTAAAGTTGGCCGCTTGACCCTGGACTCGGGCGACACGCTCAGCATTGCCCCCGGGTACCTTTTCTTTGTGCAGAGCGGCTCCTTCGCCGGCAGCGGGTCGATCATCAACAACGGCACCTTCAACCTCGATAGCACCACTAATAACACGACTCTTAGCTTTGTGGGTGGCCCCTCGAACTTGAGCGGCACGGGCACGCTCAATCTCACCAGCCTCCCCGGCAATACCGCCCGCATCACGAACGACAGTCTGCTGACCATCGGCGCGGGCCAGACGGTCGCGGGCTCAGGCGAGATAGGCCTCGTGACCGGTGACTTGATCAACAATGGCACGATCAACGCCAACCAGAACGGCCGGACGCTCACCCTTGCGCCCGGGCTCAATTTCACGTCCGGCGCGACCGGCGTCAACGAGGCGACCAACGGCGGTATCCTCAACCTGGGTTTCGGCAACTACAACGGCGGCACCTATCAGGCGTTTGCCGGTTCGCAAGTCACCATTGCTGGGAACAACGACAGCCCAACGTTCATCGGAGTCACCCTGGCTGGCGTGGTGGCGCAGCTCGGTACACCCACGCTGACCAATGTGACCAACAACGGCACGATCACCGCGAGCGGCCCGTTTACCACTCTCGCGGGCACCTTTACCAACAACGGCATTTTCACTTTTCTGACCAACAGTGGCAGTATTAGCATTAGCAGCGATACGAGCGTGAGTGGCACCGGTAAGATCACCCTCGTCGGCGGCGACAACGGTATTTTTGTTGGCCCCGGCGGCCTCGGCGCCCGGCTCACCATTGGCGTGGGCCAAACGATCGAGGGAGCGGGCTTCCTGGGCGATGGTAACCTGACGTTCACGAATAACGGCACCGTCAATGCCAACCTCAACGGTCAGGTCCTCGCCCTCTCCCCCGGCGGCGGCAACGGCAGCGATTTCACCAACGGCAAGACCGGCGTCATCGAGTCAACCAACGGCGGTATCATCGGCATGGCTGGCGGCCCTTTCGTAAACGCCGGCGGCTTGGTCAGCGCGACCGTGAACGCGACCGACTCCTTCACCCAAACCTCGGGCACAATCGATCTCAGCGGCGGCGATATCACAGTCTCCCTCGGGCTGGACTTGAACGGCGGCATTCTCGAAGGCACCGGCAAGATTATCGGCGACCTGCGCAACACCAGCGGCGACCTCGCGCCTGGACATTCGGCGGGAACGGTGACCGTGACCGGCGCCTACACTCAGGGGACCAAGGGCCTGCTCGACATGCAACTCGGCGGTGCGCCGAGCAGCACGGCTAACGATAAGGTCGTCGTGAGCGGCCAGGTGACTCTGACCGGAACGCTCAACGTCACCTTGATCAACGGCTTCAAGCCTAGCGCGGGCGATGTTTACACGCTCATCAAGGCCACTTCGGTGACCGGCTCCTTCAGCACCATCACGCTCAATGGTTTCACCGGGCAGGTCGATTATTCGAGCAACGGCGTCACCCTCACGATCACGAGCGGGGCGCCCCAACTGCTCAACATTTCCACTCGCCTCAAAGTCCTCGCGGGCGACAACGTCCTCATCGGCGGTTTCATTGTCACCGGCTCGGAGTCCAAGAAAGTCATATTGCGCGCCATCGGGCCGTCGCTGACCAAAGCAGGAGTTACCGGCGCGCTCGCCGACCCCGTGCTGGAATTGCACAAACCTGACGGCACCGTGGTGACGAACGACAACTGGAAAGGCACCCAGGAAGCTGCCATCATCGCCACCGGCGTCGCGCCCACGAACGATCTCGAATCGGCCATCGTGGCCACGCTCGCTCCGGGCAATTACACGGCTGTCGTCCATGGGAAGAATAACGGCACCGGCATCGGCCTAGTCGAAGCCTTTGACCTCAATCAGGCTGCCTCATCCGAGCTGGCTAACATTAGCACTCGCGGCTTCGTCGATACCGGCGACAACGTCATGATCGGCGGCTTCATCATCGGCGGTGGGACCGCCGGCACGAACGCCACTGTGCTCGTTAGGGCGATCGGCCCGAGCCTCACGAAGGCGGGAGTCGCCGGTGCGCTCCAGGATCCAAAGCTGGAGTTACACGACGCGAACGGGAACTTGCTCAAGAGTAACGATAACTGGAAAAGCACCCAGAAAGCCGCCATCATCGCCAGCGGCGTCCCGCCCAGCAACGACAAGGAGTCCGCCATCATCGATACGCTGGCCCCCGGCAACTACACCGCGATTGTGCGCGGGAAGAGCAGCACCACGGGCGTTGCACTGGTAGAGGTTTACAACCTGCCTTAGTGCAACGTGTCCGCGTCCTGCGTCACGAGAGCCGGAGTGACCGGGCTGGTGATGGGCGGGGCTGGAGTCGGACCAGCAGTGTTCGCCGGCGACCCGGGGGCCGAAGGGGAGGGTGAAGACGTGGCGGCTGTTTCCGTTTTTTTGCTGCAGGCGGCGAGGAGGAACGCGAGGCAGAGAAGCGGGAGCGCACCCCAGCGAAAGGAGATTTTTTCCATGGTAAAACTGGTGGACGTAACCTCAGCCATCCCCTTTACGCAAGTGCCGCGCGCCCGCCGGACCCTCGAAAAAAATCACTACCAAACCGCCTCGACCGGCCCGACATTTCGAGCCTATGGCATACGAATTACCCAAACTACCCTATCCCAACGATGCGCTCGAACCGCACATCGATGCGAAGACGATGGAGATCCATCACGACAAGCATCATCAGGCTTATATCACCAATCTGAATAAGGCGATGGAAGGAAAGCCTGACCTGGAAGGCAAGCCCATCGAGGACCTCATCGGCAACCTCAGCGCCGTACCCGAAGATATCCGCACCGCGGTGCGCAACAACGGCGGCGGACACGCCAATCATTCCTTCTTCTGGCAAATCATGGGCCCCGAAGGTGGCGGCGAACCAACGGGCAAACTCGCCGATGAAATCAAGTCCACCTTCGGCAGCTTCGACGCCTTCAAGGAAAAGCTGGCTGACGCCGGAGTAAAACGTTTCGGCAGCGGCTGGTCGTGGTTGATCAAGAACAAGAGCGGCAAACTCGAAATCGTCTCCACGGCGAACCAGGACAGCCCGCTCATGGAGGGCAACACACCCATCCTCGGCGTCGACGTCTGGGAGCACGCTTATTATCTTAACTATCAAAACCGCCGGCCCGACTATCTTAAGGCTTGGTGGAACACAGTTAACTGGGCAGAAGTGTCCAGGCGCTACGAGCAGTAGCCGCAGCATCAGGATTCTCGTGGGCGCGCCATGCATTTCGGCGCGCCCTTTTTCCATTCTCCGGCCTTCTGTGCCCTTTTTCCTCCTGATCCTCGTCCTCGCTCCGCGATGAAACGCTGCTCCTTCCGTGCGCTTTTGATCCTGGCTCTAGGGCTTGCTCTGCTCCAGCTAGTCGCCGGCCAGGATTTGATTTCTGGAGTTGATCCGAGATATCGGGAGTTTGCCCATCCGGAGCAGGACGTTACCGCGGCGATTGCCCGGCGCGACTTCCGCTTCATCGCGGTGGATCGAGCGCGCAAAATTGTGCCCGGGGCGGAACAATACCAGCGTTTGCAGATGGTCTACGGCGTCAAGGTTGTGCCGCAGCACTTGCGCCTCTTCCCGAGCGCCTCACAGAATTTCAGTTTTGGTCTTCGCGCGCGCGCCTACGCCGAGCAGTACAACCTCACCCTCGCCACCTATCTGCTCGCGCATCATCCCAAGAGCTAACTCCCTGCGATGTAGCGGAGGTCTCTGACCCTCAAGCGCACCGCCAAAAGGGGAAGGGCGCCCTCGTTTCCGAGCACGCCCTTCGTTGCGATGGCGATAAGCCGAATTCTGTGTCCCGAATTTCTTTGGGGCGATGATCATTTATCTCATTCGCCGTGGCGAACGCCCGCGGTCACGCCATCGCCGGTCAGAGACCGGCGCCACATGGCCGCGTGATGCGACGATACCCGAGGGTTTAACGGACCGGCTGCCCTTCCTCTGTTTTGTCTTGCACCGCATGGGGTTTTTCCTGCCTCGCCGCTTGCGCAACGAGCGGTGAGCTCTTACCTCGCCTTTTCACCCTTACCTTTCGGATGCCCTGCGGCACTCGTTAGGCGGTATATTTTCTGTGACACTCTCCGTCGCTTATCGCTTTCGCGAAAAGCGCCCGCGCGTTCTGCGCGGCATGCTGCCGTCTGGTGTTCGGACTTTCCTCTCCGGATTGCTCCGGAGCGATCATCTGCCATCGCGGGGAAGTTAACACGGATTTCGGACTCGCGAAATCCCGCGAAGCGATGCGCTCCCGCCTCCGCCGTGGACGGGCTACGTCGTGGCGAGTCCGCGTGTCCAGTTCCACCTGCCCCTGCACGTTCACTTACACTGAGGTTGGAAGGGCAGGTGCAAGGCCGAATCTGGACATGCGGAAGCATGTCCCTCCGAACGGGAATAATTGCATTTCCGCTTCCTCTCCTCTCGGATAAGACTGCTGCGCACGCCGATGTTTAACCCGATCGCACGCTACACGCGTTGGCTGCACACCCAGTGGCCCGCCGGCGCCGTCGAGAAACTGCCGGTCTCGGGAGAGAATGGCGCGACCGCGCTGCACGGGGTGCGCATCGTCGGCGATCTCACCGGCATCCCGCTCTTGAAATTTTCCTCGGCCACCGGCGCCGGAGCGGTGCGGGCGATCCTGGTCGAAGCCGACTTCCGAAAGGAAGAAAAGGGAGAGAAGCAGGATGACATCTTTGATCTGGCAATCATCGGCGCTGGCGTATCAGGGGTGTCGGCCGCAATCGAGGCGAAACGAGCAGGTCTGCGCTTTGTCCTCTTCGAGGCCACACAGGTTTTCTCGACAGTCGTCAATTTTCCAAAACAGAAACCGATCTACACCTATCCCACCGGAATGAAGCTCGACGGCGGGCTACAATTCTCCGCCACGGTAAAGGAGGAGCTGGTCGAGGAGATGGAGCGGCAACAGCAGGCCGCCGGCATCGAAGCGACAGCGGCACACATCGAGCGGATCGAGCATAAGAGCGGGGAGCTATTGCTCCATCACTCGGATGAGCAGCTAACTCGCGCGCGCCGCGTGATCATCGCGATTGGCCGGAGTGGCAACTTCCGCAAGCTCGGCTGCCCGGGCGAAGACCTCGACAAAGTCTATAACAGACTTTTCGATCCGAAAGAGTTTGCGGGCAAACAAGCGCTCGTCGTGGGTGGCGGAGATAGCGCCATGGAGACAGCGATAGCTCTCACGAGCAGCGGCGCGCATGTCACCTTGAGTTATCGCAAGAAGGAGTTCTCACGTGCCAAACCTGAGAACGTCGCCAAGGTGCAGACACTCGTAGCCGACGCGCGCGCGCACGTACAGGTTGAGAAACCGACCTCCGAGCGAGTCAGCACCGCGATGACGGATGGGATGCGCCACGACAGGAAACCGGGCTCACTCAAGCTAGCCCTCGGCACGACCGTGACGCGGATCGAGTCCGCGCGTGCATTTCTTCAGAACGGTTCCGAAACAGAGTTACCTAACGACGTCGTCTTCACCATGCTCGGCCGTGAAGCGCCACTCGATTTCTTCCGTCGTAGTGGGCTAGCGGTGGACGGTGATTGGCGACTCACGACCTGGATTAGCTGTCTAGCTTTCGTCTTCTTCTGTGTCCTGCTCTATCATTGGAAATCGAATCATCCAGCCGAGCTCCCGGTCCAGCAATGGGCGAGTAAAGCCCACGCCTTTCCTTTCAACGTCCCACAAGCAATCGACGCCGCTGGCGGTCGGCTGGCTGAGTGGTCGAAAAGCGAGACCAACCTTCTCTACACGATTAAGCGCGGCCTCGGAAATCCCTCCTTCTATTACACGCTCGCTTACTGCACCTGCGTCTTTGTCTTCGGTATTCGGCGCATCCGGCGGCGGCGCACTCCTTATGTGACATTGCAGACGGTTGTCCTCATCTGCTTTCAATGCATCCCGCTCTTCATCCTGCCGGAGGTCATCCTTCCATGGATGGGACGCAACGGCTGGTTCGAGCCGGGTCATCCTTTGCGCTGGCTGGCTGATCACTTATTCGAGAGCTACGACGGATCGTTAGGTCACGAGCGCGCCTACTGGCGGGCTTACGGTTTCATCCTCGCTTTTCCTCTTAATGTTTATAACGTCTTTACCGATCATCCGATGTGGCTCTGGCTGGGGATTTGTTTCCTCCAAACCTTTGTCGTTATTCCGCTCATTATCTTCCGCTGGGGTAAAGGCGCCTACTGCGGCTGGGTCTGCTCCTGCGGCGCGCTCGCCGAAACGATGGGCGACACTCAGCGCACCAAGATGCCGCACGGCCCATTTTGGAACCGAGTCAATATGGTTGGACAAGGGGCACTCCTTTTCGCCTTCGCGATCCTGGGCCTGCGCATCGCCGGCTGGGCTCTCGGAGAAGAGTCTTGGGCAACGCGTTGGTATCATAAGCTCTTTGAGGGCATCCCGTATCTCAACTACTCCTGGAGCGTCGACATCCTCATGGGCGGCATCCTCGGTGTCGGACTTTACTTCTGGTTCAGCGGCCGGGTCTGGTGCCGCTTTGCCTGCCCCCTCGCGGCCCTCATGCATATCTACACACGTTTCTCGCGCTACCGGATTTTCCCTGAGAAATCGAAGTGTATCTCCTGTAACGTCTGTACGTCGGTCTGCCATCAAGGGATCGATGTCATGAACTTCGCCAACAAAGGTCTGCCGATGGAAGACCCGGAATGCGTCCGTTGCTCGGCCTGCGTGCAGCAATGCCCCACCGGCGTCCTCTCCTTCGGCCGCTATGATAGCCGAAAAAACATCATTCTTGATAACCTCGCTGCCTCTCCAGTCCAGAGACGCGAGGAAGAGGGGCGTAACGGGCTAGCAGAGGACTTCTCATTTCCTTTCCCGCGAGTGTAAACCCGACCGTGGAACCTGTCGGTAAAATGTCTTGACGTCGGCCGTGCCGGCCGCGTAAGACTGCGGGAATGAAAATTCCTCAGCAACTCCGGTTACTGTGCCGCCTTGGCTTACTTCAATTTGCGTTCGTCCTTACGCTGCAAACCAGCCAGGCCGGCAGTGCAACCTGGAATCTTAACCCGGTCAACGGGAATTGGAATACGGCAACGAACTGGACGCCCGCGACGGTGCCTAATGGACCTTTGGACACGGCAAGCTTCGGTGTCTCCAATAGGACTGCTGTTTCTCTGTCGTTACCTACCGAGGTTAACGGGATATCTTCGACTCCGGCGCGAGCGCATTTACTATCACACCCACTGTTGCGGACCCCGTCAACGTGTTGACGATCAGCGGCGCTGGCATCACGAATAACTCCGGGATTACGCAAAACCTGGTAACGAACGCGAATGATCCAAGCACAGCGAGATACACTTTACGAACAGCGCGACGGCCGGGAGCGGCACACTCATCACGAACAACGGTACCCGATCCTTGGCAACGGCAGCTTCACGCAATTCTTTGATGCCGCAACGGCCGGCAGCGCGACGATAGTAAATCACGGGGGCGCGGTTCCTGGTTCCTCTGGTGCTAGCGCCACGTTCTTCAACGGCACCTCGAGCGCGGGCAATGGCACGTTCATTAACACCGCTACCCCTGGCGCGACCGCCGGGTATATCTACTTCGTCGACAGTTCGACTGCGGCTGAGGGCACTTTCACGAATGACGGCTTTATCTCTTTCTCCGGCTCTTCGACGGCGGCCAATGGAATTTTCACGAACGGTCAGGGCCAGATAGCATTCGGCGCCTCCACGACCGCAGGCAATGGCATCTTCACGTGTAAGGGGAGTGAGACGAGCGGTGTTGAAGGGAGCGTCATTTTTTTCGGCGGGACCGCGGACCATGCCACAGTGACGGTTGAGGGCGGCGCAGTCAGCGGCGCAGGCGGCGCCAGCATTCAATTCGACGGCAGCGCGACCGCAGCCGCTGGTAATTTCACCATCAACGGCGGGGCGATCAGCAGCGCGGATGGCGGTGTCGCTGTGTTCGATGGCACAACACAGGGAGGTAGCGCCACCTTCACGATAAACGGCGGAGCGGTCAGCGGCGCAAACGGAGGCAGAGTAATCTTTGACTCAGACGCGGATGGCAAACAGAACTGCAGCGCGGCCAACGCTACTCTCATTGCCAACGGCGGGCTGAATGGCGGCAGCGGGAGTGTCATTGAATTTCAAGGGAACTCCAGTGGAGGCGCTTCGCGGATAAAGCTTTTTTGGAATGGTGGTCTGGATATTAGCAACCGTTCGACAATTCTCACCGTGACGATCGGCTCGCTCGAAGGAAGCGGAATTGTCTTCCTGGGAGGCAACGGTTTAAGCGTAGGTGGCACTAACCTGGACACGACGTTTTCTGGAGTGTTACAGGACGGCGGGAGCGCGGGTGGCACTGGCGACTCGCTAACCAAGGTTGGCAGCGGCAAATTAACTCTGAGCGGTGCTAACACTTAAACTGGCGGGACGACCTTGAAGCGGGGCACATTGGTTGTCAGCAACCGGAGTGGATCAGGGACTGGTACCGGCGCAGTGCAAGTGAACGCCGGCACTTTAGGCGGGGGCGGGATTATTGGTGGTGCGGGAACCCTCGGCACAGGCAGCGGCGCCGGAGCTTTCCTCGCTCCGGCTGCTGGAGCAACCAGGCAAGCGACCTTACCATCCAGGGAACGCTTACCTTGCAAGCTGATACCACCTACGCCTACACTTACAAAGCGAAAGGCGGAAGGTCTCGAACCGATCAGGTCATCGCCAACGGCGTGACCATCAACAGCGCCACCATTATCGTGCAAGGAAGCGGTCAGGGAGCGTTGCAGGCCGGCAGCGTCTTGACGGTACTGAGTAACACCTCGGCGAATCCGATCTCCGGCACGTTTACCAACCTCCTCGACGGCGCGATCCTGGCCGTCAACGGCAATAACTTGCAAGCTAACTACGAAGGCGGCGACGGGAACGATCTTACGCTCACGGTGTTGCCGTGACAGATCAAAGTTGGCGCGCGTGCGAGGCGCACGCGCTCCACGGAGGTAAGCGCGGCCGCGCCGACGCTACGTCTTCGGCGGCTGCGCCGCGCCGGCGCCGCTTTCCTGCGAAGGCCCAGCTTCGGCCTTTGCCGGAAGCTTGATGCCTAACGTTGTCAGGAATGGCTGAAGCGAGCGGTCACGACTGAGGAAATTGCGAATCGAGAGGTCGATGTCGCGCGAGCCGCCCGGCGCGTAAATTCCTGCCGCAATTTTAACCCCGCGCTCCTATCAAGAAATCCGCTCGGCGCTTTTTCGAAAACAGTCGCCATGTCGGCGGCGATGGCGTCTGCCTAGGCATAGCCGTAGAAGCCGCCATCGTAACCGACGAGATGGCCCAATAGGCGACAAAAGCGGTATTGGGATCGCTTCCGTGTCTCCCCGTTTTTCGCCGTCTCCCCGACTGCGAACATCTGGAAACTGACGTTCGCGAGAATGGTGTAGGAGTCGTCGCCGGTCTTCACGCCGGGTGAACCGAGGAGACTGTCCGGAACGCCTTAGCTCGGTCTTGGTGAAGGCGACCGGCGCTTTCACGGCGACGATGTTCGACTGGAAATCGGTCTTGAGTTTCGCCAGTTCCTTGCGCAGTTTTTCCACCTCTGCGCGCTCGTTAGGCGGAAGGCCGAGACCGGCGCGGCGGTAATCGCGCAGCGTGTATTCGAGGAGAAGCGCGTCCTCGCCTGCGAGCTGCGGCTCGGTCTCGGCAAAGGCTTTGACCGCCTCGTAAACATTTTCCCGGTAATCGACCCCGACCGCCCAATCCTATAAAACCTTGACTGCCTTCTCGGCGGCGTCCCGCATCGCCGGTTGCTGATTCGTCTGCTGAATGAAGACCGTTTTCTGGATCGCGATCGCCGCCTCGTTTTGAACGTTGTCGAGCGCACCGATCGTGCTCGCGAGCGTCACTTTGGCAAGGTCCTGTTTCCCGATGGCGTCGAGCGCCGCGTTGGCTTTAGCGATCGCAGTGTCGATTTCCCCCTGCAGGGCGATCGGCGTTTGCGGCCAGTCAGGGATAGTCAGTATTTCGTTCGCCTTCGCGGCCGCGCCTGGAAGTCAGCGACGCTTTTTCAATCTTCCGCGCGGACGGAAACAGCCGAGGAGGCGAGGAGACTAACGAGCAGAATTCGTTTCATAAGATGCAAAAATAAGCCGACTCCGTTCTCCACAATTGGCAATTGGAAATTCCCGGTGGCCAATGGACAATCCTCGCATGAGAAATTTCGCGACCGGGTTCCTCGTCGCCTTCATCCCTATTTTCGTCGCGATCGATGCCGTCGGGATGGTGGCAATTTTCATCGGCTTGGGCGCGAACGTCGACGCGAAACGCCGCCAACAGGAAGCGCTCCTCGGCATCGTGACCGCGCTCGCCATCTCGGTCGGGTTTATGTTTCTAGGTAAACTGGTTTTCCAGGCGCTCGGGATCACGGTGGCCGATTTCCAAGTGGCGGGCGGTTTGATCCTGCTCGCTTTCGCCGTGCGCGATCTGCTCGAGGTGGGCGGCGAAAAACGTGTGACTACGGAGGACTTTGGCATTGTCCCACTCGGGATGCCACTCATCGCCGGGCCGGCCTTGCTGACCGCGCTCCTGGTTCTCATAGATAGAGTCGGCGCCGGCTTCACGATATTCTCTCTGCTCGTAAATCTGCTCATCGTGGCGGTGGTTTTTCGTTATGCCGATCTGCTCACGAAATGGATGGGCAAACAAGGAATCAACGGCATCTCGAAACTTGTTTCGCTCTTGTTGGCGGCGATCGCGGTGAGTTTGATTCGTCGCGGCTGGCTGGGCCGGTGAGAAAGGTGTAGAGGCGGGCGTGTCGCCCACTAAGCAGGGCATCACCGCTCCGGTCCGCGCGCCTCCTGAGCGCTTGGTCGCGCAGGCGTCACAATCGTTTGTCCAGAGATTCACGCGGGGCGTGTGTTACGAACCCGCGAATATCAAATGGCCGTGCGCCAGTCAATTCTTCTCAAGCGGGCGCGGGCGAGGACGCGGTTAAAAAAGTCCGGTCCGCAGCATCACCAAGGTGCAGCCTTCCACGACTTCGATGCCGGCGCTGCTCGCTGCTGCTGCGAGGTCGTCGTTTTCCGCGCCGGGATTCATGATGATCCGTTGCGGCTCTGCGGCTACGATTTCGTCAATCAATGGAGTCGAGCGCGCCGCTCCGAGGTAAACTGTGACGGTGTGCACTGGCTCGCCGATGGTCGCGAGATTCGGGAAGCAGGTCAGGCCTTCGATCTCCTCGAACGCCGGGTTCACCGGGATGGGGCGATAGTCGAAGCTCGCAAGGAGACGAACGGCCTGATTGGAATAGCGCTCCGGCTTGGGCGAAGCGCCCAGGACGGCGACGTTGCGTTTCTCCTCGGGAATGAGAGCCATCTTGGAATACAATCGGCTGCGATCCCTCTGGCAGACGGGTCACCCAGGGCACGGGCGATTCCATTGACAGCCGGAACACGCTCGTTAGTATCCCGCACTTATGAGATTTCCTCTCGCTCTCACGACTAAGATCGCCGCCTACATCGTCGGCCAGAAGATTCGTGGAACGAAAAAATTTGCCACGGTCTTGCAGTTGGAGCCGCTCCATACCTGTAACCTGACCTGTACCGGCTGCGGCCGAATTCGCGAATATTCGACTTCGCTGAAAGACATTTTGCCGCTGGAGGATTGCCTCGCGGCGGCGCAGGAGTGCAACGCGCCGATGATCTCGATCTGCGGCGGCGAGCCGCTGATTTATCCGCAGATCGAAGCGCTCGTCGAGGGGCTGCACGCGCAGGGCCGGATCATTTACGTCTGCACGAACGCGATGTTCATGCGTAAGAAAATGCGTGAATGGCTGACGGCCGAATACCCGAAGCGCGCGGCATTTGTCGAGGAAAAGATCGTCTCTCTACTGGCGGCGAGTTTGATCATCGAGAAGGACGCGGCAGCGATTCGGCTCGGGCCGAAGGATGCGTCGAAGCCGACGATCGCTCCGAACCGATGGATGTATTGGAACGTCCACCTCGATGGTCTCGAGCGGACGCACGATTTGATCGTCGAGCGCGAAGGCGTTTTCAAAGAATGCATCCTCGCGATCAAAATGGCGAAGCAGCTCGGCTATCAGGTCGCGACGAACACCACTATCTATAAGGAGACCGACATGGGCGAGGTCGAGCAGATGTTCGATTACCTGAGCGATCTCGGCGTGGACGGCCACACCATTTCTCCCGGATACGAATACGACGCGGCGAAGAAGGACATGATCAAACGGCTCAATTTGCAGCCGGAGAATTTCTTCCTCACGCGCAAGATGACGATCGAGAAATTCCAGAAGATCGAAGAGTGGATGAAGAAGTACACGCTTTTCGGCACGCCGATCTATTTCGAATTTCTCGGCGGCAAACGCGATCTCACCTGCTCGGCCTGGGCGATTCCGACGCGCAACATCCGGGGTTGGAAGGGCCCGTGCTATCTCATGACGGACGCCCATTATTCCAGCTACGCGGAGCTGCTCGAGAAAGTGCAGTGGGACAAATACGGAGTTGAGAACGGCGTCGTGAAAGACAGCCGTTGCGAGAATTGCATGGTGCATTGCGGCTATGAACCGACCGCGAGTCTGGGTTTGAACGCGCAGCGCGGCGACACTTGGAAAACGGTGCGCTTCAACTTCGGTTCGAAACCTAAGCCAACCGGCAAGGGCAACGAGATCACGGCCTACAACGGCGTCACTTCCGGCAACGGTCACCTCACGGGCAAGAAGGCGGAGCTAGCCGCGCAAGCATCGTGAGCGCCAGTCATGGCTAATCCGTCCGCGAACATTATCGCGCTGCCAAGGGTGCGGCCGCAAGAAAGCGCGCCTCGCCTAACGACTAACGACGAACTCGCCGAAGCGATCGCGCTCGCCCAGCAGAACCTGCTTCGCCAGCAAAAGCCCGACGGCCATTGGGTCGGCGAGCTTATGGTCGATAGCACGCTCTGCTCCGACTACGTACTCTTCATGCATTGGCTCGGCGAAGTGGACGAGACGCTGCAGCGGCGTTGCGTGAAGCACATTCTCAAGCGCCAGCTCCCGGACGGCGGCTGGAATATTTACTATGGCGGCCCGAGCGAGATCAACGCCTGCGTCAAAGCCTACTTCGCGCTCAAGCTCGCCGGGCATAGCCCGGACGCGCCTTTCATGCAGGAAGCCCGCGCCAACATCATGCGGCTCGGCGGCATCCCGCGGATGAACACTTACAGCAAGCTATACCTGGCATTGTTAGGGCAATTTCCTTGGAAATATTTGCCCGTCATCCCGGTTGAGATGGTGCTCCTGCCCAACTGGTGCTTCTTCAACATCTACAAAATGTCCTCCTGGAGCAGGGCCATGCTCATCCCGCTCGCCATCATCAATCATTTCAAGCCGACCCGCGACTTGCTGGAAAGCAAACACCTGCACGAGCTTTATCCTGTCGGCACCGAGGATAACGACTTCACTTTGCGGCGCGATCAGCGGTCGCTCACCTGGCGGAATTTTTTCCTGCGCGCCGATCGCGCCCTGAAGTGGCTCGAGCCGGTGCACGTCCGCGCCTTACGCCAGCGCGCGCTCGAAGAAGCGGAGCGCTGGATGGTCGAGCGAATCGGCGAGGGGAGTGACGGGCTCGCGGCGGTCTTCCCCGCGATGCTCAATTCCCTCGTCGCATTGCGCGCTCTCGATTATCCGAAGGAGCATCCGCTCTACAGAAAGGCGCTGCGGGATTTCGAAGGACTCTTCGTCGACGACCCGGAAGATTTTCGCATTCAGCCCTGTCTCTCGCCGGTGTGGGATACCGCGATCAACATCATCGCGCTTGCTGAGTCCGGCTTCCCCGCGCAACATCCCGCGCTCCAGAAGGCGGCGCAGTGGCTGGTCGATCGAGAAGTGCGCGTGCGCTGCGATTGGACGGCGAACAATTCCCACAGCGAAGCGAGCGGCTGGGCTTTCGAATACAACAATGTCTTTTATCCCGATACCGATGACACCGCGATGGTGCTGATGGCGTTGCGTCTCGTCCGGCCTAACGAACAGCCGGAGCTGGCGGCGCTCTTCAAGCGCGCGCTCGATTGGCAGTTGAGCTTCCAATGCGCTGATGGGGGCTGGGCGGCGTTCGATAAGGATGTCACGCGCCACTGGCTCGAGGACATGCCGTTTGCCGATCACAACGCGATCCTCGATCCGACTTGCAGTGATCTGACCGCGCGCACTTTGGAATTGCTAGGCTACATCGGATTCAATCCTGGCCGCCCGCTCGTGCGCAAAGCTATTCGCTATCTGCGCGAGACGCAGGAGGACGACGGCTCGTGGTATGGGCGCTGGGGAGTAAATTACATTTACGGCACGTGGCAGGTGCTGCGTGGCCTCTGTGCGATCGGCGAGGACATGACGGAGGACTGGATCCTGCGCGGACGCGATTGGCTGGAGAGCTGTCAGAACGACGATGGCGGCTGGGGCGAAACCTGCGCCTCCTACGAAAATCCCGATCTCAAAGGCAAAGGCTCGAGCACCGCTTCGCAAACCGCCTGGGCGATCATGGGAATCTGCGCCTGCGGGGATCTCGACCGCCTAAGTGTGCAGCGGGGATTGCGCTATCTGCTCGCGACGCAACGCGAGGACGGCGCTTGGGACGAGCCAGAAATTACCGGCACCGGATTTCCGCGGGTCTTCTATTTGAAATACGACATGTATCGCCAGAATTTCCCGCTCCTCGCGCTCGCGACCTACGTGAACTACCGCAGCGGCATCGGGCATTATCAGAGCTTCTACCGCTGGGCCGGGACATAGCGGAGGGATTCGCCGGGGCAAGTCCAGTTTCTACTTGCACCTACACGTTCGCTTACACTTACACGGGCTTGGAAGTGTAAGGTGCAAGTTAGTGTGTAAGTGCAAGCCAGAGCTGATCGTCGCCTGTCACAGCGCCTGCTGCAGGAGGTCTTCGCGCATCGCCAGCGCAACTCCGGCCTAGCGACCTTCGCCTCTGCAGTACGCTTGCGACCAGTGGCGAATCAACTGCGCCTCGCGCATAAAATTCGCATTCCGGAGTACGTCGCAGGCGCCAGTTTGTGGAAGCCAGCGCCTGCGAAAGTGGTGAAGCAATCGACAAGTCGCCGGCCGCGCCAGTTAACAAGCTCCTGGCAAACACACTTCAGTCCGTGTGCAGCACAGAAGGAGCGAAATAACTCGGCCGTCATGTCTCGAGCGCGCTGATGATCCTGCTCCAGGATTTTCGCCTTGATGAGAAGCTTTCTCGCTCTGCGCGGCAATCGTTCCGCAATTGAAGGAGCATACTCTCCGAGATTGGAGTGCTGAATAAAGCCGACGCCGTCGTCCTTTAACTTCTCGGTTAACTGGCCCAGATAGGCCTCCACTATCTCGCGCGAGACGTGCACCAGCGAATCGAAGCTAAAGACAAAGTCGATCGATTTATCAGGAATCATCGCCAGGCTGCGTCCGTCGTTCACGTGATAGCGCAAACGCGAATCATCAGCGAAACGGCGCCGGCAGGCTTCGATGCAATGCTCGGCAGGATCGACGATATGCAGTCGTTCGCAGTCAAGCGCCCGAAGCCAGGTGCGATCTCCAGAATCGTGTTCGCAGGCAGCCATCGCTGGGTGCGAGGGAAAATGGCCCCGAACCACTGCGCCGCCGAGCTTCCCCACGGAGCCGACCACTTTCGCCTCCTTCTTTCCAGTCGTAAACAGTATCGCGCGATTCGATAATTTTCCCTAACCGATTGGTGGAAGGCGCAATGACTGACGGTGAAGCCCTTTGGGTTCGCTTGCGCTGGAGCGCCGCACACCGGAGTTTCGCGCATGAATACGCTTCTCTTTCGGGTTGCGGCGGCGCTTTGCTTTGTGGCGGTGGCGCTGGGCGCCTTCGGAGCGCATGCGCTCAAGGGAACACTGACCGCGAACGCGATGAGCGATGTCTGGAATAAGGCCGTCCTTTATCATTTCATCCACGCGGTCGCGTTGCTCATCCTGGCGGCGTTGCCCGGGGCGAGTCGCGCGGTCGCGAGCCTGCTTCTCGCCGGAATTTTCCTCTTCAGCGGCAGCCTTTATCTCCTTGCCCTAACGAATATAAGATGGCTAGGGGCGATCACGCCGCTCGGCGGTCTTTGTTTCCTGGCCGGCTGGGTTAGCCTGATGGTCTGGCCGCCGCGCTGAAGGATCTCTTCCTCTCCTACTCGTGCTCGATACCTTCGATTACGGTCAGGAGCACGGGCAGGCAGAGTGAGGGAGCTGGCTTGCCGCGCTCCGCTTAGCTCTGCTATTATCCTTGCTTCCGCAAATGCTCGCTTTCGCTGAACCCTCACGCGCCGTCGCCACGGTTGTTGTTTTTATTGCGACATTTTTCGTTACTCTCTCGCTCGGGCGGCTCTTGAAGCGCCGGGCCGGTGTGCGTTTGGGTGTTTTCTTCCAGTTCTTCGCCCTCGCCCTCGCCTTCTACGCCGCGCTCTGGGTTTACGGCGTCGCTTTGCCCTTGCGCAACCACGCCGGCGCCGTTCTCACCCTGCTCAGCGCGGGTGTGGTCATAGCTCTGCTCGATCGCTATCTCTGGGATCTTTATTT
This sequence comes from Chthoniobacterales bacterium, assembly GCA_013815325.1. Taxonomy (GTDB): domain Bacteria; phylum Verrucomicrobiota; class Verrucomicrobiia; order Chthoniobacterales; family UBA10450; genus Palsa-1392. The sequence continues at coordinate 37,707 of JACDGM010000010.1, forward strand.
CGAACATCGACGCCAGACGGTGATTCCGAAATTCCTCCGCGAGCTGGTCGCCCTCATCATTTTCCTGATTGCGCTCCTTCTTGTCTTGAGCGTCGGTTATCATGCGGAGAGCCAGTTGAAGTGGCTGCTCTCGGGGTCTGGAATCGCCGCCATCGGCCTTGCCTTCGCGACCCAGAACATGCTCGGCGGCGTCATCGCGGGGATGTCGCTGCAAATCAGCAAGCCTTACAAAGTGGGGGACTGGCTGCAAATCGATGAGCGCTTTGCCGAGGTCATGGAGATCAACTGGCGCTCGACCCGGCTGCGCACGAACGACGCCATTTATCTCGATATCCCTAACAATGAGATCATCCGGCACACGATCGTTAACCTGCATTATCCGCAGGACCTGCACGCCATGCGCATTCGCGTGGGCGTGGACTACAACAGCCCTCCGAACAAGGTGAAGGACGCGCTCATGCATGCAGCTCGCCATGCCGGAGGAGTGCAGGCGGAACCGGCGCCGAAGGTGTTCCTGGTTGAGTTCGGCGATTTTGCGATCGTTTACGAGCTCAAGTTCTGGATGCTCACGCACCAGCAGTTCAACGACATTTGCGACGCGATCCGCACGAACATTTGGTACGAATTCCAGCGCCAGAAGATCACGATCCCGTTCCCGATTCGCACCTTGGAGGTGAGCCGGAAGCGCGTCCCGAAAGCGCAAGAGGAGCACGGCAAAGCGCGCACTATTCTCGAGACCGAGCCCCTCTTTACCTGCCTCACGGAAGCACAGATCGAATCGCTCATCAGCGGCTCGCGCACGATGCATTTCGGCCGCGGCGAACGCCTCATCGAGCAGGGGGCGAATGGCTCGTCGATGTTCGTCTTACTGGAGGGAACGGCGCAGGTCTGCGTCGCGCAAAACGGGACGGCGATCCGGGTGGGCGTGCTGCGGGCGGGCGATTGCTTCGGCGAAATGTCGCTCCTCACCGGCGAGCAGCGGACCGCGACCGTGCAAGCCGAGATAGACTGCGAGGTGCTGGAAATCAGCAAGCCGGTGATGTCGAAGCTCCTGCACGACTCGCCGGAGTGCGTGACGCAGCTGAGCGAACTGCTCGCCCGGCGGAAGATGGAGACTGAAGGAATTGTCCGAGACGCGATGCACGCCGACGGCGGAGACAAGGCGCGGGAATACCGGGCGAATTTCCTGCGACGGTTGCGGGGATTTTTCGAGCTGTAGCGCGCGTCGCCGACCCGCGAAGCGCGGTCTCCTTCCTTATCCTGCTCTTGCTCTTGCTCCTATTCTATCGGGATTAGGAGCAGGAGCAGGATTAGGAGCAGGAGCGGACAAGGCACATAAGCGGTTGCCACCGGGGCGAATCCCTCTAAAGTCCCGAACCTTATCCGCCTTTGCTTATGACTCTTTTTGCCCTAACGATTCTCGACACCGGCGTCTGGCTGGCCATGCTCTGTGCCCTGGCCGGTCTCGCCTTTGCTTATTTCCTTATTTTATCCGTGATTAAGGCTTCGCCCGGCAATGCGCGCATGCAGGAAATCGCCGGCGCAATCCAGGAGGGCGCGAAGGCTTATCTCAACCGCCAGGTGATGACGATTAGCGCCATCGCCGTGGTCATTTTCATTCTTCTCTTCATCTGGAAAGATCACTCGACTGCGGTCGGCTTCCTCGTTGGCGCAGTCTGCTCGCTGGCGGCCGGTTTCATCGGAATGCGAATCGCGGTGCTCGCAAATACGCGCACCACCCAGGCGGCGATGACGTCGCGGATAGCGGCCATGCGCGTCGCGTTTAATGGTGGAGCGGTCACCGGTCTGCTAGTGGTCGGCCTCGCGCTGCTCTCGGTTGGGCTCTTCTATACCATCGCTGGTAAAATGATCGGTCATGATTCCGCGGTCAGAAGCCTCATTGGCCTGGCGCTCGGCGCGAGTTTGATCAGTGTTTTCGCCCGGTTGGGCGGCGGCATTTATACGAAAGCGGCTGACGTCGGCGCCGATCTCGTCGGTAAAATCGAGAACACTCTTGACGAAGACGATCCGCGCAATCCCGCCACGATCGCCGATAATGTGGGCGACAACGTGGGCGATTGCGCGGGCATGGCGGCCGACGTTTTCGAGACCTATGCGGTCAGTTTGATCGGCGCCATTCTGGTCGGCGCGCTCACCCTCGCGAATTCGCCGGCGGCGATCGTTTATCCATTCGTCCTCGGCGGCATCTCCGTGCTTGGGGCAATTTGCGGCATCCTTTTCGTCAATATGAGCGGCGGCAAACCGGGCAATGTCCTGATGGGCGGAGTCATGGCGAGCGCGCTCGTCTCGGCGATTCTTTTCTGGCCGGCGACGCATCTTCTTTTCCCCGACGGGATCGTGATTGCGGACGCCTTGCGCACCGCCAACGATCTCTACTTCGCTTCGCTCGTCGGCTTGCTCATGACCGGCATCGTGGTCGTGATTACGAATTATTACACGTCGATGAGCTTCTCGCCGGTGCGGAAAATTGCCAGGGCTTCGGAGACCGGGCACGCGACCAACATCATCGCCGGCCTCGCCATTGGGCAGCACGCGACCGCGTTGCCGGTCGGTTTCATCGGCCTCGCGATTCTGTTTAGCTTTCATTTCGCCGGCCTTTACGGCATCTCGATCGCGGTCATGAGCATGCTCTCGATGGCGGGAATTATTATCTCGCTCGACGCCTTTGGCCCGATCACCGATAACGCCGGCGGCATCGCCGTGATGAGCGACCTGCCGAAAGAAGTACGCGGCGTGACAGACGATCTCGACGCGGTCGGCAACACTATGAAAGCGGTCACGAAAGGTTACGCCATCGCCTCGGCCGGTCTGGCGGCGCTCGTGCTTTTCGGCTCTTATGTCGAAGAATTGCGAGCGCATGTAACGGCCGCCGGGCGCCCCTTCGTTTTTCAGTTTTCCCTCACTGAACCCAAAGTAATTATCGGTCTTTTCATCGGCGGATTGCTTCCCTTTATCTTCACCGCCTTTAGCATGGACGCCGTGGGCAAAGCCGCCGGCGCGGTCGTGCGCGAAGTGCGCCGGCAGTTGGCCGCCAAGCCCGGTATTCTTCGCGGCGAAGATAAACCCGATTACGGCACCTGCGTCGATATCGTGACGAAAGCGGCCTTGCGCGAGATGATCATCCCGGCGCTGTTGCCGGTGGCCTTTGTCGTTGCGGTGGCTGTGATCAAGCCGCTTGGTCCTGTCGTGCTCGGTGGCCTCCTAGTCGGAACGATCGTGACCGGATTGTTTGTCGCGATCGCGATGACTTCGAGTGGCGGAGCCTGGGATAACGCCAAAAAATACATAGAAGAGGGCAACCTCGGCGGAAAAGGGTCCTTCGCGCACGCCGCTTCGGTCACGGGCGATACCGTGGGCGATCCTTACAAAGACACCGCCGGCCCGGCGATCAACCCAATGATCAAGGTGGCCAACATTGTCGCCATCCTTATTATCCCGATCTTTTTCTAGCACTCAGCCTAACGACAATAGTTTGACGGGCTCTTCGAATTTTCAACTCGTCCCGGCGGCGCGAAAAGAAACGCCCGCCCTTCCCGACGCGGGGGCGAATCCGTTCAAGATCGTGGTCGATCCCCAGATGCGGCTGCAACTGCGCCGCGCCTTGATCGATCTCATCGACAATCACGACGAAGCGCTCGCCAAGCATTATTCAGATGGGAAACTTGCCCTCGAATCCTACAAGGAATACATCGAGGTCTTTGCCCGCAGCCTGGAGGAAACGATGGAGAGCGCGGAAGGCGTCTCCTATCTCTTGCGTGCGGTCGGCTTCGATGTCCCGCCGGAAAAGGTCAACCTCCGGCCCGATCTGCGCTGGAAACGCCCACTCGGCGCCTAACGAGCGCGAGCGCCGCGCGCCGCCGGCCGCTCCGTTAGGAAAAAAGCTTGTCGCGATCGCTCGGCTCTGAGAAGAATCGCCGCACGCACAAATGGCCACTGTCCTTTTAATCGAAGACGACGCCGAAGGACGCCGCGCGACGAGCGAACTCTTCCTGCGCGAAGGGTGGCAGGTGGTCGAAGCCGGCGACGGCGAGTCCGGCGTCGAGCTCGCCCTGCAACATCAGCCCGAGCTTGTCCTGTGCGATCTGCTCATGCCGAAGTCGAACGGCTTCCAGGCGTGCCGCCGCATCCGGCAAAAACTTCTGCGCACCAAGATCATCATCGTCTCGGGCCGAGATTACGGAGTCGATCGCAGCAGCGCTCTCGAAGCGGGCGCGGATGAGTATCTGGTGAAGCCGGTCCTCTGGGAAAATCTCCGCGAAGTGGTCGAACGCGTCCTGCCGACCGAAGGACATCACAGCGCAGAGAATAATGCCGTGCCGGAGTTTGTCCCGCCCTCAACTCGGGTGAAATTCTGGGGTGTTCGGGGCTCCATTCCGGTGCCGGGACCTTCGACGGTTCGTTATGGCGGCAACACCAGCTGCATCGAAGTGCGCGCGGAAGGCGAGATCATCATTCTCGATGCCGGCTCCGGATTGCGCCTCCTGGGAAATTCACTCGAGGAAGAGTTCGGTCCCAGGCCGATCAAGCTCACGCTCCTCATCACCCACACTCATTGGGATCACATCCAGGGACTGCCCTTCTTCCTGCCCGCTTACAAGGAAAAGAACAGCCTGCGCGTGCTTGGGTATGAAGGCGCGCGCAAAGGTCTCGCGGCCATCCTCGCCAGTCAGATGGAGACTTCGTTTTTCCCAGTCAGCCTGCGCGACATGCCGAGCACCATTGAGATCGAGGAGTTAAAGGACATGGAGTTCGCCATCGGCAAAGTGCGGGTCAAGGCCAGATTTGTGAATCATCCCGGTATCTGCGCCGGCTATCGTCTTGAAACCAGGAGCGGCTCGGTCGCCTACCTGCCCGATAACGAACCTTACAATACCTTGAGAAGGGATCTGGCCGAGCGCGGAACCTCCGATGCCGATGAAGCACGGGCTTATGCCATCTCGGAACGGACGAAGCTCGTGCAATTCCTCCATCGCGTCGACATTCTCGTCATCGACGCCCAATACACGGACGATGAATACATGGAAAAGATCGGCTGGGGCCACGGCTCATTGAGCAGCGTCGTCTCGCTCGCGCTCGATGCTGACGCGCGTAAACTCTTCCTCTTCCATCACGATCCCGGGCACGACGACAAGAAGCTGGATCAGATCGTGGAAGCGGCGCGCACCATCGTGCTGGAAAGTGGCAAAGCGATGGAAGTCGATGCCGCCTGCGAGGGCGCCGAGGTATGGCTCAATCCGAAAGCGCCAGGTAAGACGAGGCGACGAAACTAGGGTTGTGGTGGCGACGAACTGGACCCGCATGTCCAGCGTTTCGTTAGGCCCTAACGAGCGACTCCACGCAACGCCTCCGTAAACCGAACCAACTCCGCCGCGACCTGTTCGACACGATGCACGATTTTCGGGTCGATGACAGCGTCGTCATCAAAGGCATTGCCCGTTGCGAAAACAAAACGTGGGATGATGACGCAACGAAAATCGAGCATCAAACTGTTAGCGTAAGCCATCACTGACATATAGCTGCTCATTCCGCCGGCTGCGCACAGGAACCCTACTATCTTATCCGTCCATGCGCTGCCGGTGAGCTCGATCATATTCTTGGCCGCAGCGCTCACATCATAGTTATAGACCGGGGCCGCGACGAGGATGCCGTCCGCCGCCTTGATGGACCTGGCGAGCTGTTGCGCCCCTTGTTTTCCGTAGCAGGCCTCGGCGTCGCACAACGGCAGATCAAGCTCTCCGAGGTCAAGCCATTCACAGTCCACTTTCGATTTCGTCAGGTGATGGAATGCAAGCCGGCCCATCTTGCGGCTATTACTCGAAGGGTTCCCACTGGTGCTGACGACAAGGTATCTCGACATGGTTAAACCTAGAGCCAGCGACGTTTCTTGAAGTAAAGGATTTGTCCAATGGCGACGGCCAGCATGAGGAGGAGACAAGCGCCATAGCCCCACGGCTTCGCCAGCTCCGGCATGTGGGCAAAATTCATCCCGTAAACTCCGGCGATAAATGTGAGCGGGATAAAGACGGAGGAGATGACGGTGAGCACGCGCATGATTTCATTGGTGCGCAGACCAATGCTGGAGATGTGCACCTCCGTAAGTCCCGAGAGGACATCGCGGTAACTCTCGACCAAGTCCATGAGCTGCACGCTGTGATCGTAGCAGTCGCGCAGAAAGATCTTTGTCTCGGGCCGAATCAAGCCCGGCTCGTCGTGCAGGAGCAGGTTCGTGACATCGCGCAGCGGCCAAACCATTCTCCGAATCTGGGTGAGCGTACGCTTATGCTCGTGCAAGCTGCCGACCGGGCGAGCGAGAGGCTTATCGATTAACTCATCCTCGATTGCGTCAATTTCCGTCCCGATCGATTCCAGGACCGGGTAATAGTGGTCTATGATGGAGTCAACTAAGGCGTAAGCGAGATAGTCGCTTCCCGCTTTACGGATACGTCCTTTCCCGCTGCGGATACGCCCGCGCACAGGCTCGAAGACGTCGAACTCACCTTCCTCCTGCAAAGTGATCAAGAAAGTCTTACCCAGGAACATGCTCACTTGTTCAGCGCCGATCTCGTTCTGCTTATCGAGGTAAAGCATCTGCGCGACGATAAAGAGGTAGTCGTCGTACTGTTCGACCTTTGGGCGCTGGCTGGTGTCGAGCACGTCCTCGAGCGCCAGGGGGTGGAGATTAAAGCGTTCGCCCAGCGCGCGCAGGATGCTGAGATCGCCCAAGCCGTCGATGTTGATCCAGGTTACCAGCTCATTGCTAAGATGGGGGAGCAGTTCGTCACAAACGGCGTCGGTCCGTTCCTCCAGATGGGCGGGGCCGTATTCGATCAGAGTGATGATCGGTCGTTCGTTAGGCGCGTCCTTGGAGAGCTTGAGGAGTCCGGGCTCTTCGCCCGGAACGATATGGCGGCGGCGTTTAAACATGACCTACGGTGAACCTTTCCCGCTGCTGAGAGCAAGCACGCATCACTGGTGCAGCGCCACGATGAGCGTGGATTGACTCCGGCTCCAGCGGTAGCCGATCCCGAAACCGAGCGGCGGCGGATGGCTCTGACTGTAGAGGGTTTGTAACTCTGGCTGGAAGTGTTGTTGGAAGAGGTCAATAGGCGTGCTGTAGCTGCCGAAGAGGCGCAGGTCCCATTTCGCCGGGTCGAACGCCATGATTGGAATGCCGGAGTCGTCCTGAAGGAGCGTCCTGCTATGCGTAAGGAGAAAGTTGCGCACGCCCTCGAAACCCGGCTCGAACATGAGATACGACGCCGACTTCAACAGACTCACGCCAATGTTTTGCTGCGCGCAGAATTTCAGAAAGCCGGGCTGCGAGCGAATGCCTTCATTGGAGAGATCGGTCGTGAAGTAATAAAGAGTCTGCGGCGCACTCCCGGGCGGACCCGTAAAGGTGATACGCACACCAGGGGTGGTTCCGCGATACGATGCAGGCGGCCCGGCGATGTGTGGATCGCCATTCTTATCCAAGGCCAGAAAGGTGATGTCTGTAATGGTTTTGCCGGCGCGCGCGAGGAAGATGTAAAAGATGGGAAGAGTTCCTTTCAACTCCTGGCGTTCGAGGTCCGTCTTCATGTCTTTGGTGATGAAAAAATTAAAACTGAGGACGGAGTTAAGCGCAGTTTGAAGGGCGCGCAGGGCGGAATCGAGAGACGGACCGGGCAGGCGGGTGATGTCGGGGAGTGGGCCAATCGGTTCCGTGCCGGCGAGAACATAGGTGCTCGCGTTCGGAAAAAACTGATCGGCGTAGAGATAGTCCGGGCCGCTGAACATGTAATAAACGACCGGGATCGCGCCGCGCGCTTGCGGGAGATAATTAGCCTCCCAAGTGCGAATGCCGCCGAACTGACGCGCTTCGAGCTTGGCCCAAGCCTGATTGAAAAAGGCGGCGTGCTGCTGCCACGACGGCTCGCGCACTAGGGGAAGTAGCGAGGAATTCGCGGAGACGGGAAGCCCGGCGAGAAAGCGAGCGGTGTCGTTAACGGTTGCTGCCGCTGCTACGACTGGAACGCTGGAGATCGGCGGCGCGGGTATAACCGGAAGGGCGCGGCGGATTTCCAGCGGAGCGGTTGGAGTCGGTTGTGCCACGGGAAGCGCGCGCCGGATTTCCTGTGCGGAGATTGCAGTCGCGCAGGCGAGCGCGCCCGCCACAAAAGCGGATTTCAAAAAGAGATGCACAGGAAGCAGGTTGCGATCGTTAGGCGAAGTCGCGAGCCAAACGCGCGCGCAGCCCCATGACTTCGCGCAACATGCGCAAGCTGTCGTGCACGAGATGCACCTTGCTGCCTCCGTTATGGTCCCAGCGCACAGCACGTTCGAGTAGGCGCAGGCCCGCCTTCTGCGCGAGGAAGAGCAGCTCGACGTCGAAGCCGAAGCCGTCGCTTTGCGCGCGCTCGATGATTGGTCTGGCCGCTTCCATGCGGAAGGCCTTGAAGCCGCACTGCGTGTCGGAATATGGCAGACCCGTCGTTAGGCGGACGAGCCCGTTGAAAACGCGTCCGCCCTGCTCTCTTTGCCACGGCTGCCGCTGGCCGATGAGCTTGCGATTGAGCGCGCGCGAGCCGAAGACGATGTCGTAGTCGCCTGTTTCGATCGGGCCGACAATTCGCGGAAGTTCCGAGAGTGGCGTGGAGAGATCGGCGTCGCTAAAAAGTGCAATCAGGGCGTTGCTCGCGAGCAGCCCCTGGCGCACAGCGTGTCCTTTCCCGCGGTTCCGCGGCGAGCGCAAAAGGCGCGCGGCCACGCCCTGATGTTTCGCGAAAATCGCCTCGGCCACCCGCGCGGTCTCGTCGGTCGAGCCGTCATCGACCACGAGCAGCTCGCTCGTCGGTCGATGCGTTTGCAAATAAGTCAGCATCGTGGGCAGCGTCTGACGAAGCCGCTCCGCTTCATTGAAGGCGGGCACGACAAGGGCAAGTGACGGCGTCTCCATGCCTAACGATTGCCTAACCAACGGCTCCGAAGGCCAGTCCCAGCCCATAGGTGACCACGGCCTCAATCACGCCGACCATCGTCATCTCAAAACCTGAAGCCCACCAGGAACGAATCGTGATGAGCGACTTCACTGCGCCGACCGCGAAGTGCGCCAGAATACTGATCACGAAGGCCGCGATGACCGCCGGAAATCCGCTCATGAAAAAGAACGGAATGATCGGGATGAACGCCCCAATCGCGGTCGAGAGCGCGGCCGAAAAGGCCGATGTCCATTGGTTGGGAAAATGATGCTGCGACAAGCCCAGCTCGCTTTGCGCCATCGCCTGCACCATCTGTTCCGGCTGCTCGGCGAGACGTTCCGCCATGCGTTGCGATTCCTCCGGCGCAAATCCCTGGAGCTGATAAAAGAGAGCCATCTCTTCGATCTCCTCCTCGGGGTTTTCCTCGACCTCGGCCTTCTCGCGCGCGATCTCGGCTTCGTAGATTTCGCGTTCGCTTTTATTCGCGAGATATGAGCCGGCGCCCATCGAGAGCGACGAGGCCATCATTCCGGCGAGGCCGGAGATCAGAATCAGGTGCTGCTGATTGTTGGTCGCGCCGGCCACGCCCGAGACGATGCCAAAGACCGCGCCGAGGCCGTCGTTGACGCCATAAATCGCATCCGCCACCCAACCGCCGCCGCGGCCGTGCCAGCGTTCGCGTTTCAAGATCGTATCGAGCAGCCCGCGCGGGCCTAACGACGGCGGCGCGGCGCTCATCGAGTTGAGAATGCGGGAGTGCGCTTTCTCTTCGAGCGCGGTCTGGCGCAGAAACTCACTTTCTTCCTCGTTAGGCGCGAGGTCGCTCGCGCGTTGCGCCCGGTAGCGTTCTTTGTCGCGATCTTCCGCCGCTTCCATTCGGCGGATGGCGATGTCGGCGCCGGCGTGGCGATTCCACCAGCGGTTGAGCCGGCGGCGCAAATCGTTAGGCAGCTCGGGCGGTGGCGCGCCCAGCTCCGCGAGTTTTTTTTCCCAACGCAGAGCGTGGCGTTCTTCCGCTTCGGCCATGCGCAGGAGAATGCCGCGCCGTTTTGCGTCCGCCTCGCGTGCAGCGAGATCGCGGTAAACGAGCGCGGTCTCCCGCTCCGCCCGCCAGTTGGCTTGCAGAGTTGCGATCGCTGTGCTGTTTTCCCCGGCCATCCTCCCAGACTTCTATTCGCGATTACTTCGTTTGCGCAACCCCCGAGGGCGAGTGCGCCGGTGGTTTTTCTTTCGTCTGCTGCGCCGTAATGACGAGCGCGACAGAGCCGATGATGATGGCGGCGGCCAGTGCCGTCCTCGCGCTCACGCTCTCCCCGGCAAATCCCGCCCCGAGCAAAACGGCCACGACTGGATTGACGTAGGCATAAGTCGCGACTTTGGCCGGATCGCAATGGCGGAGCAGCCAGATGTAAGCGGTGTAACCAACGATGGCGCCGACGAGCACGAGGTAGATGAAAGCGCCTAACGACAGCGCGGTCACCTTCCGAAGATCGAACGTGCGCGCTTCGCCGCTGGCCAGGCCGGCGAGGATCATGAGCGCGCCGCCGCAAAGCATAGTCTGCGCAGAGGAGAGAAAGGGCGAAGCGGAATTGCTCGCGCGGCGAGAGTAAAGGGAACCGATCGACCAGACGAGCGCCCCAAAAAGCAGGATCAACATGCCGAGACCCGCGTGGTGTGAAGCGCCCGCCGGCGAAGCCGTGAGAGCCGGACCAACCAAGATCCCGACGCCAACAAATCCGGCTGCGAGCCCGAGCAAAACCATCGGCCGCGGTCGCGGCGCGGAGCCGGTCAGCCAGGCGAGGATCGCGATGTAAATCGGCACCGTCGCGACCAGGAGCGAGGCCAGTCCCGAGGGCACCCATTGTTCGGCAACGGTCACGCCTCCGTTGCCGCATAAGAGCAGACACGCGCCGATGACAAACGCCGTCCGCCATTCTGCGAAGGAGGATTTCTCGGCTCCCTGCCAACGAGCAATCGCATACATGATAATCCCGGCCAGAAAAAAGCGGGCGCCGGCCATGAGCAGCGGTGGGATGGATTCGATCGCGAAACGGATTCCGAGATAAGTGGAACCCCAGATGATGTAGAGGGCGGCAAAGGCGGCGATGAGCGCGAACCGGCGTGGCGCCGGGGGCGGCGCGCTCACGAGAAACGATCTTCCGTCCAAGGGTCGGCGCTATTGCTGTAGCCGCGCACTTCCCAGAAACCAAGTTTATCCTCTTCCGCGAACTCGATTTGCCTAACGAACTTCGCCCCCTTCCAGGCGTAGAGCTTTGGAATGATGACGCGGGCGGGACCGCCATGTTCGCGCGGCACCGGTTTGCCGTCGAACTGGGTGGCGATGAGGACATCGTCGTCGAGGCAATCCTGCAGCCGGACGTTGGTGGTGTAGCCGTCGTAGCTGGTGAAGAGAACGTGCTGCGCCTCCGGCTTTGGCCTAACGAGATCGACGAGGGTGAAGAAAGCGACGCCCCCCCAGCGGCAATCGAACTTGCTCCAGGTGGTGACACAGTGGAAATCGCTCACGTCTTCAAACTGCGGAATCGCGTTGAACTCCTCCCAGGCGAAAATGCGCGGCTGCTCGACCGCGCCACCGACCTCGAGCCGCCATTCGCCTAACGAGACTTCCGGGCGCAGCCCGAGATCGAGCACCGGAAAACCGGCCGTGAGATGCTGCCCCGGCGGGAGCCGGTTTTCGGAGCGCGCCGCGGGCTTCGCGCGCCCGCTCATTTTGCGCGCCCAGCGTTCTTTGCGCTCGATCAGACTGGGATCGCCCGCGGACACAGCGCGGTCAGCTGCCGACTTCGGGGCGCAATTTGAATTTGCGAATGGCGTCGCGCAATTCGGCAGCCCGTTCGTAGCGCTCGCCTGCGATCGCTCGCTCCATTTCGCGCTCCATTATTTCCAGCTTCGAGAGCGGTCGCTTGGCCCGTACTTCTTCCAGCCATTCATCGAGAAAAGCGATCTCGGAACTCTTGGCTTCCATTTCTGGGAAGGTCGATTGCTGGAAAAATTCGCTGATCCGATCCCGGCCCGCTTCAATCGCGCGAATAGCATCGCCGAACTGGCCGTCGGCCAGCAAAATCGAGACTTTGGCGCGGGTGTTCATCATCAAAACGTACGGTCGAAATTGCTGAAAGGTCCAGACGAGATCGTCGCGTTCGGTGTTTTCGTCGATGAAGGAAAAGAGATCGAGATTGCGCTGAGTGTCGCGAATCACGCCCTCGAAATCATCGATTTGAAAGAGGCTCAGATAGCGGTGATAATATTGCACCCCTTCCTGCTGCAACTCGCCGCATTGTTCAGGCGTCAGCTCGTATTCCTCGCCGCGTTCGCCGGCCCGCGCCGCGCGCCGCTGATGGTAAACCAGGAGCGACTCACAGTTGTGCGGCCGCTGGCCGTCGGGGCGGCCCTCCATCTCCATCTGGAGGAGGCCGAGATCGATCCGGAGCTGCAACTTTTCCCGGCCATCGAGGCCGGGAACTTTGCGTACCTTGATGGAGCCGTTTTCGTGCGGCCAATCGTTCAGGAGTGAATTTAGATCGAGGCTCATGGCCGGAAACAATCGAGTCCGACCATGCTTTGTCAACGCGAGGCGGAACGGGAGCGCAAGCTTCTGGCTTGCGGGGAGGGAGCAAGCTGGAAGCTTTCGCCAGGATGGAAAACGAGATCGACGCCTTTATCCGTTATCTCGCCATCGAGCGCGGTCTCTCCGAGAATTATCAGCTCTCGACCGGGCGTTCGTTAGGCGAATTCGCCACCTGGTGTGCGCAACGAAAACAGATCGTGCGGCCGCGCGACGTCGGTCTGCCGCTCGTGAGCGAGTACCTGGCCGAGCGCAAACGCGGCGGGCTTTCGGCTTCGTCGATCAAATTGATCGTCGTCGCGCTGAAAATCTTTTTCCGCTTTGCGACGGCGCGCGGTTTTGTCCTCCGCGACCCGACCGAGTCACTCAATCTGCCCCGGATCGAGCGCTCGCTGCCTGAAACTTTGAACGAGATCCAGGTCGAGCAATTGCTCGAGAGCGTGGACGAGACGGCGCCGCTCGGGTTGCGCGATCGGGCGATGCTCGAGCTGCTCTACGCGAGCGGGCTGCGCATCTCCGAATTGGCCGGCGTGAAGCTGGAGAATCTCGATTTGGAAAACGGGGTCGTGCGGGTAACGGGGAAGGGGAACAAGACGCGGCTCGTGCCTGTCGGGCGCAAAGCCTGCGCCGCGCTCGTGCGTTATCTTCAACAGGAGCGGCCTGATCTCGTTAGGCCAAGGAGCGGGAGTGAAGTATTTCTCTCCGTCCGGGGAGGTCGCCTAACGACGGTGCGCATCTGGCAGATCGTGAAGGCATGCGCGCGCCGCTCGGGCCTGGAAATGAACATCTATCCGCACCTGCTCCGGCACAGTTTCGCGACGCACCTGCTGAGCAACGGCGCCGACCTGCGCATCATCCAGGAGATGCTCGGGCACGCGGATATTTCGACGACGCAAGTTTACACGCACGTCGATCAGCAGCGGCTCAAGGCTGTACACCACAAGTTTCACCCGCGCGCCTAACGAATAGGTCTTATGGGACTCATGGTCCCATGGGACCTATTCGCAGAAGAGAGCGACCGAGGCAGTATAACCGTGCAGGTAACTGGCCCGGCCGATTGGCCCGATCTCGCCGTTGCAGAAAAAACCGGCGCTCGCGAGCGGTCCAAAAATTTCCGCAAGGGTCGCGGCATCGTGATCGGGCACGCCAAAAAAACTGTGGCCACGTCCGTTGCAGGAGAAAACGAGCGAAGCAAACGGCTTGCCCGCGCCGCCACCAAACTGCGCGAGCTCGACGAGATCGGCATGCGCGGTGATCTTATCGCGCAGTTGATACTGCAGCGTTTGTCCGCTGCGGGCGCGAGCCCCGATCGCGACGGCGCCGGTCTGCGGGTCCGCGCCTAACAAATTGCGCACGAGAAAATCGCCGCGCTTCAAATCGGCGACATATTCCGAAGCCGCCAGTCCGGCGAAGAGATTGCCGCGAGCCCGTTCTTTTTCATCATGGGACAAGGCATTGAAGGTTTCGCTGAGAACCTGATAAGCGGGGCGCGAACCCACGGCGTAAACGAGGTTTTCTTCCGCGCGCGTGATGGTGAAGGGCTCGCCCACCGGCTTGCAGCCCTGGCTGACGATGGTGCGAATTTTCATTCCCTTGACGGCGAGCGCGAGGACGGCCGCATCAGCCGCATTTCCATCGAGGATGAGGACATGCTCGCCCGTCTCGCGGGCCCCGCTGGCGAGGCCGCCAATACTAGGAGCATGCGGATAGGCGGTGTTCCATTCGGCCAGCCATTGCTCCAGTTTTTGGGTTGCCGGGTTCGCCAGGATGATCCAGGCATCGACATCCTCGGGAGCAAGCCCGGTTTGCGTCAGCCAGTAGGCTGGGCCGGTGGACTCCTCGATTTGAGCGGCGGAAATAAGAATCGGCGTGAGCTTCGTTTCCGGCAGCCTAACGAGAAGCAGCGACATGCCTGAGACGCCCTCAGCTTCTTTCCCGGTCCCGATCAAGCCCGCCCCGACGGTGCCGACGAGGAGCGGGATGCGGCCGTGCAGCCGGATCAGATCGAGCACTTCACCGATCTGCGGAAGCCAGTCGGCCGAGACAAAGAGAAAGCCGCAGGTGGGTTGCCCGCCGCAATCCCCCAGCGCCTGCTCGGCCGCGGCGGCGACCGCCTTCTCAGCGAAAGGGCCGAGCAGAAGCCGAGAGCCTGCGCATGCTTTCATGATTCGAGATCGTCGATGCGAGGGGAAATGTCGAGCGCTTAGCGGTTCGCGGGACCGCCAATCGATGCGAGGCTTGGTCATGAAGAAGTTCTTCGCCGTCGTCGCGGCGGCGCTCGTAATCGCCCTCGCACTCTGGGTGGCGCTGCGCGTGCAGCAGGCTAATCGGCAGATGAAAGTGACTGAGTTGCTGCCCAAGGCGACGCTTATTTTGACGCACGTCTCCGATTTCAAGCAGACGCGCGAGCAATGGCACGCGAGCGATCTCTACGCGCTTTGGCAAGAGCCGGCGCTGCAAGCGTGGTTGCAAAAACCGCTCGCGGAGCTGACGAAAAAGCGTGATGGCCGGCCGTCGTTCGCCGAATTTTTGCAACTCGGCCCCAAGAATGGCTTTCTCGCGCTGACGTCGATCGACAACAACGAGCCGAAGTTTATTGGCGGTTTCCATTTCGACCAGCCGGAGGCAAGCGCGCGCCGTTACATGGAGGAACGGAAAGCACCGTGGCTCGCGAAATCGAACTCGGCCAAACGCGGAAAAATCAATTACCAGGAACACCAGATAGAAACCGTAGATGCCGGCCGCTTCGTCCTCGCGACGGTTTACGATCGCAACTGGTTCTTCGCCGCGAATGACCTCGCGTCGCTCAAGGCGCTGCTCGATCGTGCGGACCGGCTGAAGAAAAATGTGGCGGGTGGATCGTTGCAGGAGAATGAACTTTTCAACTCGGCGAGGAAACATCTTCCGAGTGACTACGAAGGTATGTTGTTCATCGATCTAAAACCGTTCGTAGAAAAGCTTCTCCCGCTCCTCGCGATGACCGGTCAGCCGGCCTTGACGGAGCAATGGCAGAAGCTCAAGCAAGTCAGCGGCATCGCGGGGAGCTTCGGATTTCTTCGCGGCAAAATGCATGAGACGACTTTCGTTGCGATGCCGCAGCGTGATCCGGGGGAAAAGCTCACCCGCCCATCGTTGGCGGCAGCGAGCAAGGACACCTTCTTCTATTCCGCCTCGCTCACTCATTGGACGGCAAATTGGCCGCTCTCAGGCGCTTCTTCGCGTCAGACGCTGCCGCCTTTTCTACAGCAGTTATCCGATGCGGTGGGCCGAGCCGGCATTTCGCAGAACGAAATGAGCGCGGCTTTTGGTGATGAAATGGAAGTCATCGGCGAATGGGCCGCCGGTGCTCAATGGCCGGCGCTCTCGGTTTCGTTGACGGTGCGCGACGCGCCGCGCGCTCGCAAGATTGCGGATGCGCTTACTTCTGTGGAATTGGCCGGGGCCAGCTGGGCGCGAAGCGAGAAGGACGGGGTCAGCTATTACTCCACCTCGAGTTTAGGGGGCTTCGTCCCGATCAGCCCGGCGCTCGCAGTCTCCGATCGGAAATTGATGGCTGGGACAGACGCGACTGCGATCAAAGCCGCCATGACGCAAAGACGTGCACCGGCGGCAGAGCTACAGAAGAGCGCCTCGTTTCATGACGCCGAAGCGCAGGTGCCTGCTGGCGAGTCCGCCTTCAATTACATCGACACCCAGCTGCTCTTCGAACGCGCCGACGCGGCCGTACGCCCGTTACTTCTCATGAGTGCGACGATCTACCCTGCTTGGGGTAATAAGATCGACGCCGCCAAGCTCCCTCCGCCCGATGCCATCGCGAAACATCTTTCGCCGATTGCGATGTCGCAGCGTTACATTGACGACGGCTATCTAAGTGAAAGCGTCGGACCGATGACCTTCAATGAGGCTAGCATCGGCTTGATAGGAGTTATTGCTGCCTCTTACATTTATCTCCAACGTGGTGTTGGCGACCTCTTCCTTCAGGCAACTCCTACGGCCACCCCAAGTCCAACGCCGCTCTAAGTCTCTTGAAAGGCAACGTTCTGCCCTCAAAGCTGGGCGTTCGAATCAGGATACTATTTGCCGCCGGAGCATGAGAAAACTGCTGCGAATTTGGCGAAACATGTTATTCTCTGCGCCCTATGGCCATGCTAAAAAAGAACGCATTTTCTCGCCGCGTGCCGGACCTCGTGACGGAGGAGTTGGTGGCGGTGCTTTCCCGGCGCACTTCCTTCGAGTTCAAGCAACTCTTTGAGGTTTTGCATGAGAATCTCCGGGCTCGAAATGCGGCCAGTGGAGGCGAGGAAATGCTGCGCCTGCGCGCTTATGAGAAGCTGCAAAATTTAGTGGCTCGCGGAATGGTGAAAAAGACCGGCAAGAAATACAAAGGCCTCCCCTCGGCCCTGGCCAAGGCGCTCATCCCGCCCAACGCCCACATGCCAGCCGTTGCGGCGCGGACGGCCACCGCCAAGTAGTCGTCTCCGACCGGCTCTCGAAGCGTTTCATGATCCGCGAATACATTCCTGTGCTCCTGCAGATCATCGTAGCGGTGGGCTTTGCCGCCGGTGCGCTGATCGTGAGCGTGCTTCTCGGTAAGAGCGGCGTGCGCACCCGGACGAAAGACTCCGCCTACGAGTGCGGCATGGTCGCCCAAGGCGAGGCGCAGCCGCGCTTCAGCGTAAAGTTTTATTTGGTCGCGATGCTCTTCATTCTTTTCGATTTGGAAATCGTTTACATGTATCCGTGGGCGGTGGTTTATCGCGAAGCGATCGGGAAAAGCCACGTCATCCTCTGGAGTATGCTCGGCTTCGTTTCCATCCTTATGGCCGGCTACGTGTACGCGCTGAAAAAGGGCGCGCTCGACTGGAAGACGTAGACGGCTCGCGTTTCTCTAGCTTCTCAAAAAGCCCAGTATCCCCGCACGAAACATCCGGTGAAAAAGCGCGAGGTAAAGGAGTGACCAGACGGTGATGAAGGCGTTCCAGAACCGGTTCGCCCCGAGCAGCGCGAAGAGGATGAACATCGGGAAAAGCGTGAGCGTGTAGCGCGGCACTGCCTGCATGTAGGAGGTGCTGGCAAAGAGCAGCCAGTTGCCCGTCATCCACGTCGCGTAACTGGGTCGGAGGCGGAACCAGCTCGCGATCGTGAACATGAGTCCGAGGATGACGAAGAAG
>JACDGM010000097.1 GCA_013815325.1 Chthoniobacterales bacterium
TCCAGACCTCGTGCTCGCAGGTGTCGTCGAAAAACATCGTCTTGCCTTCCTCCCAATGGGCGATCGATCCAAGAAAATTGGGCGGCGGAAAAAAAGGAGCGGCCCCAACGAGCGAAGCGCGGCTAATTCCTCTGTGCACCCGCCGCAGAAGATTACGGCCATATTTCAGGGTCGGTTTGCGGATCTCAACCTTCATTGCCAGAGAATCGAACTGACGAGACGCAGTCGACCGACCGCTCAGGCGTTCTGTGCGACGAGCCCGGGGACGAGCGTGTCTTCGAGAATGTTGAGAGCCTCATCGAGATCCGCGCGGGTGTGCATCGCGGTGACGCAGGCGCGGAAGCAAATTCGATCCTGCGGCACGGCCGGATAATCGACCGGCGCGACCCAAAGCCCACGGCTGCGCAGCTCGTGGCCGAGGCGGTACATGCGCTCGCGATCTCCGATCACGATCGGCATCACGTAGGTGGTCGAGCTTCCGGTATCGATGCCGAGCCCGCGAAGTTGTTGATGAAAATAATCGGCATTTTCCCAAAGCTTCGTGCGCAACTCCGGCTGGCTCGTGCCGATTTCGAGCGCTTTTAAAATTGCCGCGACCACCACCGCCGGCAGGGCGCACGAGTAAACATAAGGGTGCGCATAGAAGCGCAGATATTGCAGCGTCTCCTTCGAGCCCGCGACAAAACCGCCAAGCGCGCCGAAGGCTTTCGAAAATGTTCCATAGGTCATTGGCAGGCGGTCTTCGACGCCAAACTTTTCCGCGGCGCCCCGGCCATGCTCGCCGCAGGCCAGAGTGGAATGCGCTTCGTCGATGAAGACGCTGGCGCCGTGCGATTCAGCGACGGCGATCAGCGCCTCCAGATTTCCGAAATCGCCATCCATCGAATAAATCCCTTCGATCACGACAAGCTGGCGCTTGCCTTTGTGCCGGCCTAACGACGCCTCGAGCGAAGCCGGATCGTTATGCTCGAACTTCTCGGAGCGACAGCGCGAGAGCGTCGCGCCATCGCGCAGGCTGAGATGCGAGCGGTTATCGAGCACGGCGACATCGGTTTTGCGGAGCAGTCCGGAGATGGTCCCGAGTGCGCCGCCAAAGCCGCTGTTAAAAAGAATCGCATCTTCGCGGCCGAGAAATTTCGCGATCTTGCGTTCCAGCTCGCGGTGGAGATCGGTCATGCCGGAAAGCATGGGCGAGCCACAGGCCCCGAGACCGTGTGTCGTTAGGGCCGCGTGCGCAGCGGCGATGACTTCCGGATGGTTGGCCAGCCCGAGGTAATTATAGGAACAGAGATTGATGACGGAACGCGGTTTCCCATTGTAGGTAATGGTGGTGCGGGCGTCGGCCGTGGCGAGCAATTCCGGCTCGTAAAGTTCGACCGCCCACGCCCCCGCCTGCATCCAGCGCGTGAAACTTGGTGGCGCTTGCAGCGGATCTCGTCCTTCGCTCGCCAGGAAATTGCTGAGACTCAGTTTAGCCGGATTTTCGCTCATGACGGAGACCGTTCACCCACGGGCTGATAAATTATTGCGCGCTGAACCGCGATATTAAGGGCGCCAAACGAGCAGAAAATTCCGGTGCCGGACGAGAGCGGGGGTACTGGGAAGCGCGAAGAGAAAGAGAAGTGACCATTCTGGCAAACTGCAATGAAATGGTCGTTGAGGTTGTGCATCCTTTGGGTCTTCGCGGTCGCGCTCAGTTCCGCACCAACTGCGGTTCAGAACGTGCGCCGTGAATTTCCATTCGGGGCAACAATCTTAACGTGTCCGACCTGCGGGACAACAATTTTTAATCGGCCCTTTCGACTTGGAGCGCGCTGCTCTGTTAACGCGAGTTTCTGCGATGACAGAGGGTCATCCTTCTGATCTAGAGCACGAACGGTTCTCTCCTTGCCCGGCCTGCCCTTCCTCCTTACGCTCGCGCAATGAAAATCCTCGTGACGGGCGGCGCCGGCTTCATCGGCTCTCACCTCGTCGAGAAGCTGCTCGGCGAAGGTCACGAGGTCACGATCCTCGACGATTTTAACGACTTCTACGACCCAACAATCAAGCGGCGTAACATCGCGGCCGTGGCGGAAAAAATTGCGGTGCACGAAGTCGATTTGCGCGACGGGGACGAGGTCCGCGGAGTTTTCGAGCGCGGTGAATTCGACGTCGTCATCCATCTCGCGGCGCGCGCGGGCGTGCGTCCTTCGATCGGCAACCCGCAACTCTTTTACGACACCAACGTCAACGGCACCTTGCACCTGCTCGAGGCGGCCCGCGCGGTGGGTCTGAAGTGCTTCATCTTCGGGTCAAGCTCCTCGGTTTACGGTCTCGCTACGGCGCCGTTTTCCGAAGACCTTCATCTCACGCAGACGCTCAGCCCTTACGCCGCAACGAAAATCGCCGGCGAGTTTCTCTGCTCGACCTATTCGCATCTCTACCAGATGCGAGTCGTCGCGCTCCGCTTTTTCACCGTTTACGGCCCGCGGCAGCGGCCCGATCTCGCGATCCATCAGTTCACACGCCGAATTTGGAACGGGAAGCCGATCGACCAATTCGGCGACGGCACCACGCAACGCGATTACACCTACGTGGATGACATCGTTCAAGGCGTTGTGGCGTCGTTAGGCTACGACGGTCCTTTGTTCGATGTTTTTAATCTCGGCGAAAACCAGACGATCGAACTGAAGGATCTGATCGCGGCGATCGAAGCGGCTCTTGGACGCAGGGCGAAAATCAATTACCTGCCCGAACAACCCGGCGACGTGCCGCGAACCTGCGCTGATATTTCGAAGGCGCAGCGTCTGCTTGGCTATCGCCCGGTGACTTCGCTCGCGACGGGTCTTCCACGCTTCATCGAGTGGTTTCATCAGAACCGCGCGCGGATTGAGGTCCCGCTGTAGCCGGGGCGTTGACCACGGCTCACATACAACGGGCGAGTCATTCGGGATCAACGCCCCGGCTGTGGGCGCGGACGCCGCCCGATTTCGCCGGCGCCTTCGGCTTCCGAGCTTGCATTACGAGCCGCTCGGGAATAGTTATTCACTGATGCCGGGAGGCTGAGGTTCTCCTCTTTCCCGCGGTGATCCGGTTGTTTCTAAAAGAATGATGCAGGCAAACACGTCTCACCCGACAGGTTTGCGGCTCCGGCGATCGCAAGCGGACAGGCGCAAGCCTGAAAGGGTTTTTCGGCAAAATGAGGCGGAGTTTCCTCCGGCTGCGCAGACTGCTCTCGAGCTGCTTGAGTGGACCTTTCGAGGTTCGCGCGCCATGGACTGTGCATCGCTTGATGCGCTCCGCCCGCAACTGAATTGGATTAAAACCGAGGATTATCATGAAATCTCAATCCCCCGGGAGAAACTCGCGGCGCCCGCGCCGCAGTGGACCCCGACAGCGGTTCGATACGCGCGACACTCGCGCGGAGTCGAAGGCTCCCGCAAAAAAGAGCTTCTGGCAGAAAATCACGGCCTTCTTCGGAGGCGCCGATACCACCCCCGCCGCGCGACCGTCCCGGACGACCACGCCGCCTGAGGAATCGTCGTTCGCGCGCAACGGTTCGCCGCAGACCGCGCGCACTCCGCGCAAACCGGAGTCGGTCGAAGTGACGACGCCGCGCCTCTATGTCGGCAACCTCTCCTTCGATGCGAGCGAGAGCGACTTGTTCGACCTTTTCAATGGCGTCGGGCAGGTGCAGAACGCGGAGGTCGTCACCTACAAACACAACGAGCGCTCAAAAGGGTTCGCCTTCGTCCAGATGCAATCGGTCGAAGAGGCGAAGCGCGCCGTCTCGGAATTGCACGACAAAGAATTCCTCGGCCGCAAGCTGGTCGTGAGCGGCGCGAGATCCGAGAATCATTCGCGCGAGTAGGCGCCTAACGAATCAACAACCGGGAGACGTCGCGGATTTTGCGAGCGCCTCCCGGTTTTTCGTAGCGCGACCTTCCAGGTTGCGTCTTTGACGGAGCAAGCTGGAAGCTTGCGCTGCCTTGAGAGGCGTCTTCTACATCGTTGGGCCAACTGCGAGCGGAAAGTCTGCGCTTGCGGCGGAGGTCGCGGCACGTTGCGGGGCCGAGGTGGTCAGCGCCGATGCCTTTCAGGTTTACCGCGGGCTGCCGCTGCTCACAGCCCAGCCTAACGAGGCTGCGCTGCGGCAGGCGCCGCATCATCTTATCGGCGCGGTTTCGCTGACGACGGAAATGAACGCCGAAAAATTCCGCGAGATGGCTTGGGGCGCGATCATAAAAATACATGCGCGCGGAAAACCCGCTCTCGCCGTCGGCGGAAGCGGACTCTACCTTAAAGCGCTAGCACACGGTCTGGCGCCATTGCCGCCGGTTGATACGAGCCTGCGCGAGGAGCTCAACCAACTTTCGCTCGAGGAGTTGAACAAGCGCCTCGACGCGGTGGATCCGTTAGGCACGGAGAAAATCGATCGGCAGAACAAGCGGCGTCTCGTCAGGGCGTTGGAGATCTGCGCGCAAACCAGCTTGCCGGCTTCAGCCCAACGTTTGCAATGGAGAGGCGAGGGGACGCCGGCTCCCGGCGTTTTTGTTTTTCGCGATCGCTTGGAGTTGAACGCCCGCATCGATCGCCGGGCTGAAGAAATGTTTCGCTGTGGCGTCGTGGCCGAAGTCGCGGAGATCAAGCAGCTCAGCGCGACCGCCGCCAAGACGCTCGGTTTGCAGCAGATTCGTCAACTCATCGCCGGCGAGATCAGCGAGGCGGAATGCATCGTCGCGATTCAGCAAGCGACCCGCCGCTACGCCAAAAGACAGTTGACCTGGTTTCGGCGGCAAACTAATTTTGAGCCGCTGAATCTCTCTCTATTGAAGGATCACGAAGTAGCCGTCGAATCGATCCTGCAAAAAGCCGCGCGCTCTTTTGCCCCCCGCTGAATGATCGTCACTCAGCCGCAACGGAAACAGGAGCGCGCGCTTCTCATCGGCCTCGAAAAAGAAGGCGTTTCAAAATGGGATCTGCGCGATTCGCTGGAGGAGTTGGCGGAGCTGGCGATCTCGGCCGGCGCCAAAGTGGTCGATACGGTGACGCAGAAACTGCAGAAACCGACCGCGCCCTTTTACATTGGCAAAGGCAAGGCCGAGCTGATCAAGGAATCGTTTCAGGATCAGCAGGTCACTTCGGTCATTTTCGACAACGAACTTTCGCCCGCGCAGGGTCGAAACCTGGAACACCTTTTCTCCCGCAAGGTGCTCGATCGCACCCAGCTTATCCTCGACATTTTCGCGCAGCGCGCCCGCAGTCGCGAAGGCCGGTTACAGATCGAGCTCGCGCAACTGCAATACCTCCTGCCGCGCCTAACGAGAATGTGGACGCACCTCTCCCGGCAGACCGGCGGTATCGGCACGCGCGGCCCGGGTGAGACGCAGCTCGAAGTGGACCGCCGCCGTGTGCAGGAACGGATTGCGCGGCTGGAGCGCGATCTGCAGGAGGTTCGCAAACACCGGGCCATCCAGCGCCAAGGACGGAAGCGGCATCATTGGCCGGTGGCCGCGGTCGTCGGCTACACGAACGCGGGCAAATCGACCTTGCTCAATCTGCTCACGGGAGCGGGCGTCCTCGCCGAGGACAAGCTTTTCGCGACACTTGACCCGACGACACGCAGTTTTGTTTTGCCTAACAAACAGCGGCTTCTCCTCACCGACACCGTCGGCTTTTTGCGCAAGCTGCCGCACACTTTAATCGAGTCCTTCAAGGCTACGCTCGAGGAGGTGATCGAGGCCGACTTGCTCATTCACGTCGTCGATCTGAGCCACCCGCGCGTCGATGAACAGATGGAAGCGGTTGACGCCTTGATCAAAGAACTGGGCGCTTACGGCAAACAGACGCTGACGATTTTCAACAAGATCGACGCGCTCGAAAACGATGATTTGGTGCGGGCTTATCTGGGAAAGTTTCCCGGCAGCGTCGCGATCTCCGCGCGCACTGGAGCGGGCCTTGAGGCGTTGGTGCCCGCGCTGCAAAACGCGCTCAGCTCCTGGCGGCTGCGCGCGCGCTATCGCGTGCCGGTGAGCGAAGCGGCTCTGGTCGCCGAAGTGCATCGCGCCGGCCACGTCCTCGAAGTGCATTACGAGGGCGATTTCACCGCCCTCGTCGCGCACGTGCCGCCGCAGCTGAAACAGAAGCTCGCCCCGTTTCTCGATCACTCGGCCGCGCTCGGGCCTAACGGACTGTGAAGTGGTATCGGGATTGGGTCCATCGGCTCGGCCTGACGAACCGGCCGCGAATTCGCAAGCTCATCGTTGGAGTCATCGGGACAACGGTCGTTCTCTTTGGTCTCGCCTTGATCATCCTGCCAGGGCCCGCGGTCGTGGTCGTGCCGCTCGGTCTCGCGATTCTCGCGACCGAGTTTGCCTGGGCCCGGCGGCTCGTTAGGCGCGGCGGCGTTGCCTGGAGCAAGGCGCGCCGCTGGCAGCGCCGGCGAAAGACAACTCCCCAAGCGACTCGTTAGGCAATGACGCGGCCTGAGCGGACGGAGCGGTTGGTTGAAGTGCTGCCACGGGTTTATCCGGAGGCGCATTGTGAGCTCGATTTCAAAACGCCGCTGCAATTGCTGATCGCGACCATTCTCTCCGCGCAATGTACCGACAAGCGCGTCAACCTGGTCACGCCCGCGCTTTTCGCGCGCTATCGTTCCGCGACTGATTTCGCCAGCGCGCCACCCGCAGATTTGGAGAAGGCGATTCAATCAACCGGCTTCTTTCGGAACAAAGCCAAAAGCATTCGCGCCGCCGCTGCGATGATCGTAAACGAGCACGGTGGTCAGGTGCCGCAGACGATGGCAGAGCTGCATGCGCTCCCGGGAGTGGGCCGCAAGACCGCGAACGTTGTCCTCGGTAACGCCTTTCAGAAAGATGAAGGCATCGTCGTCGACACGCACGTCGCGCGGCTCTCGCAGCGTCTCGGCCTAACGAAACAAACTGATGCCGTCAAGATCGAGCAGGACCTGATGAAGCTTATTCCCCGCGCGCATTGGACGAACTGGAGCCATTGGCTCATCTGGCACGGCCGCCGCCGTTGTTACGCTCGCAAACCCGATTGCACGAACTGCGAGGTGCTCCGGCTTTGTCCCAGCGGCCCCGTTTTCATCCGCCGGGGCGAAGCGCGCGCTTCAGAGTGAATTGGTTTTCTTGTCGATCTTCGAAACGGTCGCGGCGGTCTCGTCCGACCGTTTGCGTAGACGCTCGAATTCCTTCTGAAAATCATTCAAGTCGTCGTCGCTCAGCCTCTCCAGATCCATCATTTTATTGCGCGCGCCGGAGACGGCGCGGATGAGTTCATCGAGCTTGAGGTGGACCGCTTTGGAGTCGCGATTCTGCGTGTTTTGAATTCAGAAAGACCATCAGGAAAGTGACGATGGTCGTGCCAGTGTTGATGATCAGTTGCCAGGTGTCGGAGTAATGAAAAATGTGGCCGGTTAAACCCCAAATGACGATAACGGAAACGGCGGCCATAAAGGCCCAGGCACTGCCGAGCACGCTCGACGTCTTGCGCGCGACGACGCGAAACGCGTCCTGCACCCGGCAAAACAGATCACGCTCGCTCTTCTTGTCGTTAGGTTCTCCATTGTCGGTCTTCTTTGCCATCGCAACTGTTGCTTCGCTTGGCAGCCAGACGTTGCGTGCTTCGGGCCGAATATTCTGCGCATGATTCAAAGACCGGAGGAAGTCTTGCATCTCGATCTCGACGGCGCCTGGCCTTCCGATCTCGGCCTGCCGGCGCGCGATCTCCGGATGTGGGGACCACGTCTGCGCTTTTCCGCGCCGATGCGCGAGATCGCGGCTTTCGATCGTGAATTGGGCGAAAGGCTTCCGCCTTTCCTCGTTTACGGCTCCGGCGATTTTCATCATCTGACGGCGTTATGGGTGCGCCGGCACACTGGCCTAACGACGGTCGTGTCATTCGACAACCATCCCGACTGGGATATAAGGCCGCCGAAATGGGGCTGCGGCAGTTGGGTCAATCGCGCGCTGGAATGGCCGCACGTGGAAAGAGTGAGCGTGTGGGGTTGCGGGAATTTCGAGTGCTGGTGGCCGTGGCGAATTTTCGGCAATCAGCGCGCGGAACGAAGCGGGCGACTGGACGTGCATCCGTGGGCGGATGATCGCAGCGGCCAGGAGCGCGCGCGGCGCGGCGCGATTTTGCGCGACAATTGGCGAGAGAAGTTTTCTGAATTCGTTAGGCAATTGGGCGCGGCGAAGGTTTACCTGACGGTCGATCTTGATTGTTTGCGCGCGGAAGAAGCCGCCACAAATTGGGAGAACGGCCGCTTCAGCATCGATGATGTCGTCTGGGCGATCGGACTGCTTGGCGGCGGGAATCGGATTGTTGCGGGGGATATTTGTGGCGCGTGGTCGCCTGCGGCCTACGCCCGGCGGAAGCAGCGTTTTGCCTCGGAGATGGATCATCCCAAGCTTTCCCCGCGCGACTCGGTGGAGATGCAGCAGACAAACCTGATCGCGTTGCGGCGGGTCCTTGCTGCTTTTGCGCAGGCCGGAGGGACCTGCTCCCGCCTCCTCCTGGACGGGCTAGGCCGTGGCGAGTCCGCAGGTCCAGGCTTTAGCTCAACGAGACAAAGATCACCCCGAGGCTGATTACGGCCGAGCCGATCGTTAGGCGAAGCGTCAGCCTTTCCCGCAAGACATAAGCGCCAACGAAGGCAATCAGGATCACGCTCATCCCTTGGAACGGAAAGAAGTAGCTGAGATCAAATCGCTGCAGAAGCCCAATGTTGATGAAAAAATTCGCCGCGAAAACGACGATAGCGGTGGCGAAAACAACGGTCGCGCGCACTCGCGAAAAGCGTGGGCGCGCCATGATATCCATGGCGTGTTTGAGCAAAATCTGGCCCGCTACGAAACAGCTGACGGTGACGAAAATCAGCAACCCGGCAAAGGGCGTCATAGTTTCGCCTCCAGGCTGGCGGCGGGTTTGGCCACGATCATGAGGCCGAGCAGAACGAGCGCGATTCCAATGCCGCGGCGCGGCAGGATGGCCTCGCCGAGAAAAAGCCAGGAACTCAGCGGGACAAGGATGTGCACGGCGTTGCCGACCGGAAATGCGATCGTTAGGGGAAGTTTGCGCAGGGTGGCGAGCCAGTTAAAAAGGCTGACGACGGAAGCGAGAATCCCCCACCAAACCCAGCCGGAGCGGAGTCCGGTGAAGCCGGTCCACGACCAGGCGTTGTCCGAATCGGCCGTCGCGGCGGCTCCGAGCTTTAGAAAAATTTCCGCGGCGGTCGCGAGGAGGACGCAAATCGCCAGCTGCACCCAGGGGTTGAAAAACCAATGGCGGAGGGAACCAATCATGGCAGGGCGGAATAATGGCGGCGTAGCACCGGGTCGGACCGGACGGGGGAGAAGCGCGCGGCGAAGCGGCGCAGCAAAAAATTTAAGAAGCGGGAGCGATGCCTAACGAAAAGATCAACTGGTTCCAGCTCGAGCCGCAGATGCATTTTCGGATCGTAGTTGAACGGAGAAGTGCGGTAGGAGCGATAGCCGTGGCGCAGCGCCCACTCCAGAATATCGCGGAAGCTAACGTAATAAAGATGGAGGATGTGCGCGACCTCGTAATCGAGCCCGATGTCGTTGTCGAAGATCATCCCGTTCCAGACCGTGCAATAGGAAAAGGCGATCGCCTTCCCGCCTTGTCGCCAGATGAAGAAGCGGCAGCGATCCGGCATCGTTAGGCTGGCATCGAGGAAATACTCGCGGCTGAAAACTTCAAACGCGACCTCGCTGCGTTGCGCGACGGCGAGGTAAAGCGGGTAAATCTCGTCGATCACGGTGCGGCAGTTGTTGCGCACCTCAAGGGTGATGGGCGGCCGCGCGTTCGCCGCCGCGCGCAGTTTCCGGCGCAGTCCTTTGCGGGTGATTTTGCTCAAGCGCTCCTCCATGTATTGCTCAAAGCTGTCGAAGGTCAGCTCCATTTTGAGCGGCGGAAAGCCGTCGATACGGGTGAAGCCGGCGTCGACCAGCGGCTCCACCTCACGCCGCTCGTTCGCGGGAAAATCCTTTATCGTGAGCAGCGCGATCTCTTCCGCCGCGGCATAACGAAAGAGCGCTTCCGCCAAAATGCGGAAAGCTTTCCGGCGGCGAAAACCTTTCGTGACGCCGAAGTGGCCGTTGCCCACGAGGCAGCCGGCCATCAACATGCGAGCGCGCAGAAGACGCGGGAAAAATCGGCGCAACAGGCCGAGCACGCGTGCCAGCGGCCGGCCGAGAGAGACCGCGAGATCCTGATCAACAACGATGAGGGGCTGGAGGGCAAACGGCTTTCCGTTAGGCGCAGTGAGCACCAGATAGCGATAGAGAAACCCGCCCGACATGGTGCGCTCGAGCAGCTCGTAGGAAGAAAGGTCCTTCGGCTGATCACCAAAGGTTTCCGCCCAGAGCTTGGGATCGATCTGCGCGGCGCGGGCGAAAATTGTCGCGGTCCCACCCGCCAGCGCAAAGGTGTGGAGCGGCGAGTGATGATTTCGCGCCGCGGGGTCGGCCCGTGAGCAACTGCATTTAAAGTTCGTGCGCGTTCGGAAAGAGCTGCAGCACAGGGTCGTGTTTCGTCGGCTGGAGGAAGCGGAGAGCGCGGCGAAAGATCGGATTAATCCACGCGCCGGTGTGCATGACGTAGAGATCGAGCGGCACCAGCTCGCAGCCGAGATGCAGTTTGGGCTCGTAGTTGAGCGGGCTGCTGCAATAGGAGCGCAACCCTTGCGCGAGCGACCAGCAGATGATGTCGCGCAGGGTGTAAAAATAGAGATTGAGATCGAAGGCGACGTCATAATCAAGCCCGAGGTACTCATCGTAAATCGTCCCGTCGTGCACGAAGCACAGGCTGAAGGCAATCGCCTTTCCCTCTTGCCGCCAGACGAAGAACCGCACCCGCTCCGGCATCTCCTGGCCAAGCCTGCTGAAATAGGCGGGCGTCAGTTTTTCGAAATGCAGGTTCGAGCGCTCGTGCACCGCGAGGTAGAGGGGATAGATCTCGTCGATAACCGGGGTGACATCGTTCAGCACCTCGCAGGTGATGGGCGCGCTCGTCGCCGTCTGGCGAAATTTGCGCCGCAGATTCTTGCGCGTGGCTTTGCCTAACGAGGAAAGGTATTCCTCAAAATCGCGATGGTGCAGGGAGAGCCGCGTCATCGGCATGCTCGCGATGCGGGTGTAGCCATTGGCCGAAAAAGTGCGCAGCGCCGTGCGATAACGGGAGGAGAAATCCTTGAGCACGACAAGAGACGCGCCCGCCGCACGCGCGATAGACGGCAGGCAAGAATGGAGCGCTTCCGCCGCCCATTCGGCATCCTCGGGCCGGCAGGCGCCGAGATGGCCTTCGCCTGCGGAACAACCGACCATGAGCGTCTTCAAAGTGAGGAACCGCGGAAATCTTTGCCGCACCCGGTCGACTGCTTTGCGTATGGGGCCGGCCACGCCTTCGGTCAGCTTTTGGCGCACGAGAAAGAGCGGCTGAATGGCGCGCACCTCGCGTTCCTCATCTTCCAGAACGAGGAAGTGATAGTCGAAATCAGCGGTCAGCGTCGCGCTGATGAGCTCGTAAAAGCGATCGTCCTTGCACTGGTCGCAAAAAGCTTCGTGCCAGGCTGGAACCTCCTGCAGCTGCTCCTGCCTAACGAGCGTGGCAAAGCCATACGGCGTCCGGATGCTGCAATCGGACGACGAGCGCGGAGCGGGTATTAAGGAAAGAAGTGGGTCTAGGCTGGGAATGGCTATCCAGTAGCCAGCGCGGCTATTTTTTCAAGTGCGGGGCGTTTTCCGAAGGGAGGTCTTTGATTTCTTTTCGTGAATCAGGTAGGGCGATTTGCCGGGTCCGCACACGTCTCGTGTGCTGTCGAAGGTGTCCCGCATTCGCGGACTTTCCTCGACGCGCTGACTATCGGGAAGGTCCAGATCTTAGGAAAAGTTCGTCGCGCTGGAACAGCGCGACCAGCACACGAGACGTGTGCGCTACCCGGCGGGCGCGGATTCCACCTTTAAAACTCCGCTTCGAATATGCAGATCGCGCTGCGGGTTTGGAATTTCAATCCCAGCTTCGCGGAGCTTCTTCTCGATGCCAAAGTTCAAATCACTCTTGAAGCGCGAGGGCCGGTGGCTCATTTCCTCGCTCCAGACGACGAGCTCGAAATCAATCGAGCTCTCGCCAAATTGTTTGAGGAAAACACCCGGCGCGGGATCCCGCAGCGCCTTGGGATGTTCGCGACCGGCGGCGATCAGCGCCTCGCGCACTTTCTCGACGTCACTACCGTAGGCGACGCCAATCGGAATGCGGAAGCGCACCCGGGGATCGCCATAAGTCCAGTTCGTCACCGGCGAATCGATGAACTTCTGGTTAGGCACGATCGTGGCGATGTTGTCGTTAGTCAGGATGACGGTGCTGCGCGCGCGAATCTTTTGCACCTGACCTGTCACCCCCGCAACTTCCACGCGGTCGCCAATCGTGATCGGCCGCTCCGCCAGAATGACGAGGCCGCTGATGAAATTGCTCGTGATGTTTTGCAAGCCGAAGCCGACCCCGACGCCGACCGCGCCCGCGAAAATCGTCAGCGCTTCGAGGTGAATGCCGGTGTTCTGGAGAACAATGAAGATGCCGACGACGAGGATGACGTTGGAGGCGATCTGGGAGATCGCGTACTGCAAAGAGCGGTCCAGACCGCTGTGCGCGAGGAAGCGATTAAAAAGAAAGCGTTTCGCCCGCGACGAAATCCAAAAGACGAATATGAGCAGGCCGATGAGCAGAAAAATCTGCAACAAGCTGATCGGCACGCCGGGGAGAGGCGCACTCCAGGCGAGCGGGATGCCGAGGCCGTTGACCGCGCTGACAGTGAAGAAAACAAGCGCCGCGACGCTCAGGATCGTCGTGATGATCGCGACGAATTTGGGGTCGAGCTTGAAGCGGCTGAGGAAGCGCCTAACGAACGCGCTCTGGAGGATTTTGGCGACGATCAGCCCGAGGGCAAAGAGCCCGACAAAGCCCGCGATCCCCCGAGCGGAAATGTGATGGCCCGCGAGATCGAAAAGGGGGCCGTTCAGCCAAGGGAGATTCACGCGTTATCTTTGGCTGGTGAGCGTGTGACCGCAACGTCGAAGCAAAAAACACGGCCGCAGCCGTGTTTTAGGTTCCACCGAAAGCGTGACGAGCACGCAGCAAACCGCGAAATTATTCCTTGTTGGATTTTTCCTCGATGTATTTCACGACGTCGCCCACGGTCTGCAATTTCTCCGCGTCTTCATCGGGCACTTCCACCGAAAATTCCTCTTCAAACGCCATCACCAGCTCGACGATATCGAGTGAATCCGCGCCGAGATCTTCGATGAAGGACGCGTTCGGGGTAACCTGCTCGGGATTAACCCCCAGTTGTTCGACGATGATCTCTTTTACTTTTTCTTCGATCGGTTTGTCCGACATAAAATTTCTCCTTGTTCGCTTGCTGTGGGTGACGGCTTAAATGTGCCGCGACCTGTTGGCAACTAAATAATTGAGGGGGTTGCCAATTTATTCTGCGGCGATTCCCTCCCCTGGGCGACTGAAATGATTGACCGCGGATTGCGCGGATGGGCAGGGATAAGGAAGAGAGGAAAAGCTCCCTCTCCTATCGGTGCAATCCGCGAAATCCGCGGTTGATTTTCTGGCCGAGAGGGTCGCGGATTTTACAACGGCGCGCTTGCGCGTAGAGACACACATGCCTGAGCAGGACCCGGCCTCCGATCTCTTCGATCTGAAAATGCTTCCCGCGTGGGCGACGGAAACGCCTAACGAGAACCGGTATGCCGATTTTGCGGGCGAAGCGGACGTGCGACCGGGCCAACGCGAGCGGCGCGGTGGCGGTGGTGAGCGGCGCGAACGCGGCCCGCGGCCGCCCCGGCGCGATGAAGCGCGGCAAGGTCGCCCCCAGG
>JACDGM010000011.1 GCA_013815325.1 Chthoniobacterales bacterium
AGTCGGCGTGGGAGTCGCCGTCGGAGTAGGAGTCGGAGTTGCCGTTGGCGTTGGAGTAGCGCTTGGCGTTGGCGTGGGAGTGGCGGTCGGCGTTGGGGTTGGCGTGGGAGTAGCGGTCGGAGTTGGTGTGGGAGTAACGCTTGGGGTCGGCGTCGGCGTGCCGGAGTTCGGTGTGATTTCAATCGCGCAGAACTTCGCGTTGTTCACACTCGCAGTCGCCACGATGTTAAGTATTCCATCCGTAACGGTAACTGAGAAGCTTCGCTGGAGCGCGGCTTTCGACCCAGCCACCGCCCAAATGTCTAAATCCTGCAGCACCGTTTGATTCTCCAGGCTGATACTGAAAACCCGCTGTCCCGCCGCATTGAAGTACATCTCTGCAAGGTCCAGCGTCACCGTGTAAGTGCCATTGCTTACAGGTATGCTATAAGTCAGTTTGCTCGCATAACGCTCGGATTGGTACAGCTTCTGATCTGGTGTTCCCGAGACAGGTTGCGTGTACGTTTTGACGGCGCCTCCCGCGAAATCAATATCCGCTGCCCAAGCCTGCCCCAGGCTATCAGTGTAGGCCGGCCCGCCGCAGTTAATCCTAACTGTAGATAAGGTTTGCGCCATCGCAGCGGGTGTCATGGCCGCTGCAAAAAGGAAAAATAGCGGTGCAAACCAATGGCGCAGAAATCGATCAATCTTTACAGCGTGAGTGTGCGTTGTGTTCATCGATTTTGTCGGGGTGGAAACTGTTCTATTCAATACAGGGGAAAATTGCAATCAACTTCGGAGAAATCTGCTGAAAAACTGGTTGCGCTACACTCAATGAAACGCAATTGCCCCTATTTTTGGTTGTGGGCATTCCTTGTCACCAGCACAACGGACTAGAGCATAACGCGAACGGGTTAGGGCGGGCGCCTCGGGTCAGCCGTGAGAAGACGGAAACCCGGCTGCTCCGAGAAAGCCGC
This sequence comes from Chthoniobacterales bacterium, assembly GCA_013815325.1. Taxonomy (GTDB): domain Bacteria; phylum Verrucomicrobiota; class Verrucomicrobiia; order Chthoniobacterales; family UBA10450; genus Palsa-1392. The sequence goes on from JACDGM010000011.1 coordinate 957, forward strand.
TCTCCTCTAGACGCGCCAGGCCCTCAAGCCAATGGTGAACACGACCCCCGTTCCAAGAAGAAACAGTGTACTGCCGGAGTCGGGGACAATGTTCCGCGGAATCCCAGGGCCGATACCGAAGACGCCGCGAGCGTCGGAGATCAGCGTGAACTCTCCTTCGATGATATGAATCGATGGGTTATTAACGTCCGGGAAGGACAAGTCATAATGAATGCCGTAGAAGTCGAACGGCCTGGGCAAATCCCTATTGGGCGTGCCGTCCTCGTCCTTGAGAAGTGGAAACAGGCCGAGCGCCATCGAGCCATCACTACCCGACGCGCTTCCCGTAATTCCAAATCCAGGAATAGCGTTGCCTTGCGCATCGACCAGGTAACCGGTCCCCCCGAGAAAACCCAGGAAGCTCGAAGCGTTCGTTTGCAGTTTGATGAACGCGTCGAACGTAAACGACGTGATGCTGAATAACCGGACGAATTCATTATTAGAGAACGAGAAGTCGATCGACATGGTCTGGCCGCTCAATCGTGTGCCATTAAGTTCCCCGAAGGATGACGAAGGAGTTTGGGATGTAATCGTATGGGGAGGTCCCAGATCAACTTCGATCGGGCTGGCGTTCGCCGATCTGGCGAACGAAATAAGCAGGGCTGCAAAGATAACTGTCCGTGCCCGACCCAGTAATATTAGCGCTTCCGTGAATTTGGACTTCATAAACATGGTGAGGGTCTTCGTTTTTTGCGGAATTGCTATGTCCGAGAGTAAAATAAAGATTCCCGTTGGCAAGGATTATTTATTCTCCCCACTCGCCCCGAGATTGATCCAAAGCAGCGGACGCTGCCAAACCGTGGCGTCCGACGGCTGCATTCGTTTGCGCCGCTAAGTCAGCCTCCCGCGGATAGAAAAGAAACTTTGCATAGAGGTAGCCCAGCCCCTCTTCGATTATTTCTTGTGCACCCTCACTGTAGTACCACCACTGCCTGGCATCGAAATCCGGGCTGTGAACGGAAATCACGCCGATGTCCACGTCTGGGCCGAGCGCTTCCTCGAAGAGCAGGCGGCTGCGGCGGGCGTGAGCGCCCTCGGTCACGATGTTGAGGCCGCGCACTTGCACATCATGTTCGCGAAACCAATGCTTCAAAGCCACCGCAGAACTGTAGGTCCTATCCCGGCCGATGACGCGGCTGGGAACCATCTGCAACGCTCCGCTCGGGATTCCTCCGTCCCTGAGCAGGTCTGCCCCGACACTGGCGGCAGTCTGAAAATCATTAACATAGCCCCCCTTTCCAACTACTGGACCACCAGTTGCGAAAACCCGCTGGTAGTGTCCGGTTCTATACTCATCGACAGCTGCCCGGATCGCATAGGGGTGGACCCAGCCTTCAACCACCAGGATGTTACTAGCGACTCGATCCGTCGCAGCAAGAAACGGATAGATATTGGAAACCAACGCGGCAATAGTTAACGCGGCCGTCAGGAGAAGGATAAGCCAACCACCGCCTGATAATCCCCAACGCTCCTTGCGAGTGAGAATCCCCCAAAACCGACGCGGCGGAGAATCGAGAGCGAACGCTGAAATCTCATGACTGCCGAACTTCTCGGGCTCCTCAGCCGAGGCACCGGGCCGCCTGACATGGTGTTCGGAGCTTTGCATCAGCTAATCGCTAAAACCCTCGAAAGTGCATTCTTTGGTCCCAACATCAGCGGGCCAGCCCCAGGTAAACCGCCTTCGTTATTGCGGCGACTTTACTCCATGAGTAGCGTTCGTTCGCAAACTCCTTGATACGCGACCGGTGGAGATCGAGTTCACCAAACATAGCACTAGCAAAATAGCGGCGGATAGTCACGGCCAGATCGCATGAATCCTTCGGTCTGCACACAAAGCCGGTTCTGCCTTCAACAATTTCCTCCTTTAACGAACCCACATCCGTAACCACAGCGGGCAAGCCAAAGTTATACCCGAGAAATAACACGCCACTCTGAAAAATTTCCGTGTAAGGAAGGATTAAGACATCAGCCGCCTTAAAATATATCTCCGTCTCTTCATCGGGAATATACTCGATTCTCTCGACTATTCGCTCGCCACTCCCGCTGTCAATGATCGCCTTTTTGACTTCCTTCCAGTAAGCCCCGGACCATTTCGGCTTGCCAGCGATGATAAGCCGATAAGTATCATCGCTCCGCGCGAGGTCTTTAAAAGCGGCAACTAGATACTCCAGTCCCTTGTAGGGTGCGATCTGTCCAAAGAAAAGAAGGGTTTTGTCGTCGGCATCAATCCCAATCCTCTGTTTTGCCTCTCTGCTCGAAAGGCACGTCTCGCGGGTGGTCTTGTTAATTCCGAACGGGATCACGCTGACCTTTTCCTCGGCAAGCTCGAAACCCACGACTAGTTCTTTCTTCATCTTTTCAGTATGAACAAAAATGTGATTGCTGAGACGGTATTGGATTGTCAGTGAAAACCGGTTTGCCCATGAATCGTTCGCATCGCGTTGTCCCGCGTTTATGTTATGAGCGGTCAAGACGACCCATTTCCCTAGCAGTCTGTAATAGACCATCAGCACCGTGCGGTCGAAGAATTCGAATTTGTTGTTCCACAAGAGGTGAAATATTTCAGCTTTGGTGGACGCGGCAAAGAGGAGCAACTTGATGTAGTACTTCGTAATTCTGGTGATCTTCGTAACCGGTCTAGCATCGGCAGACTGATCTCCTCGTAGATTGAGGAACTTCACGTCTGGATTATCGAGAAGCTCTGGGACGCTCAGCGCGTCGCTGCCTACAATCTCCACTAACAGTCTTTCGGCGGTGAGAGCCCTTGTGAGGCCAAGCACGTAGGGTTTGTCGCCGCCGCCAGTCAGCAAAGAGACATTAAATCGCGCTAATTGTTGAGAGTTGGGAGTTGAAACTGCCGACCCGCACGAAAGTCGCTTCTCCTCCACTAATTTCCTTCGTTGGTCAGCTTGCGCAGAAGCTGTCTCTATCTCATAGCTCATTTGGTGATAATTCATCGCCCATCGGCACGGCAGACTCCAACTGGGCCATCACGGCATCCAGGACCTCTTCGACGTTTATAGCCGTTGTCGCCCGCTCGTCGTACCCGCGTTGGTAAAAGAATTCACCCAGCAAAGGAGAAACCACCTTCACGAGCAAGCCATACTCGAAAATCTCCCACGGGCTTGTGCAGGTAAACAGGGAGACGCAGGGCCTTCCCGATCCCATTGCCAGATGCATAGGAAGGCTATCCCCACCCACAATGCAACGATGCTGACGGACATCGGCCAGGTGCTCAAGAATAGACAATCGCTTCGGAAGGACGTTTACCGTCAACCCTCTATCTTGAAGCTCCTTCTTCAATTCATCGTAATAAGCCCACTTTTTCATGGGCCAGACCGGGCCGGCATCCGCCGCAATCGCCACATCCCCTGAAAGTCCTGTTTCGACTGCTTTGGGCAGTAAGTATTTCTCGCCGTCGAAGCGCAATCCGAGACCTTCGAAGATTAAATCCTGATAGGTCCGACGGTTAAGAAACTTTAGCCCATCAGCCCGTACTCGGCCGTGAGAGCTGATCAGGCTGAGATCGAACCAACCACTTGAGTCGTCTGTGTATTTCAAGGTAGAGTCGACCGCGGCATACGCTCCGAACCAGGTGCCGACCGTGAACTTTTGCAGAAACGAAGCGACTTCCAATGTGTCTTCGAGGTTTATAATCAAGTCGTATTTGCGCTCTGGAATAGAATTCCGCCGCTCCCATGAGAAACACTCAACGTCCCCTAATCCGTCGAGGAGAAATGTATTTTTCGCCTCGGTCAGCCAAACGATTTGGCCACCTAGGCGCCTGATTAGGGGCGTGGTGCGAACGACGTCTCCGGTAGCGCCGAGTTTAGAGATCAGTACATTCAAAAAAAATCTCTTCAATGAGAACGCGTGGAAGTACGGTCAGCCTAACGACGGCGCAGTGCGAGAAGGGCTAGTTTGTCGTCTTCGTCCAACCCCAATGTCCAGAATGCCATCATCGCAGTGAGCAAGAAGACGGGGCCTGCCAGAGAGATGATCCAATATGGGCCGAAGCCGACCTGGAAAAGCCATATGCGAACGAAGTAACTGAAGAGCGCGCCAGCGACGACTGCGGTGACACCTTTGAGGTATTTCAAGGTATAGGGTTGCAGGCCAAAGAGAACATGAACCTCGAGTAGCTTGATCGCGTTAATCAGGGCAATGCTGATCCCCGTGGCTATAGCCGCCCCCATTTTCCCCATCCTTGGGATAAGAAACAGATTCAAGAGAAAGTTGATTGCCACCATCGAAACGGTGTTAACCACCTCCAGCTTCTGGCGGCCGCTCATGGACAAGATTTGACCAGTGGGACCGGAGACGGCGTTAGCCAGTTGGCCAAGCGAAAGAACCAGCACAACCGCCGCGCCAGTTTCGAACCCCTTTCCAAAAACCCGCAGCAACTCCACCCGCAATATCGTGATCAGGGCAAAAAGCAGGAGCCCGGAATAACAGGTCCATTTGGTTACGGTGCCGAATAATTCCGATGTTGACGCAGTGTCGCGCATTTCGGCCCAGTGCGCCCAGAAAGGCCCAACAATGGGAAGGAGAATTTCTAGTCCGACAATGACGAAGGCGGAGATCCTGACTGCCACAGCATAGATACCGACTTCTTTGGGATCCACGAAGTGTCCCAACATAATGGTGTCCATTTGTCCGAGGAGAAGGTAACCAAGGCCGACGAAAAACAGTGGCATCGAGAGCGAAATATAGCCTTGGAAAGTCCCACGCGATCTGCCCCGATCGCTTGGAACGTGGCGCAACAAGAACCAGCCGAGAGCGAGAACAGCCAGGATTACCGATAGTGAGCGCGCAACGATGGCACCGTAGACACCCGTTCGCGTTACGGCCACGGCAATAAGAACAACCAAGAAAACCGCCGGTGTGAGGATGTTGGTAACCTTTGAAGCAAAATCAACCCTCTTGATCGCGGCCAAGGCGCCACCGAGAAAACGGGCCAGGGCAAAAAACGGTAGATAAATGCAAAACGCTCGCACCACCCCCTGCATTTCTTGGGCATGAAAGTACGAATTCGCGAGAGTCGGGGCGAATAGCAGCAACAGTGTGACAAAGAAAAGCGAAATGGCCATCACCACTCCGGACCCCTGAAATAGCAACAACCGGCGCCCACCTTGGCCTTTCTCCTCGAGCAGCGGCAAATATCGCATCAGCGCCTTGTCGAGCCCTAGAATGCAGAAGCTCGTCACTAACTGCACCAGGACAAAACCGAGTTGATACGCTCCCAGACCGCTGGGACCAAGTGTTCTCGAGAGCAAGATATTACTGGCGAGGCCGAGCACCAGTAGGGCACCGCGGCTGACCAGTACGGTTGCGCCTTGGCGGCTTACCTTTGGCAGGATAGATTCGGTGCCAGTCGACTTAGAATTCACAGATGAATTGTCGGTTTTTACCATTAGATATTCTCGGGTCACGACTGATATAGAGCCTTGTCAGCTTCTATGATGGGTAAAAATCCTCTTCCGGAAGGTTATTCTTTGACAGCAGTGCCCTTTGTAGCTGTTGCCAACGCAACCACATTTTCACATCAAGCATTGCATGATAACTCTCGTAAGCCAGTCTTTCGGGCAGCGAGAGCATCGCTCGGTTCACTTCCTTTAAGATCTTCCAGTTTAGCCGCGTTTTCCCCCGGATCACCCGCATCTCGTCCACCCAGTTAGAAACCTGTCCTTCCAGTAGGTCATTAAGGCGTTCGGTGGGCTCCAATAATTGGTCCGCCATGTACCAGTGCATTAGCTCCGGTATATCACGATCGCGTTTCACCAAGCTGTTAGTCGACCAAACCTTCGTTTTCGCCAATCCTTTAGGAAGGCTCCAAGGAGTCGACGCGTCAATGTGTTTCAAGATGCCGTCAACGAAGGATTGCGGATCAGCGCGCAGCTGGTCAAAAAAACCAATGTGCAGCGCGTCCCGCCCGAATGCACCGGACCATGCCTTCACAATTCGGACGTAATCCGAGGACAATCGGCTGCGAGGGCGTTCGAATTGACGTAGAAGCTCTAGGGAGCCCACCTGACAAATATCTCTCCCCCGTAAATGTCCAAACGAGTAGAGCGTCTGCGACCACATCCGCTCGATCGGATGACGCAATGTTACGATAATGCGAAGACTGGGCAGCACCTTCGCAATTTGTCGAACCTGCCAGCCCTTTAGCCGGGCGTAGCCCGGGGAAATTTCTCCTCGAACCGGTCTTAATGCGCCGCCATCGCCGGTCCGAAAAAGTGCTTCATACCAATCCAGATCGTGACGCATCATTCGATGCATAAAGAAAAAGTCGACTTCCTTAAACTCACTCACCTGGATATCCGGGTGACATTTGAGAACCTCGTAAAGCCAGGTAGAACCACAGCGCATGGAACCGATACCCACGAATGTAGGTGGTGAACTGCGATCCAAACAGCGCTTCATAGACAAACTCGTTCCCTCGATATTCAAGAAAAACTAAGCAGGAAGGCTGCCCCCGGAAGAAACGGAACTAAATAAATCGCGCTTGTCACGCGACGACTGGAACTGAGCGCCTCTCAGGTTTTGCGATTCGGCCACGGCGCCTCGATTCCCAGCATCTTCTTCAATCGAGCCGCTTCCTCCCCGTAGTATCGGCTAAGAAAGTCCTCGGTCGAGCGAGAGATTAGGACTTCATTGCGATTTGTGACGTTCATCTTTCTGTAGATGACATTTACCTTAGCGCCGACCTGTCCCAAGATGGACCGTAACCCGACGCGATTCCGCACCAGCCGACGAGCCTTCTGCTTGGCTTCGTAATACACCTGGTTTAGACGCGGACTTCGCATCTTGACCCCTTGGTTCGTCACCTCAAACCGGTAATCGCGAAAATAGCGCCAGTCGATGCCTGCCCATTGGCAAATTGAAACCATGAACAAACGCGCATCGCACTTTAGTTCCTCATAAAAGGCGACGTAGATCGCAGACCTGTCGAACACCTCCAGAAACCGACTGAGGTAAGTGGAGTAGCGTCCGTGCTGTAGTGCTCGATAAGCCGGATGGCAGTAGCCACGCGAAGAATAGGCGCCGGAGCCCGTCCTTTGCAAATTGACGTATTGATCGAAAGTCATGGCTTGAGGTATTTCGTTGATTTGCTTTCCGAACTGATAAAAGGAAAGCAGCCTGGAAATCGGCTCCCGCAGAAAGAAGATTAAGCGAACATTCGGCAGCGTCTCGCGGATAAGGCGTGGGGCATTTGGTGAGTAGAGATAATCCGGTGTCGCCTCTAAACTCCAAGCCTCTCCTCTCGGTTCCTTTGCGAAATCGAAGAAAGAAAGGTACTCGCCGGGACCATCCTTATAGTAGCGCTTTGCGGATGGCAGCGGATAGTCGGCATCGAGAAAAAATCGTGTCTCCTTAGCCTCGGTCGCGCAAATCTGTGGATGACCGGCGAGGTAGTTAAAGACGGAAGTCGTTCCGGCTTTGCTTGTGCCTCCAATGATGAGAAACCTTCGATCTGAAAAATCCGTAGGTATGCTCATTTATTTGTCACGCTATTTCTCCCCTCTGCTGAGGAAAACGGGCGGACGCTGATTCGATGCTGCGCGAAGACGCTATACCGCGACAGCATCTCTTGGAGAATCGTCTATACCTTCCGGCATTCTCGCAAGATCCCGAAAAAGAAGTCGCTCGACGGCTTCCAATGTTAGAACTGCGTTAATAGCCGAGATATAGTTTCCATATCCTTGGGTATGGGCTTTGGCCATATGCCCGACAAATCCCGCCCTCCAGAAAGGACTATGCTGAGCACTCGAATCAGTTAGAACGCGAAGCACGTATGGAGCGAGCTCATTTCGGAACCAACTCCTGTAATGAAGAAATTTATGACGATTCAGAAGTTTTACCGGCGCGTCGAGCGCATCGACGACGGGGCTAAACCGCGAGAACCAATGAGGCATTCCGTCGTTATGATAGTAATCGAGCTTGAAACCTGCCTCGCGGAAGAGCCACAGGAGATTACGAGGAAACGGAGCGCCTTTATCCTCAACCCGCCGGTCAGTTGGAACCTTGCCAAGCAGCGCATTGTTATCTCTGATCAGCCTCAAAGCGGCTTGCGGAGACTTGCGAAGGGCAGTGGGCGCTTGGTAGGCCAGCGCGACGATCTCGTTGTCGAGATAGGGACTTCGCAAGACAACTTGGGAGCGGTTTGCCGCCATGCTGCCAAACAGGTTCCAGGGAATGTTTCGGAACGCGGCCGAGGTGATCGGGTGGACCTGCTCGGCGGCGAAGTCACAAACGGAGGCTTCGACCACCTTTTGGAACTCGGGGTCGAGAAGCGAGGGAACGGGCAGTGCGGGCTTGAAGGTGGATACTCCCCTCAAAATTTCGCTTCCGAACAGTCCGGTCAGACGGACAGGAGCTAACTGCCGGGCCTGGCGATTAAAATAGATTTCGTGCGCGCCCGTCACCCCAAAGCAGCCATCGGTGACGTAGACAGTTCGATCCGCGTGCGAAGCAAAATCCGAGAAAAAATCGGGACCGAAACGCAGGAGGTGGTGCTCGAGACCGCACACCCTGGCCACTTGAGCAGCGATCCGGTCATCATATGTTTCTCCGGTCTGCCCAGTGAAGGTATAGGAAACAGGTCTATCAATATTTTCAGGTTCGCACGCCAGAATCATGCGCGTATCGAGCCCGCCGGTCAGAGCAATGCCGAGCGATGAATCGGTTTCGAAATAGCGCGGCAGAATTCGCTTCAATGTCTCGTCTAACTGATATTGGAAAGAGTCAGCCGAAAGACTGGGGAGCGATTCCCAGGTTTCGCTTTGGAAGTAGCGCTCTTTTTTACAACTCCGATCCCGGAAACTCCAGCGTGAACCTCCCGGCATGATTTGGATCCCACGGAAAAGCGTTCGCCATTCGAGGGTGCACCCGAAGGTGAGAAATTGCGCCACACCCTCTGGGTCAAACTCCCTGAGGCTTGGCAATACGCGCAGCAGCGCCTTTGCCTCGCTGGCGAAGAAAAACGCATCCTCCGTTTCATGCCAGTAGATTCGTTCAGTTCCGTAGCGGTCGTTGAAGAGGAATGCCTTGCCTTGCTTCTTATCAATGACAAGGCCGCTGAACAGGCCATTCAGTTTCTCGAACATCTGCTGGCCTTGTTCCTCAAAGAGGTGGGTCAGCCATGCGCCACCCGTTTTGTCCCCATTGGGCGACTGACTCCGAAAGTCCCTCTGTGCTGCCGAATCGAAAAAGCATTCTCCAGATAACAAAATCGTGACGTCACCGTTTCCGCTACGGAACGGTTGCGCCGAAGCGAATGCATCCCTGTGGGCTACCCATCCAGCGTAGACACCAAGATCAGGCGCTGAATATATGCCGGAGGTATAGAACTGCTCACGTGCCAGTGTCTCGAGCATCGTCTTAGCAATCCTCTGGCACTGAGCCGCCGGATTGTGACTAATTATTCCGACTATACCAGGCATATTTATCGGTTAGAAGGGAGTGAACAGTAATTCGCCGCGCGTGCGGATTGGCGGAGAGGGGAAGGATTCGAACCTCCGATGCGTTTTCAGACCGCATAACAACCTTTTCAGGTTGTTGCCTTAAACCGCTCAGCCACCTCTCCAGAAAAAAATTGCTCGTCAGTTAAGATCGTCGGCTACCGCTTTCAACTCAGTGCAGAGTCGAATGCGGGCGTTTCCTCGACGCACCGAAAAATCGGATGAGTTTTCGGGTTGTAACCTAACTGGCTCATACTTCGCGCAGTAAGCCCCAAGATAATCAAATTGTCAACAGGGGTGATGACTCTCTTCCACCTCACCGCCGCGGCCGAATCGAACGCCTTCTGCTGCCTGCCGGTCAGACTCGATGGTTGATGCTCATGCCGGCCGTTTTGCGGTTCGAGCATCTCCTCCGCGAAATCTATTCCGATAAAATCGCACAGCGCGACCAGTGTCTTTTTCGGATCTGCCAGCAAATCTTCGTACCGAAAAAGCCGGTAGTTTTCCATTGCTTTTGATTGCTGATGCACTCGTGCGCTCAGTCGATATTGGCTTATGACCAATCCGAGCGCCGCTTTGCGGATGGCCCAAGCTAGCCGGGGGTGGGCTGCCACCCTGCTCGCCGTGCCCGAGGGGTCGTTCGATTTTGACATCGCGAGCGCACGTGGATCCCGGGTGATGTGGACTATCCTGCAATTTGGAAACCACTGCACCAGTGCTGAAATATGGCGCACATCAACCGGAAACTTTACGCATGCTCTGGTGCAGCCACCAAACCGAACAAGTTCTTCGAGTAAAATCCTGGCGATCGAGCCAACCGTGCGGTCGGATTCCTTGATACGGTTGCCGATTGCTTTTCCTAGCTGGGGATTATCGACCCAGTCCATGCCTTTGAATCGCCACATTGCCCCGCCTAGACCGGGAACCGATTGCTTTAAAAAGCACAACTTGACCAGCTGATCCACGTTTTTGTCATCCGCGAGATTCCCCACCTGAGTGCGCAGGAGATATCGGAAGTCTTTTTGCCGCGCAGGCCCAAGGAAGCGAGCCTCCGGCAGGCGCAGCACGCCTGGTGACATGGCTATGAGATTGTGCCACAAAGTGCTGCCGGCTCGGTGAGGTCCAACAATGAATACTGGATCATTCATAACAGCAAAGCTCTGGGTCACTAAGAGGCACCAGGGTGAGAAAGGCTCACTGGCTGCTTCTCAAATGAAGCCGCTAAATGCGCCGAACCGCGCCGCGCGAGTTTGCGCACGTACCACTTTGTCCTCAAGGTCAGCAACCACACCATGACTTGCTCGGGAATTACCGCTTTGGAGCCATTGTGAAGCCCAAGAGCCAAAGCGAGTTTCCCTAACAACGTTACTGGCACGAAGTATTGAGGCACCGGAAATTTTTCGAAGCCGACGCTCTCTTGAAACTTCCCGTGATCTCCCCGACGCCACAAAGTGTAAGTGAAAAAGGGGATATTCCGTTCGGCGCAAATCTCTACCACTTTGGCAATCATCCCGTTCGTCGGCGACTTGTCACGATGAACGGTCTTGTCAAGAATCAGCGTCACCATGGCGTAACGGTCAGCCACCACGAACTTGATAAAGCCGATCAATTCTTTGCTATGATAGGCGGCGACGAAAATCGCCTCGTCCAAGTCAACGGAGAGTTCAGCCTTAACCGTCTCGAAATCTTTGCCATAGTGTCGGAATGGCTTGCCGCGCCTGACTGGAGATTGATTGTAGATCTCTACCACTCCGCGCACGAACTCGTCGTTAAATTCAATCTGCTCGATCACAACTCCCAACTTCTGCGCTTTGCGCATCTTGTTACGAGCCCGGAACCGGATTTGCTTGTCCCACCAATGCTTATAGGTCGTAATCGGTATGGCAGCGACGGGTTGCCACTCCTTATAATATGAATACTTGGCGTCGGTTTCAGGTATCCTCTGCCAAAATTTCAGCAGATCGATTCGGATCGGACATCGCTTAAGGGCGGCAAGAACGTCCGCTGGATTTTCTACGTCTTCCTGCCACTCATCTTTGAGACTGGCCGTCCGCAAAAGTTTTCCTGAGATCAGATACGTCTTGTCGTGGATGCGAACAGCTTCCACGCTTACAGGCAAACCCTTCGGATAGATTGTCTCCTTGATGATCGTCGTCTCACTCATGGGTCAAGCCGCTCCAGCAGCTAAAGTCTTATGTTTCGATTGTATTCCACGCAGCCACTGCTCCAGCATCACAAGGCTGAACAAAAGCTTGTGGTTGTCTTGTTGGCCCGACTGATGGGCTTTAAGCAATTTTCGAACCGGCTCCGGCTTCAAGAGCTCGAACATCATCGATCCATCATCCATCAGAATTTCCTGGAGCTCCCCTCCCGCGGTGGCATCAAACCAATCGTCGACGACGTTCACGGCAAAACCGCGCTTCTTGCGGTGCATGATCTTTGGAGGAAGAAATTTCTCGCACACGCGCCGATGAAGCCATTTTCGGCTGCCATGGCGGACCTTAAAAGTCGCGTCCAGGCGCTGAGCATACTCCACCACCGTCCGGTCGAGATATGGCACGCGCGCCTCAAGGCTATGCGCCATCGAGAGCTTGTCCGCATACATCAATAATTCATCGGGCAAGGAGGACCGGATTTCAATGAGTTGAAAGCCCCCGAGCTCATCCAAATGTTCCATCTGCGGGAGAAGCGTGCGCCAGTAATCAACCAGCTCCATAGGTTCGCTTTCAGGCAAAGCATCTTCGCGGAAAAGAGCTTTGATTTCATCGCCGGGCGCGATTGAGAACACATGCTGGTAGCGCTGCAGGCGATCGTCTATGCCGAGCGAATGGATTCCGCGCTTGAGCGTCTCGTTGCGCGGCAGACGCGTCATGGCGCTACCGAGCGGTGAGCGCAGCGACCGGGGCAGCGCTCGCCACCATCCGCCATAATGCACGCCGAGGTGCCGCTTGTACCCACCGAAAAGCTCGTCAGGGCCTTGACCAATCAGAACCACTTTCACGTCCTGGCGAGCACGTTGCGAAATGAAATACATCGGGACAACCGAGGAGCTCGCCACCGGTTCTTCGAGTGACTCAACGATGCGAGGAAGGGCGGTCACAAACTCGCGCTGGTCGAGTTGAACGGTTATGTGGCGGGCGCCGAGCAGTCTGGCTGTCTCAGCGGCGTCAGATAGTTCATCATCCTTGTAGGAGTTTCCGTAACCAATGGTGTAAGCCGGCCAGGGGCCACCCTGCTCGTTCATCAAGGCCAGGAGCAGACCGGAATCAAGGCCGCCGCTGAGAAGGAGGCCGACAGGCACATCACTGAGCAGGTGGCGTTTTACCGCGGCGCGATAAAGCTCAAGTAGTTCCTCGATCGCTTCCGCCTCACCCTGTTTACCGGCGAACGGAACCGGCGCATAGTTATACCAGCGTTCTCTCCGGCATTCTCCCTCCTCCACTATCAGCATCGAACCGGGCGCAAGTTTGCGAATTCCGCGGAAAATCGTCAGTGGCGAGGGCGTGTAGCGGAAACGCAGGAACAGATCGAGCGCCACCGAATCCACTTCCGGGCTAGCCTTATCCGCGGCGACCACCGCGCGGACCTCCGATCCGAAAGTTAGGACGCCTGCGGTAATACGATAATAGACGAGCTTGATTCCCATGGCGTCGCGGGCAACCACCAGCCGTTTCTTCCGTACATCCCAGATGGCCAGTCCGAACATGCCATTGAGACGATTGAAGACATCGGTCCCCCACTCCTTGTAGCCGTGCACGATTACCTCGGTATCGGAAGCAGTGCGAAAGTGGCAACCAAGCTGTTGCAGCTGCTCACGCAGTTCCTTGTAATTGTATATCTCACCGTTGAAGATGACGCTAACACTCTGCTCCGCATCGAACATCGGCTGGTGTCCACCGGCCAGATCGATGATGGAAAGCCTTCGGAAACCGAGACCGATAGAACCCGAGACGAAGTAGCCTTCGTCGTCGGGTCCGCGATGAGCTATCGACTGCGCCATTCGCCGGATGGTCGTCGCTTCGACGGGCGCGTGGTTTCCAAAGTTAAGCTGGCCGCAGATGCCACACATGCTTAAGGAAGTTGAGGGCTGAGAGTTGAGAGCTGAGAGTTTGAAGCACCAGGCCCCACCCGTTGTTCGCGGAGGTAAAACGCCAGACTCCGAAAGATTTGCGATTGGCCCCAGCGATGCATTGGCACGTTATCCCAACCGAGATGGAGGCGGCGGGAACGGAAGGAGCCGTCCACCCTGACCCATCGATTCAAGATTCCCTGGACTACTCTCTCAAGCGTCGCATTCATTTCCGGGAAACTGCGCCGCAGCAATAAGCAAAGGTTGATGCACTCAGCGCAGTCGTAGAGCTCACATTTGTAGACGGTGAGCCTAGGCGCTTTCGAGAATGGCTTCGGCATCCCATCCTCATAGAAAAGGTTGCGCAGATAGTAGTCGACCGCTTTGACGAGCGCTGCGGCAATCGCATCATCGCCAGTGAGACGGTGAATCTTCGCCAGCCCTTTCATGACAAAGCAGGTATGAAAATGATCAACGAAATCGCGCACCCCGTCGACAGCATAAGGCCACGATCCATCCTCGTTTTGAGTTTCGAGGACAAAGCTTAGATTCCTTTGCGCGATCTCAAGATAATCATCATTCGAGAAGAGCTGGGAGGCACTGGTCAGCAGAAAGGCTCTGTAGGCAGCCGAGTTGATCACTCCACCCTTATCGAAGGGGGTATAGGATGAGCTGCTCCCGTGCTCGGAAGTCTTATAGCTTTTGATGTCGTAAGCAACATGGCGGGCAATTGAGGCAAGGATTTCCTTCCATTCCGGTCGCGCCTCCAACTCATACATCTGCAGAAACGCCTCATAAGCGTAAGGAGTCGTTGTGATCAGCGGAGTTTCCCGTTTCATCAAGCCTCCGCGGGTGACCCAGTCGAAGGGGTACCCCCAGCAATACTCCTGGAAATCTGGACAACGCGTCGCCTTTAGAATGTCCAGAAAATGAACGGCGCGATCAAAATAGTGCCTATCCCCCGTCGCTTGATAAAGACAGGCGAATCCCATCGCGTAATGGGCGTCAGCGATCGGCAATCGAATCCGGCGGTGAAAAAGGCGGCGCGCCGCCGGCAGGAAAGCCTCGCAAAAGATGATAGGCGCAACCGCAGCGGTGCCGATCAAACCGGCATTGTAGTAAAGCGATTTCGCGCGACGACCGATGGAGCCAATAAAGAAGCTCTGATGATCCCACGAGGTCTCGCCGTGACGATTTAACCAGCGGGCAAAATTGTTAAGCGCGCCAGCAAGCTGGTTTTCCAACGCTGTCTCGGACTTCTGTGATTGGCCGCCCCGCCCCCGCCGGCTCGACTCATCCACCGTCTCACTTGCTTCTGCGTTTACACCCATTCGTCATCCTTTTTACCCAGCGCCGCAGTGAAGAGCACCTTACCCTTGGTCACGTAATTATCGCGCACCTCACAAAGATAACGTCGGAGCATGATGCGCGCCTCCGAGCGGGCGCCATTCCATTCTTCCCGGCCTATTTCCGGCTTCTTAAAAATGACTTTTACCAGCGCGCTTTCGCCTGCTTTGAGCCGTGTCCCGAATGAAACCCCTTGCTCTGTTGCGTTCCAGTCGACCGACTGCGAGCCCACATGAATCTCCTGGATGGAAGAAGGCGCGGACTCCTCCCGGTTCACAGTGAAATCTTCTTCCTCGCCGGAGCAATTCTCAAGTAGCAGCTCCGTGGCAAACATTTCCACCTCGACCGCACCCTCAGATGGCCTGCGCTGACGATAGCTCCGGCGCACAACTTCGGTGAGATTGCGCCACACCGGCGCCACTTTGGAGGCGTTTAATCTATCTATAAAGTCAATCAGACGCCGGCAATGATCGCGACACGAATCGTGATGAATAACAAGGAGGACCGGCTTGCCCAGGAGCGCGTCGAAGGCAAAGTTTTCGATCCCCTCCCATGGATAACGCCGGGTAAAGAGCGGAAAATCACCGTACTTCATCACCGCCACGTTCCAGACATCGGAGATCGTAATCGGGAGCGGAGGTTCGTCTGCGCTGATGGTATCATTGTTCACTGCCGCAATCAGCTCGCTCTGCTTCAGCGCGGCCATGGCCGCTGCCGAAAAGACTCCTTGGGGAAAAACCATCACGCGGTCGTGGTGGATCCCTGAGCGCCTCTCATGCTCGGCCATTCGCGCCACCGCTCGTCTGATCCTGGCCGACGACTGCTGCACGTTTTCGCTCCCGAATTCCGCACGGGTATGGTCGCAGCCATGCACTGAAATCGAGTAGGATTCGGAGTTATCCAAAAATAGACGGACAACGTCCGGATTACTTCTTCGCCAGTTCCAGGGAATGAAGGCAATATTGGCGGAAAAATGGTGACGCTTCATCAAGGACAGCAGCTCGCTGAAATCGACAAAGCCGTGTGACCGTTTCAGCAGCGGATCGTCGATGATGAGGCAGGCAGTTACTTCCGCCGGCTGCCAGCAGCTGAGTGCGAACGCCCACTTCACATATAAGGCGATGGGTATCGCCGTGAGAGCATGCTCGCGAATGTCGAAAATGCCGCGGGCGAGTTCTGCGTCCAGATCAACGATCTGGCTCGAAGTGGAAAGAAAGAGAGCAATGTCGCGGTGACGCGCGAGAACGAAGGCCGACTGCTCATTCAATGAGATGATGCTCCTGATTCCGCGGCCAAATGGACCACTCAGAAGCGCAGTAGGCGAGGACGAGGCCTTGACACGGACTCCAGCCATGACTCCGCACAGTTCAGCATCGTCGCTGACAAGAAAATGCATTTGGGCCTTGCTGCCGTTACCTGCGTCGCCCGAGACCAGAACCCGACCACTGCCAAGGAGGTTTGCCAGCTTCTGCAGGGATGTTTCGTCTTCAGCGGAGTAGATGAAGGCAGAGTGCACGTTCTCCTGCCAACGGCGTGTCAGCTCCGGCGAATTCTCCAATTGCCTAACGAGCTCGAGGTAGGTCTCGGATGAACAGAACACCCGAATAGTGCGGGATGTCTGACCGCCGCCGAGGAACTCGTCGAACGGTTGCACAGACCAGGGAACTCCAAAGAAGTCCAGCAATTTGCCGATGTTCCTTTCGGCGCTCGACAATTCGCCCCGGCTTAGCAGTAATCCTTGTTCTGTCACAGTTGACTTATTCTTCTGCTTTAGCTCCCTCAAGGGTAAGCTCTTCAACAAAGCTGAGCGGCTTCTATTGTCCGGTGGCAACGCGGAAGTTATCGATCTTCCGGCGTGAGAGGAGCGCGCGGAAGATGCCGCGCAGCTTCAGCATTTGCTCTCGCCTGTGAAAGCGCATCAATTCGGGGGAAACCGGCCTTTCCACCCGGCGCAAAGCGGCCCAAGAATACCCGGCCAAAAGAGTAATGCCGCCCACCAAAAACGGCCGTTTCGTGCTGCGGTAGCAAACCCGAAACAGCTGCCAGAGCGGAGAACCACCTAAATAATAATCCTTTTCGCCGTAGGAAAACAGCGCGCCCACACCTCCCTTTTCTGCCGTTCCCATCGGCCGATAATGATGGTAGCGCTTCTCCGGGAAAGACCGCGTTCTCCATCCCTTCATCCGCGCGGTCGTGACTGCGATCCAATCCACTCCGCCAGCGGGATTCGGAACATAGCCGCCTATGTCCTGGAAGCATTCGCGGCGAAAGAGTTGGCACTGCCCAGCGACATGCCGCTCACCTTCGAAACTATCCTCAGCTGAATCATAGCCTGCTTCGGTAAACGGAGTGCCCACCACTCCCAGGCTCGGATCGCTGGATAGCTGTCGCAGAAGAAATTCAAAATGATCCGGTTCGAAGGAGATATCCGCGTCTAAATTTCCGACAACATCAAAATCGAAGGCCTGAGCTGCGGCCCAGCCCGCCTCAAACGAGTAAACCTTCCCCGCGAAACTGCGGTCGGGGCGGCGCGGGCGGCGGATTAACTCAATCCATGCAAATCTGCGTGCGAAGCTCTCGACGATCTCCGCCGTCCGATCAGTCGAGCCATCATCGACAATAAACCAGCGTTCCGGTGCTACTGTCTGCGCAACCGCAGAAGTAAGAGTCTTCTCTATGAAAGCCGCCTCGTTCCGGGCGGCAGTGATAAGGACGTATTTCATCGGACGATATGTATCATGTCGTCTGAAACTTGTAGCTATAGCCGTATTGCACCACGACTTTCCACTTCAATGGTGCGCTACTTTCTCTTGTGTTCAAAGCCCTGGCGTGCAATATCGTCCCGCCGGCATCCGGAGGTTCAGGCATGATCGCTTTTGCGAAAATCGAAGAACCCTCGATGAGGTTCCGCTATGGGCCGGGAAGGATCTTTAGATCTGAAGGAGCGTTCGGCGGGGAGGCTTCGAGCATGGTTTTTACCTTGTCGGGGGTCGCATTGTCGTCACCGGTCAGAGCATAATACGTCATACCTGCGTCGGAGCAGTCGAATTTGCTCTTTGCGGCCACCTGCCCCCTGTCCCAAAGCCATTTGAGCTTCGGTTGAGTGGCATCGTCCAGCCAGCTATAGGTCGCGTAATCCCCATTGATGTTGGCGTTCTGGTCTTTGATATGGATGAGAGTTGCCCCCAAGACACCGAGGTCGGGCCAGTCGTAGAGAGTTCCTGTTAGGCCTTCACCAGGACCGAATGACTTGGAGTGGACGTCGTTCCACTCGGAGTGCGAAATCACAACGACAAACTGCCGGGCTGACTGCTTAGACGCCGCCAGAGCCATTCCTATCGTCTGCATCGGGCCGGCGGCGATGATGGTCAAAGGATTGGCCGCCGTCGAGTCGTTAATCGCCTGCGCAAGATGAGCAACGGCCGCATTCACATCTGTGCGGGCATTAAAAAAAACCGAAGAATCAAAGCCGGCCCAGCTTTTCGCGGTGTTGACAGTTGCACTTACTGTTTCATCCGCCTCCTGGGCGCTGACTGTCTGCCAAAAGTGATCGTTATAGTCCAGATGGACAAGGTTTGGAGCATTACCGCTAGCGCTGAGCATGGCCAGCGAGACGGGCAGGGCGCAGATATCGTCCCGGTCGTGTATGTTACCATCACAGGAGTAAGCATACCGGGGTCCTGCAAAAATCGTCGGCGAGAGCAATAAAACCGTCAGACAAATTATCTTGTTCATAGAAATTCGGACCAATTTTGGCCAAAAACCGCCAATCTCAGTGGACCTTAGGCGTACCGCACTCTAACGTCCTCCTCAAGGCTTGATCTGAAGATTTTCCGGGGCGCTGGGTTGGCCGTCCGCGGGCGCGGTGAGCGGGTGCGGGTAGGTGTAAGGCGTGTATGGAGTAGTTCCGTTCGCCCCGATGCCGGGGTAACTGTTGGTCGCTCTCGTGTAGGACTGCGCCGGATAGCCGACGTCTTGTGTGGCAATGGCGCGCTCACTCAGGCTGAAATAGTCCCGTCCCGATTTTAAGCTAAGGTTGCTGCTCGCGTTGTCTGTATTGAAGTTAAGATACCCGTTAGGTGTGTCGGTGTTGTTCCAGGCATAGCAAGGCTCCAATGGATAGCCGGCCTGCGGATAGGTTGCCTTGGCACCGGTGGTTCCTGGATAAGTATATGTAGTGTAGCTGTCCTGGCCGGTGACGGTGTTGAGTAAATTACCTTTTCCTTGCCCCGGCTGTCCATAAGCTGCAATCACCTTGCGGATTTCATAGTGATTCCCAACCGCCCACTCTGCGCTAAAATTACCGTAAGTGCCACTGCCTATTTCTGCGGTAAGTTCCAGTGTCTTCCCATTGATGGACGCAACAGAGGCGTGTTTATATTTCCAACCGGCATCGAATGAGGATCCAGCCGCAGGATCGTCCAGGTTGTTGACGGAGTAGATTGCGCCGTCCGTCACATCAATCAGATTGAAGTTTACCCGGTTATTGTCCGTAATACTGCTGACTTTATCCGAGCTTACTCCCGTTACCGTTCCGGTGTAAATCGGTGATCCACCTGCGTTGTTGTCATAACGATCAGTCCCGTCTGCCCCGCCCCAGTTCGATTCCGTTCGTGACTGGCGATAAGTATAAAATGATACGCCCTTGGTCAAGCCAGTGCTCTTATTGTTGAAGTATAAAATACTCCCACTACGATGTTGTCCGAACTGCCTATCGGTCACGAAATAGTTGTTGTAAATCTCTGCCTGTTTGATTCCTGGGTCGGCCTCGCCTTCCATGCCGTGCGTGGCCATGCCGCCGCCACCATTAATCGTGCAGTGCCGGAAGACGACACGCGCTCCCTGCAGGTTGTCGCAGATGTTTGTGTTACCCGGAACGGTGAAGTTACAATCCTCGAAGAACCAGAACTTATCCGTCCCCCAATAGGGATCGTCCGCCCAACTGCCAAAGCCTTTCGCCGCCAGATAGGACTTGGGCAAGGGATCGCCGGTCGCGGGATTGACATTCGGCGTCCAAGTTTCCATTTTGATTTTTACAGGATAAGACTGATAAGCTCCAGTGTTGGTGATCTGGGTAATGTGATCCGCTACTCCCAGGCAACTATTGGCAACGAACGCCAACCCCTGCAGGTGATCCCAGGTCATGTGATCGAGCCGGACCCGGCTCACACATCCGCTAACATATGGAGCGGGAGCGTCTGTGGCGTGGGTGACGCCAGTTAGAGCGATGAAAGGTTTGTCGGAAGCAAGTGCAGTGCCGTTCTGGTTCTGGGACGTGATCTTCATCCCGCTCAGGCGAAACGAATAGTCCGGCGCACTCGATTCATGGGTTAACGAGATGTCGAAAAGCGGAATGTTGTTTGTGCGCGGCAGGTTTTCGGTGATAACGGTCGAACTCTCGCCCGCACCTATAATCTGGATATTTTTGATAATCGTCAGAGTCGTAATCCAAGTTGCGCTCCCCGCCGGCACCATCACCGTATCACCATCGTTCGCCAACGCGACGGCTGCACCGACGTCGGTGCGAGAGGCGCTCTTGGCGTTGATCACGGCGGCGTCAGTGTGAGCCGAGCCAAACAAGAGCATACCCGCGACGAGCCAGGCCCCGCTGCGCGGCCTGGCGGATAGGAATTGACTGGATATTGCGGAAATCATCGGGCTTATCATCGTATACCAGAAGCAGCCCTCGTACCAAAAAACAAGTGATGATTGTCCCGCGCCGCGCATTATTCGGGATTGAACCTCCTCCAAGCCCGTGCGCTAACGCGACCGCGCCTCGGGCGCTGAAGCAGCACTTACCAGAGGATGCGGATAGATGAAAGGCTTGTAGCCAGACTTCGGGGTTCCGTTGAAAAAGTCCCGCCCCTCTTCGATGCACGGTTCCGTGGAGGAAAGATTTACAGCAGCGCCACTTCCCAGTTTATTGTTCCATGAATAGCAGGGCTCCGAGACCTCATGGGGCCACTTTGCAGGTCGGCCCGGTAACCCCGTAAGCAGATCTCCCCTCCCCAATCCCGGCTGATCGAGTGCATGGGCCACTTTCCAGATCTCGTAGGTGTCACCAGTATTGAACGTTAGCGGCCTTCCAGTACCGCCGAACGCCGGAGCTTTGTGATTACGCGGACTGCCCATGAGTGAATGGGCCGTATTTGAAATAATCAGTGCCGGAACTTTGTCTATCATGTTGGTTGCGGCAGCTTCGAAAGTTTTATTCCTAACAATATAAACGGCTCCGGGTTGATACCATTGGTTATGTTCCCAGTTTTTGGTCGCATCGGTCAAAACGGTTGCCCCACTGGCTCCGGTGTGTGTGCCGGTTGCCCAATATCCAGTAGCTCCGTTGGGAGCGTTATCGTCGTATGGATTCTCGCCGTTGCAGTACCCCCAGTGCTGTGGGTAAGCGAAAAGACGATACACCTGCAGGACGTGGCCTCTTTCTGCATCATTCCAGGTGTTATCATGAGTTATGATACAGCCGCTTCGAATCTGCTCCGCCGGGGCACCGTCGTCATTCCGATACGTGTTGTTGTATTCCTCCACCTGCTTCCCCCCGCGCCCGCTTGCCTCCGTCCCGTGCATCGACAAACCGCAGTTATGAAATTGATTGTGACGGACCACAAAGCGGGCGCCCTCATAAGCATCGATGGCCTTTTTCTTCCCGATGTTTTCGAAAACGTTATCTTCTATAAAGACAAATTTTTCGGAACCCCAGAACGGATCATCTGCCCACGAACCATTTCCGTGGTCCTTCCCGCCCCAGGTTTGATGGCTGATGTGCATCGGTTGCCTGCCGTTGAGGTTGAATCGGCAATGATCAATCACGCCCCACAGAAAACCGCTCACTCCCAAGCTAAGTCCGGGTAGTTGATCGAAGGTGCAATGGTCAATTCTAAATGCATGGGAATTTCCATCGACTCGGATTTCCCCGTTAAAATTTCCCCGCTGTTCGCCATTGCCCCGGAAGGTGAATCCGGTCAGCCGAAAGGGAAGATCCCTTTCCAAATTTGCAAGAATGAGGGACCCCGCTCGCTTGTGGCCGCGCGCTCTCGCTACGCCGCTCACTTCGCCTCCCTTTGCTCCGCGTATTTTCCGCTCTTTCTCGGGACGCGAAGACTGGCGCGGGGCAGGGCGACCCCTTTCCGAATCCCCGGCTTGATCGCTCTGTCCATGTGGAATCCCATCCACGATAACTGTCGCCGCCTCACCAGCGCCCTGCAGTGTGATGTTGTTAACGATATTCAGCGGCGATACCCAGGTTGCGGTTCCTGCCGGAACCGTCACGGTGTCACCGTCTTTCGCGTTGACGACAGCTGATTCGACATCTGGGAAGGAAACGCTTTTGGCGGCAATGGTGGCGGCCTGAGCCTGACCGAACACAATGCCAGTGGCGAGCGGGAACAGGACTGCCGCCACGTAACCCGGCCCACGCAATTTACGCAGCTGCACGCGCAGCATAAGCCAGTTCCGGTTCTCTAAACGATTTGTCATCTTCCAGAGAATCGGAAGAGAAAAGTAATCTACGCCCAGGATAATTCAGGGCTATGAGGTAAAAGAAAAACAATACCGTACTGAGTCCTTTAAAACCTGCCTCGGTCCAGTTATGAGCGACAATTGCAACCAGACACCCCATTGCCACGCGCCCCCACTCGAAATCCCGCACCAGGTCCTGAACGCACTTTCGGAACGTCACAAGAATGACCCCTATTAGAATAAAAAGGCCGATTATCCCAAGGTTTAGATATGTTTCGAGATATCCATTGTGAGCCTGCGTGGGATGCCAGCGAAACTCAGGCATTGCCCAAATTGTCTGCAGCCGGTCACCCAACCAGTAACTCTCATACCCTGCACCGAAGATGGGGTTTCGGTCGGTTTCCAAAAGAACCTGCCAGAGGCGGCCCCGTCCCTCGATAGTACTCTCATGGCCGGAAAGGCTCACTATTGTCCCATACAGATCGAAAGTCAGTTGAGCCGCGACCGCGACGATACACACTGCCACCGCATAGTATCCGATCATCCGCTTGTCGACGCAGCGGATTCCCAATCCTAAAATGACGGCAGCCGCGAGAAGAAAACAACCCGTGGACGTTCCACTGTGCGCCTTCCACAAATTATAGGCGATCATCAACAGTAGGATTGCCAGAACCCGTAATTCATTGCGACGAGCAGCGCTCTTTTGCGTTCGCCAGATTTGCAGGCAACGCCAGAAAAGAAATATGCCGAAGAGGAGACAAATGGCACCCAGTTCGTTTTTGCCTCCGGCGATCCCGACATTGGTCATCATGCCCCATTCGTCACTCTTACGACCAAGAGCCGGATAGTATTTCATCCAAAGAATCGAGATCGGGAAAAGGATGAAGGCGCACCTTTTTATGAGCCCGACCAGCGCTTCCCTAGGATCGGGTTCGGTAAAGATAATCAGAATCATGATTGGATGACCAAGTATTTTAATCCAACGCTTGAACGACGTAAAAGGGACATCAGACCAAAAAATAGCGAGGAAACAATAGAGTAGAAACAAGGCGAGCCACGGATTTCCTCGGATTACAACAGCTAAGTCGACTCTTCTTTTGCTCAGGACATAAAGAGCTGAGGCGATCAGAGCAAAAAAAACCAAGGCATCAACCGGACTGCCCTCTTCGGCGGAGACAGCGCCAAGCATAGGCAAGCCCACGATCACCAGCCATTGAGTCACGGGTATCGAGGCAATGATAAGCAGCCAAAGAATCGGCAGCCAGATAGCCCAGGTCACGTCCGGTTTTTCGCGAAAATCCCGCCTGAAAAGGAAGGCGATAAATCCCAGTGTAAGAATCAATGCTAGCGTTGGTGGCATTTGCGCAGGTTTCCAGCTTCTAAGCGGTCGTCAATCGAACCGCAATTGCTCAGACAAGGTCCGCGAAGGCGTTGAGCAGGTTGGCCTTCTCGGATTTCCATGTGTGACGCTGGTAAATCTCTTGACCGCGTTTTGTGATCTGTCCCACTTCGTGCGGGTGGAAATAGGTATATCTTATCTTCTCCGCCAGATCGAGCACGTTGCCCAGTTCAAAATAAATAATTTCCTCCTCGTCAAAGTAATCCTGAATGCCGCGCGCGCGGGGCGCGATCACTGGTCTTCCAAGGGCGAGACATTCGAAAATGCGGGTAGGTGTATTCAGCTCCGTGAACTTGTTGTGATGGTTGGGAATGACGCCTACATCACAATGCTGAATCGCATCCACGATGCCTTCAAGGTCCTTCGCGCCGAGATAGCGGACAGCCGGCGCGAGACCGCGCTTTGCGACGGATGTCATGACTTCGTCGAAAAAGTCTGTGGGTTTGCCGCATACATGCAGTATTGCTGTGGGAACCTCGCGTCTCACAAGTTCGAGAGCATCGATGGCCAGATCCAGGCCGTTGCGCCGCAGAAGTGATCCGTGGTAGAGAACGACGAAAGGCTTCTCCGGGCTGGAGCCCGTGCTAGTGGCCGCGGGACTCTGGAAAGGAAAGATGCGTTCATCAGGGGCGTTGAGGACGACGGTAATTTTTCCCGGTGAACAGCTACGGGAACTAAAAAGTTTCTTAAAGGTCTGACTCACGGTGACAACATGATCAGAGAAAGCAATACTCCCCTTCTCCATCAGCCGAAGCGCGCGGACGTTCGTGCTTTGCTCGGAGAGCTCAAAGATGGCCTCCATCAACTCCGGCATCGGATCATGAAGATCAAGAACGATCTTGGCGCCGAGTAACTTCGGGACTAAAGCACTGAAAACGAGAATATCCGGCATGTTATGCACATGAACGAAATCGTAGCGCCGAAAGAGCGAGCGGCCAGCAAGATAGCCCAGGCAGACGCCGATAAAGGCAGAATATTGCCATGCATAGCTAATCTTGCCGCGACGGCGGCGCTTTAAAGGTATGCGCAAAATCTTAACTCCGTTTACCTCTTCGCGCCGGGATTCTCCAGCATCCTCCTGGAGGCAGATGAGGTCGATGGTCATACCCTGCTGCGCGAGAGCCTCAGCCGCCCGTCGCGGGCGTGGATCAGCGGGATAGTGGGAGAAAAGAAGGACAGCTCCACGTTTGCCGCGCAGCCGATCCCATGCAGCCGGCTCAGCCGGCTCAATGTCCTGAAACGCTTCTCCAGATCTTCCGTTGTCGAGGTATGGATGTGCGAAGTCGCCATTTGGCGGAACGATAACTGACGACGAGATCGCTGCAGAGCCGCTGCGCCGGGCTGGCGTCGGAGGTGTGGGCCAGGCGCCGCGAACGACTCCCGCGGCTGCGGTCCGGCGTTCCGAGATATACGCGGCAGCATCTCTCGGCAAGGCCGGCCAAAACTCCCCGGCGTATTTGTCGCTAATGTAACGCAAGAGCTGTTTGTATAACTCTACCGGATACTGCATGGGCCTGCGGGCAGCTTGACTGAAATACATGTAGTCAGGGTGGGTATTTACAAGAACCATTCCGCCATGGGCAGCGACCCAATCCAGTTTTCGCATCCATATCTCTGGAGTGCTTTCGCGCAGGAGAAGGAAGAGAGTAGAATCCTGCGGCAAGGTATAAGGCAGTTCGACATAACCTTCGGGTTTAGAGGCGTCGTACCCATTGGTTCCGTGCAGGCGCGGTACGAGGAAGGGGAAGATCGTGTGGCGCCCGTCCGGCTGCGGTTCAAACGGATCGGTGTCGAAAGTGGACAGGTCGTACTTAATCTCCAGCTCATGAAGCCAGGCGAGGTTGTGCAACATGAAACCGGAGCGAAAGCCACACGCTCCCCACTCCCTCAGGTATCCATTGATACGCGCCGCCCTCCGCGCGAAGTCCCGCCGGGAACTGTACAATTGTCCATCGTGTTTGAGATCATGCACCGCCACTTCGAATCCATCGCGCACGAGCGCGACGCGCATTCCCGCCGAAACACGGTACTCTCCTTCGGGGATAAAATTGAAGGAGGAACGGAATCCCAGGTCGCGTTCGATTTGCGCGAGCTCGCCGCACTTTTCGAGGCCTCCAGACCCTTCCACGTCATGGGTCAAGACTAACCCAAATTTGCGCCCATCCGGCCATCCCGGCCATCCATCCGGCGCCATCTCGGAGCCGGGCATAATCGGCCAAACTTCTCCAACCCGCTTGCGCAAACGCCGGGACAGACCACCGCGAACAGTGGTTCTGAGGGCACGCGGAATGAACGGCTTAAGATTGTAATAGATCGTGTTCCGTAACATAGATCGTTAAGAGGGCTGCCCGGGCACACCGAACGCCGCGAAAGAGCTATGTAGAGGATGTGGCCGCCGCTTCGCCGGCTACAGGTCCTGTCAGGCGGAGAGGCATCCGTCGGTCACACATAAGCAGGGCGAAAAGCTGCGTGCCAGTAGTCATCCGCCTTATTAGATCTCGTTGTCGAGCGACTTGGGAATATAGGAGCGAGTCCTATTGAGGACGACTGAGACGTTGTTCCGTTCGCTCATCAATTTGGCATAGCCGCGCTTGACGACCTCGCGGCTGCTCTTTTCGGCTTCGACCACCAACAGGAGCTTATCCATAAACGCTGCCATCCCCCAGCTCTGACTGGTGGAAGTGAGCGGAGGCATATCGAAGATGATATAATCGAAGTCACTCGCCTTGAGATTGGGCATAAGGTCAAAGAACTTCTTTAAGCCTAATTGCGCCAAGCCGCCTTGACCGTTTCCGACGCTGGCGAGATAAAGGTTCTCGGCGACAGGATCAATCGGATTGGGCGGCTGAAGCGCGGCGGTAAGCGAGTAGGCGGGCTTGCCTTTGAAGAATGGATGCACATCCCCCGGCCCGAGGTTGACATCGACGAGAAGGACCTTGCCCTCATCAGTTTCCGAAAGTGCGGCCGCCAGACCAGCGGCGAGAGTCGAGGTGCCCGCGCCCTTCGAGAAGCTGGTCACGCCTACGAGCTTCGGCTTGTGCGTCATGTGGTTGAGCTCAAAGTAAAGGCCAATGCGGTCTCGAATGGACTCGGCGTACCTCCGGATGAAGTGACCGGCGTCCCAAGGCGCAATGGTTCCCCGCTGCGAACGCACGACGAGGCTGCCGTTATCCGATCCATTAGTCTTGGGCAGCACAAGATGACCATTCGACGAAGCATCGGGAATCGAAAGCAGAAGCGAAGTATGCAACTGCGCCTCAAGCTGGCTCGGTCTCTTGACTGTGTGGCTAAGAACCAAGTCACGCAAGAGAGCCAGGGCGAGGCCAAGCCCCAAACCGCCAACCGCAAGACCAAGGGTTAACTTATCCCGAAAGGTAGTGACCATTGCCGGCGGTGTAGGTCTTTGCACCGCGCTGATATTCGGAATCTTCGAGGGATCCAAGGCCTCATCGACACGCGCTTTTTCCAAGGTATTCTCGAAATACTTATAGTTAGTTTCTTCCAGCTCCTTCTTGCGCTCGAGGTCCCCAATCTCCGGAGAAAGATCGGAAAGTTGGCCCATCCGGCCGCGCGTCTCCTGCACACGGCTTCTTAGAGCCTCCGTCTTCGCCTCCATCCCAGCGAGACGGGCCGATTCAGTCACTACCTCTGCCCCGCCCTCAGATCCCTTGCTGGCGGCGCGGGCCGGCAGATCAGGATATTTCTTCTCGAGCGACTCTTTGTCGTTTTGTAAATCCCGAATTTGCGTTTGAGTTACTTGCACCATCACGCTCCCGGGCGTGTATTTGGTGAGAAGTTCGCCTTTCGACTTTTCCAACTGGGCTAAGCGGGCCACGAGGGCTTGATACTGTTGCATAGTTCGCTCGGAGGGCTGCTCTTTAGCTGAAGCCGCTGGAGATGGCCCTTGCACGCCACCAGCGCTCGTAGTGTTTGAACCGGCACCGACACTGGCGGGAGAAGAGTCGGCCGACGGAAGAGGGAGGTGCATTTCTTTGACCCGCGCCCGCTGTTCCGCCAGATCGGCTTCAGCTGCATGCAACTGGTCTTCGGTCTTGGCGAGTTCGGCACTGAGCGTGGTGGTCCCGTCGGTCAGCGAAACTATTCCAACCTTTGCCCGAAGATTTTTCAACGCGTCTTCAGTCTGGCTCAAACGCGCCCGCACCTGATCGGTTTGTTGGGTGACAAAGTCGAATGCGCCTGCCGAACGATGCACTTCAAGATGTTTGACGAAGTAACGATTGAGCAGTTCGTTCAAAACAAGGGGCGCCAATTCCGGATCCTTACTTTGATAAGTCACAAGGATGATGTTGCTCCCTTTCGTCGCTGTCGCCACCAATCCTGCTGAGACCGTCGCAGCCGCGGCCTCTTTCGAAGGCGCGGTCGCCGATCTGGGAAGGAGGCGTTTCGGTCCAAGTGCCTCGGCCACCTGAACCGCGAGATCCCAGCTGGTCAGAATTGCAATTTCGGAGCCGATGATAGAGTCAGTATTTTTTGAGTTCGCAGTCGAATTGGTCGAGCCATCGATAGAATCGACCGAGCTGCGGTCAAGAACGTAGCGGACCAGCAGTCTCGCGCTGGATTCGTAATGCGGGGGAGAGAGAAAGTAGGCGGCGGCAGCGGCGATTAAACCCAGAAGGCTGAAGATGAGAATCATCTTCTTGTGCCGGAAGAGGGCGAAGAGAATATCGTTGAGACCCAAGCCAGGCGGCGGAGAAGGAGCCAGCGCCGGTCGCGGCGGAGCTTGTTGCCAGAGTGGCGCTGGCGTGATCGTGTGTTCCATATTAGTCGAGATGCGGGTAGAGCAGGGTACCAGCGAGCCGGTTCAACGCTGGAGGCATGTTAGCGAAAAGCATATTGTGCGCCCCCCGCAAACGATCTTTCGTCGCGGCCCACTGCCCGGAGGCGGTGTTCCATCTGACGTATCTTATCACCTCTTCGGCAGATCCCCAGCCTAATTTAAACCTCCGCAAACCTTCGTCAGCGAGCGACGTGCGTCCGAAGTGCAAAGACTCGCAAGCGCCGCGCGCGAGGAAGCGGATCGCCTCCCACATGACAAGGTTGTTGGCCCGGAGCTCGTGCGCGGCTGGGTCTGACGCTCCGTACTTGTAAAGCGCCATGCGACCGAATCGAAAAAAAATCGCGGCGGCGACACATCGCTTTTCGAGAGTTGCCTGAACGACAAAACCAATTCCCGTGCGAATGGCCTCGTCGTAAAGATTGCGAAAAAAAGAGAACGGCTGTGGCGGGAGACCATGCTGCCGACGAGTGTGCACATGCAGGCGGTAAAAATCGCGGACTGATTGCATACTCTGAGAGACCTGCACGCTCAGCTTGCTCTTTTCCGCCTTTCGGATCGCCCGCCGCACCGGACTCGAGAAGCCCGCGAATAGGGCGTCGGGGTCTTGCATCAATTTCAAGCTATGGCTGAGATATTGGATGGCTGGATCGATCACCATGTCGAGAGACCGTGGGTCCCGGAGCTCGAAATGTTTCCAGGCATGTTCCGAAGCCAAGGCCGATAGTATGGAAAGGACATAGCTGTTATCACCCTTCTGAAAGAGAAGCGGAGAGCAGAAGTCACTAAAGGGAAGGGACACACCGCGACGACCGGTGAAAGCACTGTTTACTTCCATCATCGGGACGAGCGCTTGCAGCTCCTGAGAGCTGGAAAAGGAGAGATAGAATGGCTTATGTCCGTAAGTCCTGGTCAGTGTTCTCGCCCACGCAGAGGAGTGAAAGAAGGTCGCCTCAGGGTGGGAAAGAACCAGTTGATCCCACTCAGAATCGAGAGACGGATCGAGGAACTTGACTTCCCCATCTGCCTTGGGAGCCGCCTTCTGGGGCCCGTTCGTTTTCGTCCCCGGCATCGCGGGAGGATATTTCACAACTGCCTTCATTGCAGTCTCGGCTTGTCAGATTCGTTCTGCTCTTTTAAACGTCATGCCGACGCTAAGGCACTCCTTTACCGCATCCGTCACCCGCTGCACCTGTGCGCCCGTCAACTCCGGAAACATAGGCAGAGAGATGAATTCGTCGCAGAGTGTCTCAGAGACCGGAAACGCTCCCGCCTGATATCCCAGGTCGCGGTAAGCCTCCTGGAGGTGGACCGGAACGGGATAATGGATGCCGCACCCGATGCCTTGCTCTTCCAACATTCGCAGCATTTCATCCCGTTCCTGCACCCGGATCGGATAGAGGTGATAAATGTGTTTACCGTAGCGCGCCTCGACTGGGCTCACGATTTCTTCCACTCCCTGAAATGCTTCATCATATTGAGAAGCGTGCGCGCGGCGCCGCTGGTTGGCCTGGTCGAGACGAGGTAACTTCACCTGAAGAACTGCCGCCTGGATGCCATCCATGCGGCAATTCCAACCGACCATCGCGTGGTGATATTTTTTACTCTGACCATGGTCGCGCAGAATTCGAATAGCCTCCTGCAACTTATTGTCGTTAGTCACGACAGCGCCCGCCTCGCCAAATGCACCGAGATTCTTTCCCGGATAGAAACTAAAACAACCGGCGTGGCCCATCGTGCCTGCCTTGCGTCCCTTGTATTCCGTTCCGTGCGCCTGGGCCGCATCTTCGATCACATAGAGGTCATGCTCGCGCGCGAAAGCCAAGATCGGATCCATGTCTGCAGCTTGCCCAAAAAGGTGGACCGGGATAATCGCCTTCGTGCTGCTCGTGCGCGCCTCCTCAAGTAGAGCAGGCGCCATCGTATAGGTGTCTTCGTCGACGTCGACGAAGACTGGCTTGGCTCCCGTGTAAGTGATCGCCTCAGCTGTAGCCATAAAGGTGTTCGGAACCGTAATGACCTCATCGCCCGGTCCGATCCCGCAGGCCAATAAGGCCAGCCAGAGTGCCTCTGTCCCGCTGCCAAGTCCTATGGCGTATCGGGAGCCGCAGAAGCGGGCGAATTCGTTTTCGAATTGGGTCACGATCGGCCCCCCGGCAAAGGCTCCGCTATCGATGACTTCGCCGATTGCCTGATCAAACTCAGCCCGCAGCGGGGCATGCTGTGCGTTAAGATCGAGAAATGGTACTTTTTCTTGCATAACTGTTACCGGAACTTCGAATGATCCTTGCCGGATTGCCAGCAACGGTGGCGCGAGCTGGCACATCCTTGGTCACGACACTTCCCGCCCCGACGAGAGCGCCTTCCCCCACCGTGATCCCTCCTAAAATGGTCGCCCCTGACCCGATGGAGGCGCGGCTTTCAATCCGCGTTTTGAGGCATTCCCAGTCTGCCTCAGTCTGGATGTTTCCATCCTCCGTAGTGGCCTTGGGAAAATGGTCGTTAATGAATGTGACCCCGTGTCCCACAAAGACCTCGTCTTCGATCGTGACACCCTCGCATATAAACGTGTGACTCGAGATCTTGCAGCGCGCGCCGATTTTCGTGCCTTTCTGGATCTCTACAAAGGTGCCGATTCGCGTCTCGTCGCCGATCTCACAGCCATAAAGATTAACAAAGCCGCGCAGGCGCACATCACGCCCCAATTTCACATCAGGCGCAATCAACTGCGGAAGCGAAACTCCTTCGTTCATGCCGCGGCCGAGGGATTCGACAGGACAACGATCGGCGGGATGCGCCCGGATGGAGAATCGGTTGTTTTGTCCCGCGAAAATTTAACCGGTGCGCCGTTCGCTTTCAGCGAGGTAGAAGCCGCTTCGAGGATACGAACCATCTCAAGTCCCGCCTGGCCTCCGCTCGCGGGCTCAGTCCCACTTTCGATGCAGTCGAGAAAGTGTTCACACTCGGTTTTGAGAGGCTCTTCTTGTTTGAGATAGGGAATATAGCTATCTCCGTAATGGTAGGAGTAGTGAAACTCAGCGAACGTATCGTAGTGTGGCGGCCCCTCGACTCGAACGTCATAGACCCGGATTTTTTCGTGGGTTTGTAGGTCGTCGTAAACGATCATGCGCCGGGTGCCGACAATCGTCATCTCCCTGACCTTTCTCGGTTCGAGCCAACTGCTTTGAATCGTGGCAAAGCGCTGCTGGCTGAAAGAGAGCGACATGTTTGTTACATCCTCTATCCCCGGGGTAACATGAGCGTTACCCGAGCAGTTCACCGAGACTGGAAATTCTCCAAGAATGTTGAGGATAATCGAGATGTCATGGGGAGCGAGATCCCAAGCTACGTTGATGTCTTGTTGAAAAAGCCCCAAGTTGAGACGCCGCGAATTAATGTAGCGGATTTGGCCAATGTCGCCGGTGCGGATAAGCTGTGTGATCTTACGCACCGGCGCAGAGTAGAGGAAGGTATGGCCGATCATTAATACCAAGCCGTTACGGTCTGCGATTTCGCACAATTCCTCGCATTCCGCGGAGGAGGAGGCCATCGGCTTTTCAATGAAGGTGTGTTTGCCAGCCAGCAGACTTGCTTTGGCCAAAGGGAAGTGGTGCTTCACCGGGGTGGCAATGACCACGGCGTCCAGTCCGGGGATCCGGAGGAATCGCGTAAAATCAGTCAGGCCCGCAACGTCTGGATATAACCCCAGAAGATGCTTCAAGCGGCCCTCATTCAGATCACACATCGCTTTAACTTTGCAATTCGGGAGCGCTGAAAAGTTGCGAATGAGATTCGGCCCCCAGTAGCCGCAGCCGACAATGCCGAGCGAGATTGGCGCGTTCATATCCGCTCGCCAAGCCTCTCGAAGCTGGGGGTATGACAAGCAACGGTTTCGCCTGAAGCCTTGCCGCTCCTTGCCCGGACGGCGTCAGAAGACTCCCGAGTTTGGCGGAGAATCGCTGGAAAGGTTTTCCAAATAATTCCCAGATCGAGCGAGAGGGACCTATTCTCCACGTAGAAAATATCCATCGCGATCATCTCGCTGAATGTTGTGCTGTTCTTACCATTAACCTGCCATAAGCCGGTGAGTCCGGGCGGCGCATTCACTCGGGCGCGGTGCTCGGGCCGATAGCGCTGATATTCAACCACCGTGCAAGGTCGCGGGCCGACGAGGCTCATGTCGCCACGAAGAACGTTGAACAATTGTGGCAGCTCATCCAGGCCCGTCGCGCGAAGAAAGCGCCCGCAGGGGATTAGACGTGGGTCCGAAGCGTCCAGTTTCGTCATCGGCGAGTCCGCCATCATTAGTTGCTCGACGTATTGCTCATGCGCGTGCGTCTCAGCGTTTACATGCATGCTCCGAAACTTGAAAATCATGAATTCCTTCCCTCGGAAACCAATCCGGCGCTGCCGGTAAAACGCCGGGCCCCGAGAAGCAACTTTTATCAAACCTGTAACCAGCGCCATCAGCGGTAGCCAAATCGGGGCCGTGCAGAGCAGAATTCCGAGATCCACAACTCGCTTCGATCGAGGGAGCCGGGTCTCGAAGACCAGCATGGCTGCAGCTCCGGCACCGTTGTTCGAAGGAGTATCCGAACCGTCCGCGAAACCCGATGCGCCCGGCGTTGCTACCCCATCATTCTCGCGCTCGGCTCGGAAATGCTTGAGGACAGCTTCTTGAAGAATAACCGGAACCTTGGTTTCAGTGATTTCTGCTACGCTGCTCGGCGCTCTTATTTCGCCTGCCGAGACGGCGTCGAATTCGCGAGGGCGGAGTGCCAGAACCCGGAGCGCACCGCGCCATCGAGGCAAGCGACCGCCCGTGGTCGATTGCCCCGATTTGGAGGCAAGACGTGATTTCTTTATCATTTTTTGTTACTCGAACCAGCCTTTGTTCAGGACCGGTATAATTTCCAGATTTAATAGAAACTCTATTTCGATCTGTATTGTCAACACAATCCGAGTAGTCAGAGCCGAACGGAAGCAATCTCCGCACCGCGTGGTGCAACAACTTCTTCTCACGTCACGTGCTGTCCTCGGCGGTCGCTCTGCATGCTGGTTCTTTTAGAGGCGGGGACTGAGATTTTCATTTTATGCGCAGGGGCAGCCAGCAAGGACGAACCGAAGGGGAGTTGCGTATATACCGCATAATCGGACCTCTAACCAGCTATGGACTGGGAATTTTCGTTACACTTGTGTTACGCGTATGGCTTCACGAATGCAGCGAGCCTCATTTGACGGAGCGCACCTGACATTATTCGTTACCGAGCGGTTTGGATTTTTCCGAGAAGCCGCGCGACGCAGAGTTGGCGTCGTTAGAGCGCTGAAGGCCCCGACTTCTTGACAACGCAGCGGGATTTCCGCTCCGCTCCAATCAGCCGACTGACGACCTGCTCCAAATTTGACGCTTCAACGCGCACGAGGAGGACGCAAAGCCAGTCGCATCAGCGCCAGCATCGACTCCCACGCCAATGAAGATGCTGCCTCTTGTTTGCCCTACCAAGAGGGCAGTCCAATCGGCCGACGGGCACGGAGGAGCCGGCCGGTGCAAATCGAAATCTTATTTCACCCGTACGTTCTTGCGCAAATAGGTCGGCACGTCGAGGTCCTGTCCTTCCACGATGGTCGGTTCGCTTTTTTCGAAGCGCCCCCGTGTGACCGAT
Source organism: Chthoniobacterales bacterium (assembly GCA_013815325.1). Classification (GTDB taxonomy): domain Bacteria; phylum Verrucomicrobiota; class Verrucomicrobiia; order Chthoniobacterales; family UBA10450; genus Palsa-1392. The sequence continues at coordinate 35,203 of JACDGM010000011.1, forward strand.
TCGAACTGCATCACTTCCTGACGCGCCTGCACAAGCGGGTCCTTCCGCGCGCTCGCCGCTTTTGCCGGCGCGGGTTCAGGTGCAACCGCTGGTTCTTTTGGCAGCGGAGGTCGCTTTTCTTTGCGCACAGGCGGAGGCGGAGGGACGACCAAGATTGGGTCGGGCTCAGGTTCAGCTGTGACTTCGTCGGCCGCGCGCGCGGGGGGCGCGGCAAAATCGATTTGCGTCACATTCGCCGGCTCTGCGATCGGGCTGGAGTATTCAATCGCTGGCGGAGCGGGAAGCGGCTCCGGCGCGGGCGGAACGACGGCCTGCGGCGGTTCAACAAAAGGCGCTGCTGTCGCCGCGACTGCCCCTCGGCGTTGCCACGCCGAAACAGGCATTGGCTCCTCTCTCGAACCAATGGAACTGATCAGCGTCACGCTCAGACGATTCCCCATTTTCCCATCAACTGCCGTGCCAAAAAGAATCTGGGTGTGATCTTCAACGTGCCGCCCGAGCTCCCGCATCACGATCTCGACTTCGGTCAGCGTCATCCCGGGCCCGCCGGAAATTTGCACGAGCACGTGCCGCGCGTCGGTCAGCATTTTGCCGCGGTCCATCAGCGGATTTTTTAGCGCGAGCGCGAGCGCCTCGTGAGCGCGGTTGTCGCTGTCCGATTCGCCGAAACCGAAGAGGCAGCGGCTGTCCTGGCTGCGCAGGGCGGAGAGCAATTCATCGAAACCGATCTGGATCAAGCCACGCCGCCTAACGACGCTGACGATCGCGCGCACGCTCTGGCTGATCGTCAGATCGGCGACGGCAAAGGCCTGGTGAATGCCGGCCTTCGGTAAAACCATGTCGCCCATCCGATCGTTTTCGAAACAGACAACGGCATCGGCAAGTTGCTGCAGTTCGCGCAAGGCTTCCTGCGCTTGCGCGCCACGCCGTTTGCCTTCAAACGCAAACGGCAACGTGGCAAAGGCCACGACCAGCGCGCCGCTCTCCCGCGCCATCTGCACCACGCATGGCGCCGCGCCCGAGCCGGTCCCTCCGCCGAGACCGGCGCAGACGAAAACCATCCGCGCGCCCTGCAGCGTCTCGCGAATTTCGTCAGCTGATTCGTTAGCCGCATTGAAGCCCAGCTCCGGATCGCCGCCCGCGCCCAACCCCCGCGTGACGGCGCGGCCGAGCTGCACTTTTAGCGTCGCAACGGAACTGGCGAGTGACTGCACATCAGTGTTCGCGGCGATGAGATCGACCCGCTCCAGCCCATCCAGGACGATGCGGTCGAGCGCGTTCGAGCCGGCGCCTCCCACGCCGATAATCTTAATCGCGAGATCGTCTGCCTGTTTTTCCGGCAGACTGTAGTTGCGGCTGAGCTGGATCATTTCGTTAGGCTTTCGTTAGGCAAAATGGAGGGCGAAGTCGCGGAAACACCCGCGGATGCGAAAAAAATGTCATCCCGAGCCGCGCCGACGGCGAGGGACCGCACGGGCGTCGTGCGGGTGCGCGTGGCAGAGCGACGCCAAAGCTGGATCGAGAGGTCCTTCGCCGCGCTGCGCCCGCTCAGGATGACAGAGTTTGTTGCTGTCGATATTGTCGTTAGGCTCATCGCATTCCGGAAAAGAGCTTCCCGAAAATCCCCCTGATTCCACGGCGCGGCTGGCGATCGCCCTGCACGGCCTGGGCGTACTTGATCAAGCCAATGGCGGCGGCAAACTGCGGGTTTTCAAATGCACTCGTTAGGCCAGACATGCTACGCGCATGCGTGACGCGCGCCGGAATTCCAAAAACATCTTCCGCCAGATTATCGATCCCGTTGATCTGGCTGCAGCCGCCGGTGATGAAAATACCTTCGCCGAGATAATCAAGGAACGGCTCCTCTTCGAGTTTGCGCTTCAGCAGCTCGAAGGTTTCGCGCAGCCGCATGTGGATGATGGTGTTGAGGATCTCGCGCTCCACCTCTTTCCCCGCGAAACCGGAGTCGTCTTTCAGGAGCACGGTCTCGCCCGGAAGACAGTTGCCGAGCACGGTGCTGCCCTCCTCGATCTTGAGCTTTTCCGCGCGCGTCATCGGGATGCGCAGCCCCATCGAGATGTCGTTCGTGATGTGATCGCCGCCAACCGCGAAGACGCCGCTCTGCTTCACTGCGCCATCGACGTAGAGCACGTAATCGGTCGTGCCGCCGCCGATGTCGATGACGAGCGCGCCGAGGCTTTTCTGATTCGGGGTGAGCACGACCTGCGCAGAAGCGAAGGCGGTGAAGACCACATCCTCGACATCGAGCGGCAGCTCTTTGACGCAGCGGATCGTGTTCTGGATGCGCGTGCGCACCCCGTGAATAATGTGAAAATCGGCCTCCAATTTTTGGCCTAACATTCCCGCAGGATTGAGGACGCCGTTCTGCCCATCGACGTGATAATGCTGGATGATCGAGTGGAGAAAAGCGTTCTGCGTCGGGATGCTGACCTCGCGCGCGTTGATTTTTACATCCTCGATATCCTGCTCATCGATCTCATCGCGCTCATCGGGAAGCGCGACGCAACCGCGGTTATTGAAGCTCTGAACGTGCGCCCCGGTGATGCCGATATAGACGCTCCGAATCATGATGTCGCTTTTCTCTTCGGCATCGACGACCGCTTCGTGCACGCATTTCATCGCCGTCTCAAAATCGACAATCTCGCCTTTGCGCACGCCGCGTGAGGGCGCCTGGCCGACGCCCAGGATCTTGATCGTGCCATCGGGCCGGCTCTCACCGACGACGACGCAGATCTTCGAAGTGCCAATTTCCAGACCGACCATCAAATTGCTGCTAGCCATTACCGCCGCTTCCTTGGTTAAAACGCTGAAGTGGAATCGCCTTCCGCACCGGCAAGGGCGCGGCAGAACGAGAGTGAAATTTGTGCACGCCGGGGCTCACGAGGGTGGCTTTCGGAATCGTCCGCTCGAGCGCCTTCGCACGCCGAACCTCCCGCTGGTGCGCCACGGCCGGCGCTGCTTTCGGCGTCTCGGCAGCCGGCGTTTCTTTCGCTTTAGGCTCGGATTTTTCCGCCGCGACCGACTCGGGCACATCGCCATCGTCCTGCAGCTCAGAAATAATTTCGGCCGCGGGCTTGGTGAAGGTCACCGGAATGTTGCGCGCGACGAGGAGATTCACGGTGCTGATCTGGCGATGGGAGTCGTCGGCATAAACGAGCAACTGCTCGAGCCGCTGCATCTGTTGCTCCAGATCGTCGAAGGCAAACATCACTTCCGTGTGATTCTTGTCCGCCACGAGCAGGCAATACCCTTTCGAAACATCGACATCGCGAATCTGAAAACGCGTCTGCATAAAACTCGTCGTCGTTAGGCGGAGAAGCGCGAGTGCGGTCTTCGCTTCGAGCGAGGTCACCATTTTCCCCGGCACGAGCGCCTCGCTCGAACAGCCCGCGATCAAGGGCAGCGCCAGGTAGTCGGGCAGCAATTTTTTCTCCTTCATGAGGATGCCGCGCGCGTCCACGAGAAAGGCGGCATCGGAAGCGAAGGGATCGGCCACCGCTTTTTCGCTCGTGATCCAGGCGATCGGTTTGCGCTCTGTGATGTGGATGTCGATCTCGTTAGGCATGCGCCTTTCCACCTGCACCTCATCCACCTGCGGAAGCTGCTGCAGCCGGTCGTGGACCTGCGCGAGGTTTATCGAAAAAATGTTCAGTCCTTCGGCAAGCTCGGCCGTGCGCAAGACCTGCTCGCGCGTCAGCGTCCCATCAGTCTGTACCGCGAGGGTGCTCAAGCCATAATCAAGATTCTCGAAAAAGAAGCGGTTCAACCCTTCGCGGATCCCGAAATAAAGACCGGCGCAAATGGCCACGCCGAGGACGACCTTGGAAATGAGGACGAGGACGCGGCGGTTGCGATGATGCGACGCGCGCCGGGAGCGCACCCGCACGTCGAGTAGATGCTGCTGCCGGCGCTGACGCGAACTGGAAAGCCTTTGATTGCGCGGACGCGGCTGATCCTTTTCCTTGGTCGCGCTCATTTTTTTTCGGGTCGCGCCGCGAGCGAGAGCTCGATGATGCGCGCACAAAGTTGCGGATAGGAAATGCCTGCGACGGCCGCCGCGTCGGGCAGCAGACTGGTCTCGGTCATGCCGGGGATGGTGTTGAGCTCGAGAACGAACGGCTCGTCCGCGGGCGAAAGCATCACGTCGACCCGGGAATAAACCTGGAGGCCGAGGGCGCGATTGGCGCGCAAGGCGAGCTCTTGAATTGTGCTCGTTAGGGCAGGAGAGATGGCGGCGGGGCAGACATGCTGCGCGCCGCCGCCGCCCTGCGGATTGAGAAACGGATACTTGTCGTTGAAATCGTAAAATCCGCTCTTCGGAATGATCTCGAGAATAGGCAGGGCAAGGTCGCCCAGGACGCCGATGGTGAGCTCGCGACCGGCGATGAACTGCTCGATCAATAATTCACGGTCGTGCTGGGCCGCCGCGGCGAGCGCGCCGGCCAGCTCCGCCTTCTCCCTAACGATTTGAATCCCAACGGTCGAACCGTCCCGGGGCGGTTTTACAACCAAAGGCAAAGCCATCGATGGCCGCGCTCCAGCCCGAATCACTTCGGACTCCGGAGTGGAAACGCCGTATTCGCGAAATTTCTGCTTGGACAGGATCTTGTCGAAGGCAAGTCGGCTCTCTTTGATACCGTCGCCAGTGTAAGCGACGCCACGATTTTCGAGAATTTGCTGGAGTTGGCCGTCCTCGCCGAAGGTTCCGTGAATCGCGAGAAACGCGATGTCGACCTGGTCGGGCAGATCTAAGTCCGGTCCCCGCACATCTACTTCCGTGACTTCCGCGCCTAACGACACCAAAGCCTTTGCCACGCCGGCGCCGGTCGCGAGCGAAACTTTCCTCTCCGAACCCGGCCCCCCCATGAGCACCACAATATATTTCCCACGGAGGTTCATCGGCGCGCTCCCTCCTTTGTCATGCTGAGCCGCGAAGACGGCGAAGGACCTCGCATCTGCAATGCACGCGTTCTCGCGACGGAAACGCCGCCATTCCAGTTGTGGGGTCCTTCGCCGCGCTGGGCCGGCTCAGGATGACAAAGCTGGTGTGTCGGCGTCAGCACGCTTCCTCCCCCACGATTTGCACTTCGGTTTCCAACTCGATTCCGCGCTTTTCACGCGCCGTGGTCTTGATTCTGTCGATCAACTCCAGCATCTCGACCGCCGTCGCGCCCCCATCATTCACGATAAAATTTCCATGCACCTTCGAGACCCGCGCGTCCCCCACCCGCGCATCTTTTAACCCCAGCTCGTCGACCAATTTTCCCGCCGGACAGGTCGCCGGATTCCTGAAAATACAGCCGGCGCTCCTCGCGCTCGGTTGCGTGCCGCGCCGTTTTTCCTGCGACTCGTCCAGCCGCCTAACGATTTCTTCAGCGCTCGATTTTTCCCCGCGAAAAACCGCCGAAACGGCAAAGTTAACATCGAGCGACGGGACGTGCCGGTAGTGGACTTCCAATTCGTTAGGCGCCTTCTCATGCGCGACCCCATCCTCATCGAGGTAACGCACCCGCACCACTTGATCGAAAATCTGCATGCCCATGGCGCCGGCGTTCATCCGCAAGCCGCCACCCACTTCGCCGGGAATTCCTTCCATCCATTCCAAACCGCCAATCCCCGCCGCTCTTCCAGCGTAGGCGATCTGCTTCAATTTCACACCGACGCCCGCGGTCACTTCCAGGCCCGATGTTGCAATCGTTTCGAAATCGCCGCCGCTTGGATGCACAACCACGCCGCGAATGCCGCCGTCGCGCACGAGCAGATTCGAGCCGCGGCCAATGACGAAAAGCGGCAGAGTTTCCCGCCGGCAAAACCGAATCACTTCCGCGAAGGCCGCTTCGCTCCGCGGCTCCACCCAAAATTGCGCCGGACCCCCGACGCGCAAGGTCGTGTGTTTCGCAAGCGGCTCGGAAAGCCGTGCCTCCCCTTCCGCGCCGACAATCTCCTTCAGCCTCTCCAGGATAACCAACTCGGCCGCCAGTTTCGCCAGTTGCTCGTGAATATTGCCCGCGCCGAGACTGAGCACGAGATCGCCCTCCGCCAGAATCCGCCCGAGGTCGCCATGCAGCTGCTCGAGCCTCGGTTGGTAAGCGACGTTTTGATGTCCGTGCTGCAAAATTTCATCGACGATCGTCTGGCCACTGATTCCGGGCAGCGCCGCTTCGCTCGCCGGATAGATGTCGGTCACGAAGATGTAATCGGTCTCGTCGAAGGCGGAGCCGAACTCACGGCGGAGGGCTTTGGTGCGGGAATAACGATGCGGCTGGAACATCGTCAGCACGCGATTGCGCCCGGCGGACCTGGCCGTCGCGAGGGTCGCGCGAATCTCGGTCGGATGATGCGCGTAATCGTCGACCAGGAGAAAACGATCACTTTGGTACTTGATCTCGAAACGCCGTCGCGCGTGCCGAAAATTGCCTAACGACTTCGCGACTTTCTCGAAAGGCACGCCCAGTTCCGTCGCCAGTGCGATGACGCCGAGCGCGTTGCTCACATTATGTTTCCCGGGGACGTTGAGCGTCGCTTCGCCCAGCTTTTCTTTGTCCCGCTCCACGCAAAAGGTCGCCGCAAAATCGTGCAGCTCGAGTCCGCTGACGCGGTAGCGCGCGCTTTCGCCGAAGCCGTAAGAGATCGCCTTCGCGCGCGCGCCGCAGATCCGGGCCGCGTGCGCGTCGTCGGCGCAATAGAAAACGGTGCCGCTAGTTTGCGCGAGCAGCTTGACAAAGACGGTCTCGATCGCGGCCAGGTCCGCGTAGAAGTCGAGATGCTCTTCCTCGACGTTGAGGATAAGGGCGTGCTCCGGGTGGAAAAGTTGCAGGGTGCCGTCGCTCTCGTCGCCTTCCGCGACGAAATATTCGCCTAACGAGTCCCAGTGCGCGTTGCTCCCGAGGATTGGAATTTCCGCGCCGACGTAATGCGACGGATGCAGTTGCCCACCACGTAAGACGTGCGCTGCCATCGCCGCGGTCGTCGTCTTGCCGTGCATCCCTGCGATGACGATCCCGCGTTTGCCGAGCATGATCGCGGCGAGCGCTTCGGCGCGGCGAATCGCCGGGCCCCCGCGTGCCCTTGCATCAATCAAGATCGAGTTGTCTTCCTTGATCGCCGACGAATAGATGACCAGCTCCGCGTCCGCCGCATCCTCGACGCAATGGGGTGAAAAGGCGCGGAGCCCGAGCTGTGAGAGACGTTCGGTCTCGAGGGTGCGCACTTTGTCGGAACCGCGCACGTCGTGCCCGAGCTCGAGCAGGAGGGCGGCGATCCCGCTCATCCCGCTCCCGGCGACGCCGATCAAATGGATGGCGTGCCGCTCCTGTGTGAGGAAACGCTGGAGATCGAGATCAGGCCGCGACGGCATCATGCGGATGACTGTACTTTTCCATTGTATCCACGATTAAACTGGCCGCGTTTTTGGGCGCGAGCGTCGCGGCCGCCGCCGACATTTTGCGCAGCGTCGCCGGATCACTCAAAAGCTGTTGAATTTTTTTCCCAAGCAGATCGTCGGCCAGCTCGGCTTCCTTGAGCAGGACCGCGGCATTCGCCCTAACGAATATCTCGGCGTTGCGCGTCTGGTGATCGTCGGCCGCGTAGGGATACGGGACGAGCAGCGAGGGCAATGCGAACGCGGCCAACTCGGCCAGACTCGCCGCGCCGGAGCGCGTGATCGCGAAATCCGCTGCGCTGTAAACTTCCTCCATCCGATGATGAAAGGCGGCGACGTGCGCGGGGGTTTTCTCGCGCCGGTAATTATCCTCAAGCAAGCGCGCGTCGCGGTTACCGGTAAGGTGAATCACCTGCAAGGCTACGCCTTGCAGTGCGGGCAGCGCCTTGATCATCGCCTGATTAATCCCGCTCGCGCCCTGGCTCCCGCCCATCACGAGGAGCGTCGGCACGTCCGGACGCAAACCCAGCCTAACGAGCGCCTCGGCGCGATCCATCCGGCGCAGAGTGGAGCGGATCGGCGTGCCCGTCCACTCCGTCCGGATCTTCGGAAAAAAAGTGGCGCACTCTTTAAAGCCGAGGAGAACGGCGCGGACAAAGCGCGCGGCATGCCGGTTGGCTTTGCCGGGGTAGGCGTTCGATTCGTGAATGAAAGTCGTGCTCCCGTGCATCCGCCCGGCGAGGACCGGCGCGCTCGAGGTGAACCCTCCCATCCCGAGGATAACTTGCGGACGAAAACTGCGGTAAATGCCGCGGCAGAGCGCGAGGCTGTCGTTGAATCGCCTAACGAACCCTAAAATGGCGGGCGAGAAAGGCGATGGGAGCGCGACGATCGGCAGTTTCTCGAAGCGAAAATCCGGGTGCCCGGTGACCGCGAGGGTGTCGATCTCTTTCTCGGAAATAAAAACGAGAACCTCATGCCCGCGATCGCGCAGCACCTCGGCCACGGCCAGGCCTGGGAAGAGGTGTCCGCCGGTTCCGCCACATGCAATCACGACGTTCATGATTTCGCCTCCGAAATCGCCGGGCCCTTCCACCCTGTCATCTCGAGCGGAACGCAGCGGAGTCGAGGGACCTCGCAAGCGTAGTCCGACGCTGCCTGCGAAGGCGACGTCGCGCGTGGCGTGCGAGGTCCCTCGACTCCGCCTTCGGCTCCGCTCGGGATGACAGTTGATAGCGTCATCAGATTCGCGGCGTGACTCGCACGCGCACGGGGATTTGTTTCTTTGCCGCGACCGGCTCGAGCACGCCTTGGCGGTAGATATTCAAGAGCACCCCGACAGCGAAAAGCGCGACGATGAGATTCGAGCCGCCGTAGCTGATGAAAGGCAGGGGCATGCCTTTGTTAGGCAGGAGCGAGGTGACCACGCCGATGTTGATCGCCGCCTGCCAGGCGAGGAGTGAGACGATTCCGCTCGCGAGGAGCAAGCCGAAGCGATCCCTGGCGTGCAGCGCGATCGTTAGGCCCGAGACGATTACGAGGACGAAGAGGAAAACCACGAGCAGACTGAAACGCAGCCCCAGCTCTTCGCCGACAATGGGAAAGATGAAATCCGTGTGGGCGTAGGGCAGGTAGAGCATTTTCTGCCGGCCGTTGCCGAGACCGAGGCCGGAGATGCCGCCGCTCCCCCACGCGATCAGGGCCTGCATTTGCTGGAGCCCGGCGTCCTGTTTAAACTGCTCGGGATGGAGAAACGCGGTCAGCCGCGCCATTCGTTCCGAGATGTGGGTGGCGAGAAAAAGAATCCCGCCGATTCCGCCTAACGAGAGCGCGCCGAGGAGCGCGAGATTGGTCCCGGCGATGAACATGACGACGAAAGTGGTCGCCCCGAGGAGCGCGGTCGTGCCGAGATCGACCTCGGTCACGATCAGGGACACGAGCAGCCCGATGATGGCCAGCGGAAGAATGAAACCGCGCCAAATCCGGGCGCTCTCTTTTTCAAAACGCGAGAACCAGAAGGCGAGAAAGAAGACGGCCGCGAGCTTGGCAAACTCCGAAGGCTGCGCGCTCCAGCCGTGATAAATGATCCAGCGGTGCGAGCCGTTTTTCGCCGGCAGAAAAAAACAGACGGCGAGCGCGAGCAACGCGATCCCGAACCAAATCGCCCAGGTGCGTTGCCAAAAATGATAGTCGATCAGTGCCGCGGCGCAGCAGAACGCGAGGCCGATGCCGAGCCAGACCGCGTGTTTCTTGATGAAGAAAAGGGAGTCGCCGCGGCTGTCGCGCGCGAAGGCGCCCGTGCTGTAAATGATAACCGCGCCGATCGCGAGGAGCCCGAGAACCGCGAGAAATAAGATGTAAGCGCTCTTCCGATGCATTGGGTAGTTCGTTAGGCGATTTCACTCCCCGAGCGGAAGCTCCTGCTTCCGCCCCGGAGGGACATGCTTCCGCATGCCCAGTTTGTTTCGGACCTCGCGGAAACGTAGCGGCAACGCTCCCCAGAACGATCCTGGACATGCGGACTCGCCACGGCGTAGCCCGTCCTCGACGGAGGCGGGAGCATGTCCCTCCGGGGCGTTTCGAAACTCTCTCGCTTTTTCGCCATGCTAGTCGGGCTTGGATTTGGACGAAGTCGTTCGCTCCGGGATGCGCAGCTTCTGGTTAATCTGCAATTTGCGCGGGTCGGTGATCTGATTCAGCTCGAGCAGATCCGCTTCGGAGACTTTCAAGCGTCGCGCGATCGTGACCGGATTATCGTGTTTCGCGACGGTGTAGATTTTGCCGGAATCTTTTACGGTGTTCTTTCCCGGCTCAACGTTTTTCAGCGCCGGCTTCGGCACGGGCAGCACCGGGACTTGGGCGGTGTCGTTAGGCGCGCTTGGCTTCGAAGCCGCGATCGGCGGTGCGGAAGCTTCGCTTGCGGCGACTGCGGGAGCGACCGTTTCGGGCGCGGCGCTCTCCCGCGTTTTGATGGTGTTGAAGGCGACGATACCCGCCACCGCCACGACATGGAGAAAAAGCACAATGAGGAGCGCGCGCGACAACTTCATGTTCGGCTCCGCCATCTGTTCGTAATCCATTTCGCCGGTAAATCCGGGCGATCGCGAGGGCCGCGCGGTCGCGGCGCTGAGCTTCTTTTTTCGTATGAGGATGGTGGGTATTTTCATAGAGATGAGTCGGGCAGGCCCCGGACCAGGGCGCGGAATTGATCGCCGCGGTCGGCATAGCTTTTGAACATGTCGAAGGAAGAAGTGCCGGGGGAGAAAAGGACGGTTTCGCCCTTTTGCGCGACCGCGTGGGCGCTCTCGACGGCTGCGCCTAACGAATTCGCCACTTCGCATTCCGTCGCCGATTTCCAGTCTTCCGCAACGCGCCCGGCGATTTCGCCGATGAGAATGGCGACCCGCACTTTTTCCCTCACGAGCGGCGCGATGGAGTCGAAGGCGAAGCCCTTGTCCTTCCCCCCGGCAATGAGCACAATCGGCTTGGTCGCGCTGAGGAGCGCTTTTTCGAGCGCGTCGAGATTGGTTGCCTTCGAGTCGTTGACGTAATCGATCCCGCCGATTTCGCGGATGAATTCCAAGCGATGCAACTGCGCGCGGTAGGCGCAGAGCGGCGGGACCATCTCGCCAAAGGACAGGCCGCGGACGCGGCCGACGGCGAGCGCGGCCATCATGTTCTCGGCATTATGCGGCCCGGAAAGATGCGCTTCCGAAAGCTGCAGAACCGGCTCCTGCCGATAGACGATCCAGCCGTCGCCTAACGAGAAGTCGCCGTCGTTCGTCCAGGCGCTAAAGGTCGTGATGCGCGGCGCGATTGCCGGGAGATTTTCCGAGACGTTGACCACAGCAGTGTCGTCAGCGGTTTGGTTTTTGAAGATGCGCAGCTTCCCTTCGCGGTATTCGCGGATTGAGGGATAACGATCAAGATGGTCGGGCGCGAAGTTGAGCCAGACGCTGATCTCGGGATGAAATTCGCGAATCGTCTCGAGCTGGAAGGAGCTGACTTCGACGGTGAGAACATCGAGATCATCACGCTCGCGCGCGGCTTCCACGAGCGGCTTGCCGATGTTGCCGCAGGCGACCGTGCGCTGGCCGCAAGCGTTGAGCATTTGCGAGATCAATTCGGTGGTCGTCGTCTTGCCGTTGGTGCCGGTGATGCCGATCACGGGGACGCGGCAGAATTGCCAGCCCAACTCCAGTTCGCCAATCGCCGGGATGTTTTTCCGAGAGAAATTCCGGGCCAGAGGCAACTCTGGATCGATCCCGGGACTGAGCACGCCGAGATCGTAAACGACCGGATCTTCGTTCGCGGCCGGACCGCAAAGCAGGTAAACGCCTTTCGCGCGCAACGGGTCGAGGCCGACCAGTTTTTCCTCAGGCGCGCTGTCGAGCATGGTGACGCGCGCGCCTTCTTCCGCGAGCAAAAGCGCGGCCGCTTTTCCGCTGCGGCCCGCGCCGAGGACCGCGACGTTTTTGTTGCGATAATCGGGCTTCATCGCGGCCTTCTCCTGTCATCGCGAGCGCAGCGAGGGACCTCGCAGGTGTAGCTCGGCATCGTGCTCGAAAAGGGATGTCGAAAGACGCTTGCGATGTCCTTCGCCGCGCTGCGCCGGCTCAGGATGACAACTGCTTTTGTTTGACGCCTCATCGCAATTTCAAAGTGGCGAGCCCGAGGAGCGCGAAGACGATCGAGAGAATCCAGAATCGGACGATGACGGTGTTTTCCTTCCAACCGCTCAGCTCGAAATGGTGATGGATCGGCGACATCGCGAAGAGTCGTTTGCCGGTGAGCTGGAAGCTGAGCACCTGCAGAATGACGGAGACCGCTTCGATTACGAAGACGCCGCCGACGACCGCGAGGAGCAATTCCTGTTTGCAACAAATCGCGACCACGCCGATGGCGCCGCCGATCGCGAGCGAACCGGTGTCGCCCATGAAAATTTTCGCCGGATGGCAGTTGAACCAAAGGAAGCCCAGACCCGCCCCGACGAGCGCCGCGCAGAAGATCGCGAGCTCACCCGAGTAGGTGTAAAACGGGACCTGCAAATATTGCGCGATGCGGAAATTGCCCGCCGCGTAGGAGAGCAGCGCGTAGGCAAAAGCGACCGTAATCGTGCAGCCGATGGCGAGCCCGTCGAGGCCGTCAGTGAGGTTGACTGCGTTCGAAGCGCCGACGAGCACGAGCGCGAAAAAGAAGAAGGTGAACACGCCCATGTTCACGATCACCGGCATCTTGAAAAACGGCAGGTAAAGCGAGCGCGCCTGCACTTCGATGAGCGGATTGAAAAGGAAAAACGCGGTGACGAGCCCGGCCAGGATTACTTGGAAGACGAGCTTCAACCGTCCGCTGACGCCGTCCGATTTTTTCTTCGTGACCTTTAGGTAGTCATCGACGAAGCCGAGCGCGCCGAGGTAAACCATGCAAAAGAGCGCGAGCCAAACGAAGGGATTATCCGGTCGCGCCCATATGACGGAGGCGATCACGACGGAGCCGATGACGAGCACGCCGCCCATGGTGGGCGTGCCCTGTTTGCCGCCGTGCAGTTCGGCGAGACGCCGCACCTCCGACGCGCTCCGAATCGGCTGGCCGACTTTGAGCGAGATTAATTTCCGGATGACGTAGTTGCCGAAAAGGAGCGAAAGCGCAAAGGCGGTGACGGCCGCGAGGACAGCGCGGAAGGTGACGTAATAGAAGACGTTGAAGCCTTTGAAATCACCGGAGAGGCGATGTAGGAAATACATCATGAGGCGTAGCCGGCCTCGGTTTGACGTTTGGCGAATTCCTCCAGCACACGCTCGGTCCGGGCGGCACGGCTGCCTTTGACGAGCACGAGATCACCCGGCTGCGCATCGCCGAGCGACTCGGCGGCTTCCTCCGCGGAAGAAACTTCGACACTATTCGTTAGGCCGGCGTCTTTCGCGGCGGCCGCGATCTCGCGGCCACCTTCGCCGAGCGCGATCAAGCGATCGATGCCTAAGGACGCCGCAGTTTCGCCGACCTCGCGGTGACCGAGCGCCGACTGCGCGCCCAGCTCCGCCATTTGCCCGAGGACGGCAATGCGCTGGCCATCGGTTTCCAGTTCCGCGAGCGTGCGCAAGGCAGCCTTCATTGATTCGGGATTGGCGTTGTAGCTGTCGTCAATGAATTGGACACCGCGGATGCTTATAATTTGGAGGCGTGCTTTCGTGAGAGGCGCGGAAGCAAGGCCCGCGGCGCAATCTTCGAGCGACACTCCGAGAATCCGGCCGGCGGCGACCGCGAGGAGCGCGTTCTGCACCATGTGCAGCCCGGGAACGGGCAGGATCGCGTGACAGCGATGCGCGCCTTCCAAAATGCTGAACTCGGCGCCGTCCGCCGTTTGCACGATCTCACTCGCCTGCACCGCGCCGCGCTCGATGCCAGCAAAGACGATTCTGGCGGCGGTCCGCTCCGCGATGGCCGCGGCAAATTCGTCGCCGCTGTTCAAAACCAGGGTGCCGTTAGGGCCTAACGACGCCGCGAGGTCGCCTTTCTCCTGCGCGATCGCGGCGCGCGAGCCCATGAACTCGACATGAGCGAGGCCGATGTTGGTGATGATGGCGATGTCCGCTCGCGCAAGCGCGGCGAGCGGTGCGATTTCGCCGGGGTGATTCATTCCGATCTCCCAGACCGCGACTTCGTCCTCCGCGTTCGCGCGCAACATTGTCTGGGGCAGGCCGACGTGATTGTTGAAATTGCCGTCGGTCTTGGTTACGCGAAATCGGCGCACGAGCACCGAAGCGGTAAAATCTTTCGTGCTCGTTTTGCCGTTGCTGCCGGTGATCGCGACGACTTTCAAGTCTAACGAGCGGCGATATTCTCCGGCGATCTGCTGAAAGGCAGCGAGGGTATCGGTGACGCGGAGAAGCGCGAAATCGGACGGCGTTTTCCCGGTCCAGCCTTTCTCGACCAGAGCGCCCGCGGCGCCGCGTTCGGCGGCCTGGCTGACGAATCTGTGACCGTCGAAGTTTTCTCCGCGCAGCGCCACGAATAGGTCGCCTGCGCGCAGAGTTCTCGAGTCCGTACTCAGGTTGTCGATGAGCCGTGCGCCGTCGCCGTTTTGCCTAACGGCTCCGGCAAACTGCGCGATCTCGTCGAGAGCGAACGCGTCCATGGTTCAGCGGCGCCCACTCCGGGTAGCGCACACGTCTCGTGTGCTGGCGACGGTGTTCCACCGTCGCGAACTTTTCTTACCGCGACGCGCGGAGTGACGGGGATGTCGTCCGGAAAGTTCGTTGCGGTGGAACACCGCAACCAGCACGCGAGACGCATGCGCTACCCGGGCGGTGCAATCGAGCGTCGTTTGCTGCTTCGCGGTCATTGAAATTCCAGCGGTCGGTTTTCGAGCGCACGTTGCGCCACTTGCAGGTCGTCGAAGGGCACGGTGTGATCGGCGAATTCCTGATAAGCCTCGTGACCTTTACCGGCGATGAGGACGATGTCGCGCGGCTGCGCGAGCGAGATGGCCCGCGTGATTGCCTCGGCGCGGTCGGGCACGGCTTCGAAGTTGCCGGAGCGAAATCCTTTTTTCACCTCCTCGATGATGGCGAGCGGATCTTCCTTTCTCGGATTATCGGACGTGATGATGCTGTAGTCGGCGTTCTCGTCGGTGACGCGGCCCATGAGCGGACGCTTCTCCTGGTCGCGATCGCCGCCCGCGCCGAAGACGCAGATGAGGCGACGGGGCGACAGCTCGCGCAAAGTTTTGAGGACGTTAAGGAGCGCGTCGTCGGTGTGCGCATAATCGACAAAAATCTGGAACTGCCGCTTCGCCGGCACGGCCTCGAGGCGGCCCGGCACCTGCGGAGCTTTGCTCAGGCTGAGGACGGCGTCGCGCAGATTTATGCCTAACGAGACCGCGGCGGCGAGGGCGGCGAGTGCGTTGGCGACGTTGAAGCGGCCGATGAGCGGCACGCGCACGAGATAGCTGCGGCCACGAGCGTCGAGCTGAAAAGAAGTGCCGCCAAACTCCGTGCGGTAATTCGACGCGCGAAAATCGGCGCGCTGCGCGAGCCCGTAGGTCACGACCGGCGCGTCTTCTCCGAGGCGCTTCACCAGTTGTTCGCCATAACGGTCGTCCAGGTTGATGACGGAGACCGCTGTCTTCTTGTTAGGCTGATTCGTTAGGCCAGTGAAAAGTCCCGCCTTCGCCTCGAAGTAATCCTCCATCGTCCGATGAAAATCGAGGTGGTCCTGGGTCAGGTTGGTGAAGATCGCGACGTCCCATTCGAGCCCGCGGGTGCGCTCCTGCGCGAGCGCATGTGACGAAACTTCCATGACCGCGGCGTGGCAGCCGGCGTTGACCATCTGCGCGAGCAGTTCCTGCAAATCGGCTGACTCCGGGGTAGTGCGCGTCGCGGGCAAAACGCGTTCGCCGATCTGATAGCGGACGGTGCCGATCAAGCCGCTGCGCAAGCCGGCGCTTTCGCAAATGTGCTTGAGCAAAAACGAAGTCGTGGTCTTGCCGTTGGTGCCGGTGACACCAGCCATTTTCAGACGCAGCGCCGGTTTTTTGTAAAAGGCGAAGGCCAGGTCGGCGAGCGCGCGGCGGCTGTCGTCGACGACGAGACTGGTTGCGCGGGCATGCGTTTCCGGGTGTTCCACCACGATCGTCGTCGCGCCTCTCTCGATAGCCTGGTTGGTGAATTGGTGGCCATCAACTTTCGCCCCGCGAACGGCGACGTAGAGGCCATTTTTTTGGACGCGGCGCGAGTCGTAATAAATGCCCTCGACCTCGCGATCGAGCAGACCGATGACCTGACGAATCGGGATGGCCGCGATGAGCGTTTTGAGCAGCATGAGGTGTGGACACGCGCGACGCGGCGGCTCAGCGATGGGCATTGGTTAGGGCGACTCGTCCCGCCGCGACTTGCTTTCCAACTTCCTCATGCGGCTCAAGATCGAGGTAACGCGCGGCCTTCTCGGCGACGCGCGCGAAAATCGGACCGGCGACTTTGCCGCCGTAGTTTTCCTCGGCGGTTTTGGTGTGGGCGTCATCGAGCACGACGAGGCCGACAAAGGCCGGATTTTCCGAAGGAAGGAAGCCGGTGAAGGAGACGATTTCCTTCCCTTTTTCGTAGCCGCCCTTCGGGTCAACTTTCTGCGCCGTGCCTGTTTTTCCGGAGATGGTGAATCCGGGCACTGCGGCTTCCACGGCTGTCCCGCGCGCGCTCACGACGCCGCGGAGAGCGAGCGCTACCTGCTCCGCCGCTTCCCTGGAAATGACTTGCCTAACGACGGCCGGCTGAAGGCGGCTCTTCACTTCGCCCTTCTCGTCCACGATCGATTTCACGATGCGCGGCGCGACCAGTTTTCCGCCGTTCGCGACTGTCGCCATGGCCAGGAGCATCTGCAGCGGCGTGACCGCGACTTCGTGGCCCATCGGGATGCGGGTTATGGAAATCTTGCTCCAGCTGCGCGGCGAATGCACCATCCCGCCGATCTCGCCCGGCAACTCGATCCCGGTGCGATCGCCAAAGCCGAAGGCGCGAATGTATTCGTAGAATTTCTGGTCGCCGAGCATGAGCGCGATTTTCGCCGCGCCGATGTTGCTCGATTTCACGAGCACATCCTGCACGGGGAGCTCGCCGTAATATTTGTGATCGTGGAGATAGCGGCCGCCGTAAAGCCACGGCCCATTTTCGCAGAAGATCGGCGTGTCGAGCGTCACCTTATGTTCGTTCAAGGCGGCGCTGACGGTGACGATCTTGAAAGTCGAACCCGGCTCCATCATGTCGATGACGGCGCGGTTTTTCATCTGCTCGGGCTGGGCCGTGGCGCGCTGATTGATGTCGAAATTCGGGCGGTTGGCCATGGCGAGGATCTCACCAGTCTGCGGGCGCATCAAAATAATCGTGGCCTTCTTCGGGGTGTATTCGTGCATCGCGGCGTCGAGCTCGTTCTCGACGATGTTTTGCAAATTCAAATCAATCGTTAGGTGAACGTCGTCGCCATTATGCGGCGGTCGCTCCGTCCCGCGGTAAAGGACGATTTCTTTGCCGGTGCGATCGTGTTCGATCTCGCGAAAGCCGTCCTCGCCGTGCAGATAACGGTCCATCGAAGCCTCCACGCCCTGAATGCCGTGATGATCAAAATCGGAAAAACCGATGACGTGGCAAAGCATCGGCCCGTTCGGATACAGCCTAACAAGATCGCGCTCGAAACGAATTCCGCGCAGTTTTTTTTCGCTCAACTCTTTGCCTAACGAGACCGCGTCCGCTTCCGGAAGTGCGCGCTTCAGAACGATGTAACGGCGATCAGCCACAAGCTTTTCGGAAATCTCAGTGAGAGGAAGTTTCAGCGCGCTGGCTAGCAGCGGGACGAGCGTGTCGCGATCATTGATCAGGCTCGCGTCGGCCACCACATTCTCGACCGGGACATTCTGCGCGAGGATTTCGTTGTTCGTGTCGTAGATCGCACCGCGCTCCGCGTAGATGGCCTGCCGGGCGGTGTTTTTACTGGCGGCAAGCGCGGCGTAATAATCGTGTCGCACCATCTGGAGGTAAACGAGGCGAAAGGAAAAAAGGCTGAACAAGCCAGCGAAGCCGAGGCAAACGAGGGCGCAGCGGGTTCGGCCGTTCCACTTCATCGGCGGCCTCGTTCGTTCGCCACCGCCTGGAGGCCTTCTTCGCTGAGCGGACGCAACGGCAGGTTCAGCCTAACGATGCTCTGCTCAGCTATCGGGATCATCTTGAGGTAGCCTTCCTGCAGGCGGCGCTGCAGGGCCGTGCGCGAGGTGAGCGCTGCAATCTGGACGCGCGCGTCCTCGCTTTGGGTCCGGACTTCCACCAGGTCGCGCTCGATCTTTTTGCGATCGGTCCCAAGGGTGTGCAACTGCACCGAGAGGTAGACGTAGCTCAGGCCGGTGGCCGCGAGGAAGATGAAGATCACGATCCAGCGCGCGAGCGAGGGCGCGTTGATTGAGTTGAATTTCTGGCGCCGGCGGTTCATCCGATCCTTTCGGCGACACGCAGTTTGGCGCTGCGCGATCGCGGGTTAGCTCGTTGCTCGATCGCGTCCGGCTCGACCGGCTTCGTTGTGATCAACTCCAGTTCATGTTCTGGATTGGGCCGGCGCTCGGGCCATTCCGGCCGGTCCAGCCAGGCGCGGTTGCGATCGCGGAAGAAGTTTTTCACGATCCGATCTTCGAGCGAATGAAACGTGATGACGGCGATGCGGCTGCCGGGTTCGAGCCGCGCCGTGATCGCGCGCAATCCTTCTTCGAGGGCACCCAGCTCGTCGTTCACTTCCATTCGCAGCGCCTGAAAAATCTGCGTCGCGGGATGACGCCGCCCATGGCGGCCAATGATCTTTTCGATCGCTTTGGCGAACGCAATCGTCTCGCGAAAGGGCGTTTCCTTTCTCGCTTTCACGATCTGACTGGCGACGCGCCGCGCGGCCGGCTCTTCACCCAGCTCGCGAAAAATGCGGGTCAGATCTTCTTCGGTGTAGCTGTTGACGACCTCTGCGGCGGTCAGCTCATGGCGTGGGTCCATCCGCATATCGAGTGGCCCGTTGCGTATAAGACTGAAGCCGCGATCGCCGTTCTCGAGCTGCCGCGAGGAAACGCCGAGGTCGAGAAGCGCGCCATCCACGCGCGCGATGCCGAGCCGGTCGAGGACCGCGCCGGCCTCGCGAAAATTCGCGCGCTGCAAAGTGACACGGCTTCCGAAGTTCGTTAGGCGGACGCGCGCGAACTCAAGCGCCTCGGGATCCTGATCGAAGGCGAGGACGTCGGCTCCAGCGCGCAAGATAGCTTCAGTATGACCGCCTCCGCCGCAGGTGCCGTCGAGAATGAGCGAGCCGGCGCGGGGCGCGAGCAGCTCGATGGTTTCGCGCACAAGAACCGGACGGTGATAGCTGAAATCCTCCATTTCCTGCGCCTCCTCCTTGATGATAGCCGACCCGGTTGAGAACCGGACTTCTCTCTCAAATAACGATGCGTCCATGACAGTCATCGCTCGCTATAAACCGACAAGATTGGCCACATGCTGGTAGGTGGGATGTTCGTCCTGATGCGCACGTTTCCAGCGAGCGAGGTTCCAGATTTCGAAACGGCCGGCGCCGCCCACGAGCGCGACCTCGCCTTTCAAATCGAGTTGTTTGCATAGGTCATCGGGCAAAAGGAGGCGGCCCTGTTTGTCGGCGGAGCCGTGTTGCGCGCGGGCGTGGAGCTGGCGTTGGAAAACGCGCACGTCGCGGGCCGACAGCCCCGCGGCATTCGCGGCGGAAGCGCCTAGGCGACCGAATTCGTTAGGCGACATAACGAGCAGGCATTGCAAATTCTGCTCGGGCACGAGAAGAAACTCCTCGACTCCACCATTGCGCCGCCAGCGCGATGGAATGGTCACACGATGTTTCTCGTCGATCTGATGCCGAAACTCTCCGGCGAAGAAAGTTTGAGATAACGAGGCAGAGTCCATGTTGAAAGGATCAGTACTCCACACTAATCCACTTTCCTCCACTTTAAACCACCACGTTTTGTGCCGGTCAATAAAATAAAAGCGTGTTTGCGTCGTTTTCTTGCGCTCGTAACTTTCCGCGCCCGCGTATGTGTCGAACCCTATTCGCTCAACTCGCGCCTGTGGCGTTACTCCTCATCGCGGGCCCGCTCTTCGCGCAATCAGCCGATGACGCCGTGCGCGTGACC
>JACDGM010000194.1 GCA_013815325.1 Chthoniobacterales bacterium
TGATCGTCCTCGCGGCGATTGTGGGAGGGATCATCGCCATTCCCCTGACTGGTGAGTATCGAAAGCTGGCCGCGGATGATCCGTTGGGAGCCTTGAAATCAATCGATTTCGAAGAGCAGTTTGCAGACTTCTTTGACATGGATGCCGTGATGGAGCTCAAAAACGCCACGACGTTGATCGCGGCCACTCAAGCCACCGGAGGTTACGAATTTGGAGGCGGCTATTGGAATACAGTCGTTTTTCGTTTTGTCCCGGCACAATTCGTTGGAGAGAGTCTTAAGGCCTCTCTCATGATCGGCGGATCCCGCAGGGATATGGGGGATTTTATCGAAGACGTTCTGGGTGCCAGGCCACCAGCTGGCTCCACGGTCACGGGCATTGGAGATTCCTTCAATCAATTCGGCTATTTGGGTTGTCTGGTCTTCGCGGCGATCGCTTATCTCTTCAAAAGCCTTTGGACAGCGGCAAACCATGTCAATGGCACCGTCGCGCAAATTCTCTACATCGAGGTGACGACTTCTGCGATGAGGACTGTGACTCATGAGACGATCGATTTCTTGCCGGGATTTCTTTACGGTCTGATCTTCATTGGACTCATTGGCCTCTACGCCCGGGTGCAGCCAGCGAGCGCGCCAGTGCTTGTTGCGCCGCCTCTACCCAAACCGTCCGTCCGGTGAGGGTAGCAGTCATCTTTCATCGATTCGGGCCGTATCATTGCGCAAGGCTCGAAGCAGCCGCCCGAAGTCTCGAGGTCGTGGCGATTGAGATGGCCGCTGAGACGAGGGAGTATGCCTGGTCGAAGGTGGAGCCTTCCGAGAGTTATAGACGCATAACTCTATTCCCGGAGGGAGAGAGTCGCGGGAGAAGTCCAAAAGAGGTAATGGCGCGGATGCGATCTGCCCTCTCCGATTGCGAACCTGAAGTGGTTGCGATCCCGGGTTGGTCGAACAATGGCGCCTTCGCTGCGCTTCGATGGTGCGCGGAGACCGCCACGCCGGCCGTTTTGATGTCGGAAAGCACCGCACTGGACGAGCCACGCGTGGGATGGCGGGAGAGAATCAAGCGCAGGATCGTCAGGTTGTTTTCGACCGCTCTGGTCGGCGGACAGAGTCATCAGAGATACCTCGAAGAGCTGGGTATGTCGTCAGACAGGAGTTTCCTGGGCTATGATGCAGTGGACAACGATTACTTCGCGCGGAGCGCAAAGGAAGTAAGAAGTAAGAAGGAGGAATTAAGAAAAAAGTATGAGCTGCCGGAAAGCTACTTCCTCGCTTCAGCGCGATTCATCGAGAAGAAGAATCTGTTCCGTTTGCTGAAAGCATATTCAGAATATCGGAAGCAAACGGAAGTAGAAAGTCGAAGGGAGAAAGTAGAAGTGTGGGACTTAGTTTTGCTGGGGGACGGGCCGCTCCGGGAAACTCTCAACTCTGAACGCTCCCGCCTCTGTCCGGAACGGGCTACACCGTGGCGAGCAACGCTCAACTTGCACGACCACGTTCAACTTCCCGGCTTTAAGCAGTACGACGAGCTGCCAACTTACTACGGACTGGCAAGTGCCTTCGTGCATGCCAGCACGACCGAGCAATGGGGGCTGGTGGTGAATGAAGCCATGGCCTCCGGGTTGCCAGTGCTGGTGTCGAATCGCTGCGGTTGTGCTCCCGACCTGGTGCAGGAAGGGCGAAACGGCTTCGCCTTTGATCCGGAAAACATTGAGCAGCTAGCCGGGCTGATGCTGAAGATGGCGACGGCGCCCTCGCGTCTCCCGGCAATGGGGGAGGCCAGTCAGGACATCATCGCGCAATGGGGGCCGGAGCGCTTCGCGCATAGTTTGGAAGCGACCGCGCGGGCCGCGATCGAGGCGGGACCAAGGCGGATGGGTCTGCTCGATTCAATGCTTCTGGAAGTTTTGATCCGCCGATGATTCGCACGGCCAACCTGACAGATTCGATTTCGCGCAAGGCCGGGGGACTGCATGAAAGCGTGCGCCGGTTGGTGCAATCACTTGCCGCCGCGCAAGTGGAGGTGCGGGTCTTGACTGCCCGGGACGAGTTCACCGATCAGGATCTCGGAGCCTGGTATCCTGTCCCGGTCGATGTTTTTCCACGCAGCTGGCCTCATTACTTCGGTTATTCGCCCGGTTTTCTTGATGTGCTCAAGAGTTACCGGCCGGACCTGACTCATACTCACGGAATCTGGCTTTATCCGAGTATAGCAACCGCGGTTTACTGCAAGCAAAATCGTGTCCCTTACATGATCTCGCCCCACGGAATGGTGGATCCATGGGCGGTGCGTAATCAACGGTGGAAGAAGGTGATCGCCTACGCAATGTACGAGACGAATCACCTCCGTGGCGCACGTTGCATTCGCGCCTTGTGTGAATCAGAAGCGCGCTCCATCCGCCGGATAGGTATCAAGAACCCGGTGGTAGTGATTCCGAATGGCGTGGACCTGCCGGCGCCAGGCGCGGAGCGCAAGACTGGAATTGCGCCGTGGACCGAGCTGGTGGAACCGGGACGCAAAGTGCTGCTATTTCTGAGCCGAATACATCCCAAGAAAGGCTTGGAAAACTTGATCCGGGCATGGCCGCAGAGCACCGGGTCGGACTTATGGGCGCTAGCTATCGCCGGATGGGAACAGGGGAAACACGAAGCTGAGCTGAAGGCCATTTGCGATCAACTCGGGATCATCTGGGCAGATGCGCGGGACACTGATAGGGAGAAGGGGGATTCATCGGCCAAATTTCGGGCTAAGAGCGCTTCGGTGATTTTCCTTGGCCCACAGTTCGGTGAGGCCAAGGCCTCCTGTTACCGTCATTGCGACGCATTTGTCTTACCCTCGTTCAGCGAAGGGTTGCCGATGGTCGTGCTGGAAGCATGGGC